>NZ_JBHSNC010000010.1:0-325588 GCF_042655785.1 Cohnella yongneupensis
GTTTTCCCGTCAATTCGTGGACAACTAACACCGTCTAGTGCTGGACGAATTACGCTAGCTCTAACATTTTACTTCACGACTCGGTCTTTACCGTAAAGGAATCGTGTATTTGTCTGCGAATTGACTATATAACAGACCATTGGTTGAAAGTAGTGTGTGTACCTCTGCGATCGTCCAAAACTTAGGTGGCTTCTGGGAAAGTGCTTTAGCCAAATTCGAAAGGGCATCTTTCAGTTGTTTTAATAACGCTTCATGCATGACTCTGCTGTCTTCCGAAGGATGAGCATTTTCAAATGATCTTGTGCCCCTATGTAACATAATAGGAACATACTTCTGCTCAGTGCCATATTTATCGTTATGCCACTGAATCGAATGAAGTAACTGTTCAATTTCTGATCTAGAAACCTTATCATTGGTGCTATTATTTTTTGCCTCGATGATAAGATTGACCCCGTTTTCCATTCTCCATAGATTATCCGGTCCATCGCCCTCATCTTCCTCCGGCATCTGAGAAGTAAACCCGAGAAACTCTCCAATTTGATGAACACTCTTTTCAAACATATGAGAATCAACATCAGGTGAGTAAATTAAATCTGCATACAAGTTCTCAATAGCAATAACCACGTCAGTTCCATTCGAGTATTGCTCCAACCACTTAACAACAATATCAGCTTGCCGTCCTTTAACCTTGGTCAGTTTCGAGTAAGTATGGGCTTGCGGTTTTAATACCTTCGATGAAAGGCTCTTTGCTTTTACCTGCATGTCAGCAGCTCCAACTGGATTGAAGTAATCTAGCAAAGTTGCTCCCATTTGCAGATAATAAGCCTCATCAATATTACTCATAGAATCTTTATGCGTGTTCATAAAATCGCGAATGACACCGCAAGCATCTTCGTAAAAATCATCACGATACTTCTTGAGTCCAATTCTCTCCATCTCGGCAATATCGAGCAGGTGAGATGTCGCGCTTTTATCGTCTGGTTCAGCGTTCAAAATCATATCCTTGTGAAACTGACGCCATTCTTGATCACCAGTTAAACAAGCCTCCACCGCTCCATAAATCTCCTTCAATGCCTCTTCACAAGATGTTGGTTTCTGCTCGCCAAACAGCTCAAGACCAAAATCAATTTGCGCTCTTGTAGCAGGATTAAAGAAGGAACGATTCGCATCAACTCCAATGAAATTAAGCAATGAGTTGTCCAAAATGAAAACTGCACAATGATCACTACCTGACCTTACTGCTCTTCCTAAGCCCTGTTCGATTGTCTGAGCTGTCTGAGCATTTAAGAAAGGCGATCCCTCTCGCACAATTGAGATATACCGTTCTCTTGCGGAGTATGCACTCGGTTTTCCATCAAGAACTAGAATTCTGCAAGAGTCCCCTGCCAAGTCGACCCCATCGTATCTGTTAAGAAATACCATGAGATTTCCTTGGGACTGCCTCAAAGTTTCAGTCGCGGCTAGAATATTATCTTTATCAACAAGAGTCGGATTGTACTTAGCCCATGCCTTTGCTTTTCCACCATTGGGAACGATTACCACAACATTATGCGTCTCAGCATACTTTGCGATAATTGGTCGCATCATTTCGTCAGTCAAATCAGCGAAATACCTCTTAGGAGCGATAATTAACCTTTCTCCAGCGTCCCCCTGGTTATCAACCTCTAAAGGAGATACAACTGAATCCTTTTCAATTCCTAGTTCAGTTATTAGATCAGTACTGTTATTAAATGTTGCTGACAAAATAAACCTATTCTTGGCGTTAAAAAATGAAGGAATTCTTTGCACAGGAATTTGAAGCGGTGTAATTTCAATTTGGCTGCCACTTATATAACATTGGCACTTTGACAATTCATCGCCAATAATACCCCAAGTGAAGAAAACAGAATCATCGTTGTCTTCATACAACTTTTGAAGGATACTAAAAACTGAATCTTTATGCTGCCTCCAAACCCAGTAGGGAACGATCCGAGAAACCGTGGAATCCCCAGACTTTATGGCAGTTAGCGCTCCTTCACCCTGCTCGCGGATTGAAGATTCGAATAGCTTATACAATTTTGAGTACGCAGGATGATCCCTCTCAAAAATAATCGTACTTTGCTGACGAGCCTTCTTAATACAACTATGGGCATCATCAATAACGAACGCACCGATTTCTTGAATTGGTCGACTCCCATACCCATCAACGCCGAAAATTGAGCGACCGTTAAACATTCTCTCGAATGTAGTGACAAGAATTGCTTTTCCATTCAGGAACTCAACTGGGAACTCAGCTGCTTGACCTGGTTCTTGAAAGATTGTAACTACAGGTATATTGTGAATAGCAGCCTGTTGGATGGCTTGTTCCACAAGTTGCTTATCAGGACAAAGATATACCACAGGTCCTACCCCTTCATTCATCTTAGAAAGGAGCATCAATTGACCAATCAATGTCTTACCTGCACCGGTGTTTAAGATCCCTACTACATCTCTCTGTCCACGATTGCTATACCACAACTTCAAAAAGTCTTTTTGAATATCCCGAAGATAGTCGTATCCTTCCTGATGAATCAAGGTTTTGAAAATTTCAGTTGGGTCTGAAGGCTTTTGTGGACCACCACCGTTTCCGCCTCTAATCCTACTCTTGAATAAGCTCATCATCGATTCTCCATTCCTAGACTTAGATTTTCCCAGTATTATATACCAGACTATCTGTCGAAGTTTGTTACTTTTTGCATAATCAGTGCGATTTTTGCAAATACGTAAACCAAGCAATGAGGAAGCGGACCACCTTTAACGAAAGTTAAGCCGCCAGGCAAATACTGGCGGCTTAGTATTAGTCTATCGGCATCAATAAAGTTACCATTAAATCGAAATCAATTAGTCCTGAAAGTTCAATAGTCCCTTGCTTTAGGGTTTCTGCTAATGCGCTAAATGTTACACCATCCACGCTAAACGAGGCATTTACGATACTGACCTCGCAAGAATCATCTCCAACTGCATCCCTACAAGCAGGTTCGATGTGTGACTTAAACAAGTCATCCGCCGCATATTGGGCGTTTTTACCGATCATTTTGACATCCATTTCGTTGCTCCAATGCCATGGTATCATCTTACGTCCTTTACGCCATCTCTCGACAAGGTGTACGTTCTCAAGACCATCTACAACACTCTGACCTGCATGCTCGCTTACAATTACCTGCAAAATTCCATTCGTTCTTTTGATTCCCGACGATAACGCCTGAAAAACTTTATTCACTGCCTGTAATTCCTCATTCTCCGAATCCTCTTCGGTATCATCAGGGAATTGAGTTTGACTCGGTTGATCAATGACTAAAAGACTCGGCACGTAAGGGATGTCTTGGCTAATAAAAAGTTCATGTAACGCCAATAAGGTAGCTACGTGATAACCAAGCCAGTTAGCTCCGCTACCAATTTCACGTAACCATGCAGTGCCACCTTTCTCGTCAATAACTCGTATGGTTAGCTTATTGGTATCAAGCTGAATCAGATCATCCCCTGTTTCTAGTTCAACAATATTGCCGTAGTGACCAGCAAACCTTGAAAACTTAAACAACGCTGTTTCTTTCCTTTGAGTAAATGTTTCAAAGTCTACTGCCTTAAGTAAATCTGCCTCTTCTTCTTTCAATGCATCAATTTCACTTGCAAACAACCCCTCATCAGTTAAAGACTCATGAAGGTTAATGAACTCCGCAGTTCTACCTACAAACATTGCGCGTTGCTCTCTTGTAGCTTGCATCTCTTCGGTTTCTTCTTGAATATATTCACGTTCAGATCTAACTTGGCGAAGTTCAGATTCCTTAACAGAGATCTGCTTCTGTAGTTCTACCTCTTCTGCATCTAACATTGGCGGAACAAGCTCGACAGCCTTCCATTGGGCTTCAACTTTTTGAGTAGATTCAATTAGTTTTTTCAGTTCACTGGAAGGAGATTCACTGTTGTTTCCACAAAGAGGACACGTATGATCAGTACTTAATCGCTCCACTAGCCATGATGTTGAGGATAGCCTGTCTCGCTTTCTAGAGATGTTAATTTCCGAAGTTGCCCTAGCCAAGGAAAGTTCTCTTAACTGAGTACGCCTTACCCTCAATGTTGTGATTTCTGAATTTAGTGCGCTCTCCCGTTCACGTAACCATGAAAGCCTCTCGGTGTTGATATGGTGACCATCTGAATCCCAGTAAGTCGGATCTTTCTTCCATGTAGTAACGATATCCTTTAGTCGTTCAAACAAGACCTGGGTGCTCGTCTCATCTACCCGTAGAGACGGTACCAGACCATATTGTGCCGCGGCTATGTATCTGCCTCTTACCTCACCTGAAAAATTCTCGATGTTTATTTTTAACGCTTCGAGTTGCCGTTGTTTTCGCTCGATCAACCGCCTGACCTCTTGCAAGCGATGCTGTTTTATCAAAGTTTCAGCATCGACAACCCCCAATACCAAGGGGAAGATTTCTCGTAACTTTCTAGCGTGTTCTTCCACATCCGCCTCAAAGAACATGGTCTCATTGTTCGCAACTATTCGCTGTGGCTGGAACATAAAAGCGGTCATGTCTGAAATTGAAGCTCTTCCCTTAAAGCCGCTACCCGTCTCATTGAAGTCCGAATTCGACTGAGGTATTTTTGCCAACCTTTGCAAGATGCCCTTGGCATTGTCGCGGTTTGCATTTTTCTCAGGAAAGTCGGGAACCGAAACACTTACCCCTTCGATGATCATATAATCATCCGTGGAGTTCTGGTCACCCGGATCTCTCCGTGCAAGTAACTTTTCTCCCTCTACCGTACTGATCAACAACCCATACCACGATGAATTCCGTCTGATTGGACCGATCTTGGGAATGGAACAACCTCCCGATCCAAAACAGTAATCAATTATTTCGATAATGGCTGACTTACCGCTACGACTCGCACCCGTAATATAGTTTATTGCACCCGGCTTAAAATTAAGTATACGTGGAGTTTTGTTCGAATCTTTAGACCATATGATAATCTTCAAAATTGCAAAGTTCATTTTAGTGGCTCCACTCCTAGTATCGTCAGATATTCAAAAGAGGACATACTTCCTGCCCATACCCCCAGCTTATTCGCTGCCTTTAATACATCCTTTGTTTCATCTGATACCTTCTTAGGGAGCTTGTAGGGAACATTGGATGTAAAGTAGCCCTCTTCAAGAGTGATGAGATTACAAGCAATAGCTACGTTCAGGGAGCGGAAAGTCCTATTCTCCATAACACTCAAACGATTATCAATATTAAAAACGGTCTCGTTTTGAGCTACAGAACTAGCTGTGTCCCGATCAAGAATTGAACGTAGTCCAGACGACTGTTTTCTTTTCAAGATCATTTTTCGACTCGTATCATGAAATACCAAGGGAAGCACACTGACTAAGTGCCACAAAGTCAATGGCTGCAATTCTTCCGTTGGTCTTGAAATAAACCCCTGAGTAAACGCCCAAAGCGCATTACCCCCAAGAGCAGGGTTTTGCATTATTTCATACTCACGTAAAAGGGTTCCGCTCATGGTTTAGGGCTTCCTTTCGTTAAGGATTTGAAGCTAGGATGCCAACCTATAACTGCTTCTTGCTCTTCGGTAAAGTGAGCTAAGGCGTGGAAATTACCACAGGAGATTGACTTTGGCATTATTTCATTATGGATGAATGTGTTCTGTTCTAAAGTTAAATCCATGCATTCTTGACCCTTAAGCTCGTCCGAAGGGAAGGACTGTCTGTACGCTCGTCTACTTGCAGTTTCCCAGCATTTTTTCAAGTCCTTCTCGTATTGCAGAAGAGTTGTTTCGGAAACCGCATTATTATCTGACCATTTCATTCGCGTGTCTTGTGCATGTAGAAAGTTCAGAATTGCCTCCCTGATTACATCCTCGTCCACATTAATCCAATCTAACTGCTTAACAAAACCGTGAGATTCGTATTCGCTTAAATCAACGTCCATATCAAATGGTTCAATTATTGCTGACAATCGAGCAACTGTAACTTTTCTGAATAGTCCCTGCAGCTCATTATCAAAATCAGCTCGGGTAATTCTGGGCTTTTGTCCGCTTTCAACTAATTCTCTAATTTTTCGTTTTACCCAACCATTCATTGTATCGAAAATCCCGACTTTCATACCTGGCTCAAACACCCTAAGAGCCTGCAGGTCCTCCAGATTACCCCCAAATCTAGAACTCATCTTATCGAAAACAGATACCTTTATGATCAAACTGCTTAACTGTTCGTTACTCAGTTTACTTAGTGTTTTTCCAAAAGGAACTAAGTCGTCCCTTAAGGTCGGAATCATAGTCCTTAATTCATCGCAAACAACCTTTGCGGATTTTCCATCTGTCGATCCATTGATCCGCCGCGCAAGACATTTTGCTGAAAGCGAGCCGTTTGTCGCGAGATGAAATTCTGTAGTGTTTAAAACTAATGGTGTTCCTAGAATCGTCTCTGCCCAAATGTGCAACGTCTTCCATAATGCAACGCTTCTGTCGGAGAGTGGCGATCCAGAGTTGACGGTAGACTTATCCTGTTCCCGTATCTCATTACCGTTATCGAGATGAACACTTACATCATCTACATCCTCAACTCCTATTTCGACAACATCTACCCCAGACTGGAAGAGTCTATAAGTAGCACGATCAAACTGATACACATATCCTAAAGCTTGACCTGAAGCAGAGTGATCTGTACTCATCGGTTACCTCCAACTTTGAAGATCAAAAGTCCTATACACTAAAATACGACAATTTACTTATATTTCCTCCCCCATCTGTGGAATTCTTATTGTAAGATATCTTCGGGAATAATAATCCGTGACAAAATAAAAAGCTGCCGAATTTCGTGGCAGCTGCAGGACCAATTGTCGTATTACTGTTTTATTTAGATTAATCATTAGGTCTGTGATGCGATAATATCATCCAATATTTTTCGTCACGAATCATATATTCTTTAATGACATCAATAGACATACCCATTTCACTTAATAGAATTATTACTATCAATGCTTCAAGCAACGGTAATGTTCTATACATTTCTGCATAACCAAGGATTCCATTATTATCTTGCTTATAGTGTGAGTAGTAATTTCGTGTTTTTGTTATTTTCGTATAAAACTCATTATCATCTGAATTAATTACGTCTAAGCTATTTGCAGATAAGATCTGCAAATATTTATTATCAAGTCTTTTAATTCTATCTTTCAAACTAACTCTCTCTATGAATCCTGTAGAAATCCATTTTGCAACATCTTTAGCTTTATACGAAGAGCCTGCTTCTTTGAAAACTGGCGATAACACCGACTTAATTGCATCTATTTTCAACAGATCATCTAACCTGTCTTTTAAAACGTTCGCCTTCACTTCATCGTTAGAAACACGTAAATCGTAACCCTCAAGGAATTTACAATAAGTTAGAAATAAATCCTCTACTGTTGAACCCCTTTTTCCATTGAAGTGGAAAAACACATCTTGCAAATAAGTGTATTTTTCATCTTCAGCAAACATAAACCATTTCTCGAAGTAATCCTGAAGATCTTCTTTAATTTTGTCGTAATTAACTCGGGAACGATAAGTTGATAAAATCTCATTATTATATGAGAAGTCTTTGTTCACAAAGAGCCACATTCTCAAACCGTCTTCTTTCAGTATGAGTCTTATATCTTCGGCAGATGTTATTTTCCCTATAAGTAGTCCAAAAAACCGCATAATTATACGAAGATGACTAATTACTATTTCATCGTCAACCTTCGTTTCGTATTCAATAAATATTCTTGGTGCATTTCTCAATGTCATCTCGATTTTATCATTACTGCTTAAGAACGGGGGATTTGTTTCATATTTCAAGTAGATCCTTGGATTCGACTCTCTGATAAGAATTGGTTCAATCTGATTTTCTTGAATAGTTATGACACCATCATTTACAGAAAAATCAACACTACGTATTTTCAACCAATCAACGATCTCAGGAATTTCAAATGAGAAGGATGAAATCCCTTCAATTTTATTACCACTAAACTCCATATAATCTTCTCCGTTATATAAAAAAGCTTTTGTAGCATGATACAAGGTTCCAGTTGAATCTCCACCACTTTGACCAGTAGTAAACACTTTATATAAATGGGAACTATCTTTCCCAACGAAAATTCGCGCGAATGGATCTCCATACCCATCAATATGGAAAGTTATATTGTTACCGTCAATGGCAAGCTGTCCGATATCACCATTGTCTTTAATTTCGTTTCCTTTTGACCATTTGCACTGAACATTCATCAACTATCCCACCCCTATTCCTTCTAGCATAACTCGTTCAGATTCTGTATCACTACATGTTATTTCATTAATTCTTTATATTAGCATTTTTTAACATCTTCTCTATTAAAGTAAATTGATCTTCAGTTAATGGGAAAAAACTCATATCCTTATGAGGTTGGAATAATGGAACAATGCTTTGTATTTCTTTAATATGAAGACCATCTCCCTCTTTAGGAACTTCATAGTCCATGACAACTGGCAGTTTTATTGGATAGCCGGGCTGTGTACCTCGCCAAGTATTTCACTCCTACAGTCAAGTGTCGGTATGTGAATATTCACCAGTATAGTCCTTACTTCCTGCAACAAAAGTATGTACCGACAATGTAGCTCACTTAAGGTGCTAAAAGAAAATGCGGTTACCCCGTGTTGGAGCAACCGCATTTCGTTTTCACCTTCACTTCTCATACAGAGGGAGCCTTGTCGCGACATACTCCTTGATAGAGGGGAGCTGCTTTTTCAACCGTTCTATATCTTCTAGCTTAGGATCTAGCTCAAAACAGAATTGATCACAAATATACAGAACTTCAACGAAATCAAACCCCTCATACACCTTCAAGTCGTTGTCCTCCAACCTTAGCAAACGGCTGAACCACCAACTGATTCGGTCAGCAAGCGATTTATAAGCCCATCTTGTTAGTGGTGTTACTTCTAGGTCGGTCTTATTGTAATAATCCCTGAACAGTTTGTTCAGCATGTAGAAGTAAATCCTGCTACTCTTCGGAGAAATGGAGTACTCCTTGCCGACCTCTAAAGTCATAATGTCTACAGGATCGGTATCGATTTTAGGTCGGAAAACATCGGGTATGTTTCTCGAGTCAACGACACTTACTCGGCGGTCGAAAAATAACTCCAATTCTTCCATCAACTCAGCAGCTTTACCCCACTCAAAAGGGATGCTTGGATCGAATTCTGCAAGGAAGTCGATGTCACTCTCGGGCATCTCTCTTCGGGCAAGACAGCTGCCATAAAGCTTCAATGCTATTACCCCATGCGCCGCGGCGATCTCCATAATTCGTGTTCGCTGTTCGATGATTGTGTCGATTACGTTCATGTGAGAACCCCTCCCTGACTCATAAATGGATGGTACGAATCTTGGCCCCAGTACGCTCTCTTGGATACCCGAGTGCATTGTTAATCAAACGGCAACCACTGCTGTGAACATAATCTACATGATCGTGGCTGTGACCATAACACCAGACCTTCCCGTTCGCTCTCTCCAGTAAGTGAGAACCATCGAAGTAGAAAAAGGTCGATACTGGACTGTCCTTATACTTGGTCGGCATGCTTGATGCATCGGGTCCGACATGGGTGACGATGACCTGACATTCGTTAAAGACCTCTTCGAGCTTCCAACGTTCCCATTCAAAAAATCCCTTAAGTCTCTCGCGGGTGAATGTCGGGAAGATCAGGTTGGCATCATTCATGTATTGCTGCCAAACGGCGTAAAGACGTGACTCTGAAAAGCCTAATGATGATACCCCATAAGAGAAGTCATGCCACATTCCGGCTCCTCCGTATTTGATACCATCTATGGTGACCACCGAGCCATCTATGCAGGTCACACCTTCGATCCGTTCAACCATGTGCTGGATCGATTTCAGTCGAGTCATCGAGTCCTCGTAATGCCATTTCTCCGATACGTCTACAAGATAAAGATCATGGTTGCCAAAGACCAACAAAATGTATTTGTAGTATCGCTTGAAGCTTCTCAACAGAAGCTCATTCTGGTGGTTGTGATGCCCCAGGTCTCCCGCAATGATCAGAACCTCTGAAGGATTTGCAGGGACAAGGGCATCTACGAACACGTCGATACTTATTTGCTGGGCGTGATTGTATTGGTTAAACCAGTGGTCAATATGCAGGTCAGATATTAGATCAAAGGACGAAGCCGCCATATAGTAAACCCCCACCGTTACGAATTTGTTGTATTCTACCGTAGTTGAGGGGGTAATTGAACCCCTGAAATGAAGGAAGGTGTTACAACCGAACTCAGTTTAGCCTTGCTGCTACGTACTCACTGGTTCAGCATTTACTCCAATCCTACAGACCTGACAAGGTGAGACTGACTTGTCTTTGCGATCATATGAGAACACCTACTGCACATCTGGCATAACGCCCATTTTCGGATATTGAGCTTTCTCTACTACTCCTTACTGTAGATGCAGTTGGGGTCGATATTCATGATGTCCACCGAGGACAAGATGAGCTGTTCGGCGGTAGTTTGCCGGGAATCGACTATTGAGATGTCTCTGTCCCTGCCTAAGACATTCTTTAGCTCCCACTCAATGAACGAATTGGATGGAATACTTCCTTCCACTGTTGGATCGAAAATGGCTATTAAGTCGATGCTGCTTTTGGCGTTCCCTTTTTCGTAGAGGGCTGAACCATACAACCTGAGTGACTGGATTCCATATTCGGCGGATCTGCGCATCAGGCTTGAACGGTTATTGTAGACGTGTAAGAGAGTAGGCATAGTAAGAAGCTCCTTAGCCGATTGAATGTTGGAATTGGTTGAACTGGTTGTTTATGTTCAGTAGTATCCCTGTACTTATATTTGGTCTCAGTTACTAACTGCTGAAATTGAACCCCGCTCGAGCGAGTAGAGAAAATTCCTCTAATAATAGAAAAATCTAAGTGAGAGTTCACTTAGGCGTTCATCAAGGATATGTATAAGAACCCCACGCTAAGATTTGCTCAACCTAAAAGGACTCAGCGGAAAAATAAAAAGTGCCGATTTCTCGGCACTCTTCGGTATAGCTATATGACGAACTCAACAAAGCTCGGTGTTCTGAGCAAGTTCTGTTTCGTGTAGCACTAGAATTTTACTTTACTGTTAATGTGGGGATGGAGATAGATCCAGTTCTTATCCTCACCGCGAACGAGCTGTTGCGCGATTTTGGCGAAGGCTCTGCGTTCAGCTTGGGGAACAAATTCCGTGATTCCAATAGGGCGTCCATCCTTCAAAAGCGACCAACCGAACTGGGATTTACGGATCGCGCCGCTCTGAATGACATCGTATAGGTAGTTCTTCACTTTAATCCATTGATTACTTCAGGTATCGAGCGTTACTTGGCGTTCTAAAGTTTGTTATATTCCTCATCTGTTATTGGTTCTAACCATTCCGGCTTGCCTGCAGTGATTGCAATGTGTTCAAACCAGCTTTCTTTTGTAGCGCCATGCCAGTGTTTGACACCATCATGGGTGACAATAACATCACCGGCTTTTAAGAATTGGGCAGGTTTTCCTTCTTCTTGGTACCAACCTTCGCCACCAGTTACTAATAAAAGTTGAAATCCATCACGATGAATATGCCAGTTATTTCTGCATCCCGGTTCAAAAGTCACATTCCCAACACCAACATTCACTTTAGGATCAGCAACTAATGATTTAAGATAACTTTGCCCCACAAAATATTGTGCAAATACTTCATTTTTTTCGCCCACCGGGAAAATAACGCCATTTTTTACTTCTTCATGTTTTGCCATTTTAATTCCTCCTGTTTATTTTAATTTCCCGCCAAAAACCGGGAAGAAGCTATGCTCACCATAATTTTGGATGTGCTCTACATTCTTCAAAGTCTCCATATCTGCATCGCTGATAACAAAATCAAGCTCTGTATTGATTCTCATGTGATCTGGATTTGCCGTCTTAGGAATTACCACAAGACCAAGTTGAGTATCATAACGTAGGCAAAGCTGAGCAACAGATACTCCATACTTATCAGCTATTACCTTAATCTCTGTATTATCAAGGACTGCACCGTGTGCAATTGGTGAATAAGCCTCTACCAGGATGTCATGCTTCTGGCAGAATTCAATGAGCTCCAAAGGAGTATTGCTCACATGTGCCAATATTTGATTTACCATAGGCTTGATCTCACAGCTTGCAAGAATGTTCTCTACATCGTCCTGTAGGAAGTTAGAAAGACCGATTGCCTTTACTTTACCAGTCTTATAAGCATATTCCATTGATTTCCATACTTCTTTGTTTTCCTCGAAGTAACGGTTCTCCTCGCGGAACTCCTTCCAAGGCTGTGGGCTGTGAATAAGCAGAAGGTCAATGTATTCTAGCCCCAATTTTGCTAAAGACTCATCAATGGATTTCGTAACTGCATCATAGTTCTTTGCTTCTGCAGCAACCTTTGTCGTAATGAAAAGCTCTTCTCTTGCGATACCGCAAGAACAGATTGCCTTGCCTACACCGGCTTCATTCATATAAGCCTGGGCAGTATCGATATGGCGATATCCGATGGACACCGCATCACGAACTGCCTGCTCTGCCTGTCCTTCGTCAAGCAGCCAGGTGCCAAGACCTAATTTCGGAATGACTACACCATTTAATAAGCTGTAAGTTTCATTAAACATGTTTTTGTCCCCTTTGCTATGCTTGACTCTTCAGTGTCTAAAGTGTCCTTAATTTTCAGGAATAATTTCATTAATGCATGCTAATGCATTAAGTGCCCTCGGAAAACCCATATAAGGTAGGCATTGCGTAATGGCGGCGATTAATGTCTCCTTGTCGTTGCCCACATTCACGTTCCCTTGCACATGCGCCTTCACTTGACCTTCCGCTCCGCCGAGTGCGCTTAGAATACAAAACGTGAGCAATTCCCGTGTTTTCAAATCAAGTCCACCGCGTGTGTAGAAATCCCCAAAACAGAAAGCGGAAAGATAGTCCTGTATATGCTTTTGATTGGATGGGGCACTCTCCCGCGTCTTTGAAATGACATCACCAAAGATCTCTTCCTGCACGGCAAACCCCTTGTCAAAACGTATATTATCATCCACCTGCTTTTGGCTCTTAAGCGGTAATGCAATATTCTTGGATATAAATACTTCATTAACTTCGTTAATCGCATTCAACGTTTTGGGAAATCCAAGGTATGGTGCACATTGATAAATTGCCTCTTTGATTTCAATCGGTGTGAGTCCAATGTTTAACGCGGCATGGATATGCGCCCTCAGCTGAGGCAATGTTTGGTTAGTCGCAAGCACCACTAAAGTGATAAGCTCGCGTTGCTTATCATCCAGGTTACCTTGATAAAAAACTTCTCCAAAAATGAAGTGGCTCAGGATGTCCTGTAAATCAGGATCGGTAGCGTATGACTTAGGTACTCCATTACCGAATAACTGATTGTACTTTTCCTTACTCTTCTCAATTCGATCCATCATATAAACCTCCGATTACTTAAAAATGACCAACAATTCGGTGCGGTAAATATGGTTCTTCCAAAAACGTACTTTCTTCAGGTGTTAATTTAACGGAAAGAGCAGCTTCCGCATCCTCAAGATGGGAAATTTTTGTTGCACCGACAATGGGGGAGGTGACCGGTTCTTTGTGCAGAAGCCACGCAAGTGCGATATGAACGCGGCGAACGCCATGCTTCTCCGCTAGACTCGCAACCCGCTCTACTATCAACTGATCCGCATCTGCTGTTGCATCATATTTTTGCTTGGCAATTAGATCGGTTTCGGCACGATGTGTAGTTGCCTCCCGCGCCAATCTTCCTCCTGCGAGCGGGCTATAAGGAATGACCCCGATTTTTTCTTCTTTGCAAAGCGGCAGCATCTCTCGCTCCTCTTCGCGGTAAATGAGGTTCAAATGATTTTGCATTGATACAAATCGTGTCCATCCATTTTTCTCAGCTACATGCAATGCTTTCTGAAACTGCCATGCCCACATGGCAGAAGCTCCGATGTATCGTGCTTTACCAGCCTTAACTACGTCATGAAGTGCCTCCATAGTCTCTTCGATGGGCGTATTGTAATCCCAACGATGAATTTGATATAAATCAACGTATTCGGTTCTCAATCTCTTAAGACTCTTGTCGATTTCGCTCATGATCGCTTTACGGGAAAGTCCGGCTCCATTGGGTCCTCGATGCATTTGTCCATGTATCTTGGTCGCGAGGACAATTTCATCACGGTTCGCATAATCCTTTAGTACCTTTCCAACGATTTCCTCACTTGTTCCCTCGGCATATACATTCGCTGTATCAAAAAAATTGATTCCAAGCTCCAAAGCCTTTTTTATAATTGGACGAGCGTGCTCCTCATCAAGCACCCATCTATGATGCCCTTTCTCTGCGTCGCCGAAGCCCATACAACCAAGACAAATACGAGACACATCCAATCCAGTATTCCCCAGTTTCGTAAAATCCATTTCACTAATCCTCCCTTTTTCATTAATTACTGGTCAAATAAGTGTGACTTTCTTGATGCTAAAATTAAGCGTTAGGTTCGCGCGGCGCAACTTTGACTGTCGCAGAACGGGCTCGCGTACTTATCATCGAATTTAGATAGGGGCTGTCATTGTATTTCACACGATACGCATTATCGATTGGGTCGTTGATCTGCCCCTCGATTGGTTCAAAAGTGACTTCCTTCGTCATGCCAGCGACAGTGATTCGTCCTGCCTTCTGTCGAACTGCCGCCCGATACCAACGGGAGTTCTGACCATTGTAGGCACGCACAAAGAGTGAGTCACCAACCACAACGAACCAAATCCAAGTCGGGGTGCCGTAGGTTACTCCGTCCTCACGGAACGGTGAGATGTGCAGATCATCAGCATCTGTGATCCTGCGCAGTTCGTCTTTTAACCAAGTGACCATTGCGAATCCTCCTCGAAAATTAAGCATATTTATCTATACCTTTGACATATTGAGCATTGATTGTATAATCAACTCATGTTTATAATTTAAAACGGAAATAAGTTACTTTCAATCGTCAATATCATGCGATGTGTAGATTATTGAACAAATCATCAACAGTTGTTGATTACCTTGGAAAGGTGATTTATAAAATGTCAAAAGTAGATAGAAGGGTACTCAAATCTCAAGAGGCAATAAAGAAAGCAATTCTTGAACTTATGACTGAAAAAAACTTCGATGACATTACAATCCGGGATATTTCCGACAGAGCAAATGTTAATAGAGGAACAATCTATCTCCACTACATGGATAAATATGACTTACTTGATAAGATTATCGAAGAACACATAAGTAATCTCCGTGAACTTTGCCAATCTGCATCTGAGTTGACTTTTAGAGAAGGAAATTATATCTGGTTCGAATACTTTGCGGACAATCATTTGTTCTTTTCAACAATGCTTAACACGAAAAGTGCAGCTCATTTTCGTAGTCGATTTCTTGATTTAGTTGTCCAAGAATATAAGGTTGAAGTTGATGTAACCGAAGGAAAGAATCAGGGTTTAAGTGAAGATGTTATCCTTCAATTTTTTGGGGCTGCAGTCGTAGGTGCAGTGGAATGGTGGTTCAGGAATGGGATGCCTTTACCGCCACGTGTCATTGCAGAACAAACAGGAATATTGTTAGATAGGAACTTTTAGTCGTTTTTACAAATAGCTCATAGAACAAGGAGCAGATATCTTATACTCAACTGCTCCTTATTTGTGTAACAATTTGGTCAATGAATTAATATCCCAACAAATATAGTGCTGTTTTTCACAGCACCTCGAACCCGCCAATCTATAGCTACTTACATTATGCTCGCTTATGCCAGTGTCCCTAACAGACGCTTCCGCTTACGAAGTTCACGTTTGATCGTACTTTCACTGATCCGTGTCAGACTGGAGACTTGCTTAATCGTATGGGTCTCCAGCAAGTTGATGGCATGATTCATTTGTACTTTTGTGAACTTATTAGGGCGCCCCTCGCGGAACCCCTCCTTCTGCTTAGCAATATCTTTCCCCTCACCAGTACGTTCGACAATCATATCTCGTTCAAACTCAGCGAAAGCGAAGAAAATGTTGCGGATCAGCTTGGAAGTGGGAGTGCTATCCAAAATTCCGATGTTTAAAATATGCACCCTTACCCCTCGACTGATTAGTTCATTTACGATCTGTGCGCCTTGGATCATACTACGGGCAAAGCGATCCAGTTTCGTAACGACCAGAGTGTCGCCTTCCTTCAATACTTTACAGAGCTTTGTGAATTCAGGACGATCCATCTTGGTTCCCGAGAATGTGTCGGAAAAAATATTATCGCGGTCGACCCCTTCAGCGATAAGTGAATTGATCTGATTCTCTAAGCTGTTACCATGCTTGGACTGACCTACCGTTGATACCCGAATATAACCATACCTTACTACCATTATGACCACCGTCCGCGACTTTTTGGCATCTAATTACGACCCTAAGTTTTGACACCGAATAAACCGGCATTCTACCATCCAAAATTCAAGCATAATTGGGTAGTCCAAAACTTAAGAGTTATGATACCTTGGATGACGGGTTTTTTGAACCCCTACCGGAAAGAAACTTCTTTCATGTGTTCTTTTGTGGGGATTTAGCCGGTAAGCCAGGACTCGGCAGCTGCGAGACGTTCCTTCTATATAATAGAAGAATCAGGGCAAGAGGGAACCGACTAAGGATGAATCGCTTATATATAGAAGAAACACAATTCGGAAGTTACCAAGCTGGCAGTATAACGGCTTGTGAGCGATCAAACGGTACTTGGACGAGAGGGTTTTCAGAAAATCGATTTGTGGGGCTCGCAGATGAAAAATTACGACCGAACCGAGAAGAAGGAAAACGAAAGACTATACGAACTTGGAGTGATGTGGAATGAAGATCGACCCCAATGGAAGCTGCAGGTAGAACAAACGGCAGATGCATTGATTCAGCAGACCCCTGTCGAGATTAAACCCCTCACTCGATTCGACTTCCCGAAGAAAGGTGGCGTCTACGCCTTTACTACTGTAGAGGATGACAAGTGTATCTATGTCGGGAAGTCCGGCGATCTGAGGGATCGCGTTTTTAATGCTCATCTGACCGGAAAAGGCAGATCCAGTCGGAGGGGTGCTCTGTTAGGGCGAAAAAAGACCCGAGATCAAACACCTGTTACAACGGAGGACGATCTGGACGATTACATCGAACAACATTACCGGCTTCGCTTCTACATTATTGAGGATATAACTTTGAGGGGCTGTATCGAAGATTATCTTAACGCTCTCCTAAAGCCGATCTACTCGGTATCATTAAGCAAAAAATAGGTCAATAATAAAATAAAGGCAGTATAGAACTCGACTTACGGGTTCTAAACTGCTTTTTACATCATTTGCAGTAACCACATTCGATTAATGCAAGTTTCCCACGATAGCTAATTTCGTATATATCAAGAGCTTCTTTCCTTGAAGTAAACTGCTTCCATCCTCCAGTCCCATGTTGCTTTTTCCACCCTTGCTCAGTTTTCTGTTTCATTTCTATAATATATGGACAATTATCGTGATCGAGATGAACTGTAAATGTTTTAAGGGGGATATCAATATTCGCCCAAGCCTTCATTGCTTCGATACCTCCAACACTGTGAACTTAGAGTATTAAGTTGTTTTTAAGGGCTACCAACCCTACCAAACCTTATCACTTAATACTGAAATTGCTTTTTTTTGAGGGGGTCAGTGGGTTAAGTGGGTAGAGTGATCCCAGGCTAATTTACCGATTATGCTAACCTCTATCTGTTCCATACCATCAACCTACGCGACTTACCCCATGTACATAAATCCCATCTTACCTCAGTCTGTATATGTACGCTGCATCATTCCTAGATTTTCAATACTTCTTTTTCTTCATCTCCCCATGAAAAACTCCACACCACTTCTTGTACTCCACATTCATCGTCCGCATAGAAAGCGCCCCATTGTTTCGGCTCTTTTGGATTGTAAATAACAACTTTACTGTAATTACCATCTCTGATATACGTCTCGCCAAGGCTGAACATCTCATCTTTAGTGGAACTGCGATCCAATTCTAGAACTGTAAGATCGAATATAGGGTCTTCTTTCAAAAACTTAGTGGAATTCAGATACTCCATTGTAACTTCAACATCGTCCGGCACCATGTGGAAGATTTTTTCAGATGCCACATTCTCAAACTTAGGTGCTGAATCAACCACCCTCTCAACCACAAAGAATTTAAAAACTCTTGGTGAATAATGCATAGAACAAATCAACACATCCGAGTAGGATTGACGAAAGCCCGTCTCAAACAACTTATTGAACTCGTCTTGGGTCATTGAAGGATCTGAAATATCAATAACCTTGTAGGATGAAGAACATCCGTCACCTCTTTCAATTGCAGTTTTGAACCAATCTAACTTCACAACATTCATCTTTACCCCTCCTATTTTATGTTTCAAATAGCATAAACAAGATGCAGTTTCTTCTCTTAAAATATTTTTCTACTGTGTTATGATTTTGAGGAACTTGACCCGACAAAAGAGAATTTGTTCTTTTAACCCCGATTAGGAGGGTTTTTGGAAAATCTACCTTCTGTATACTCCAAGAGGGAGCAACTACGACCAACCTTCTATGGGGGCTGCCCTTACCTACTGCTGGCAATAGATGCAGTTACCATCTAAGTCCATGAGGTCGACTGGATAGATAAAGATTTCGGACTTCAACTCCTCGGGAATGCGCCGGGAATCGACGATGGATACCCTTCTGCCGAGAATCCGTTCCTAACTCGAATTGCAGATACGATGTGGGTTCCCAACTGTAAGGTGTAGATTGATCGAATACCGCTAGGAAGTTCCTATCACTGGTTGGTGACTCTTTCCGGTAAAGGAGTGAGCCGAACAACTTTAGGGTGACGGCTCCCTATTCGGCGGCAATGCGCCGAATTCGTGACTTGTTCGAGATGACACAATCGAGTGCGCTCATTTGCAAATCCTTCACTGCTTTCATAATTTACTGGTCATATTCAATTACCTGATGCTTGTGGTGCTACTGGTGCCAGGCGTTGATCATTTCTAATACCGGATCTGATCTGAGCAGAACTGCAGAACTCGCTGCAAATCGACCATTCGGCAGTCACAAAGCTTCGTTACGATCAGCATCGGCTCATTGTTGGTGATCCGGTAAAGGTCGAATAGGGATCGGTTGTCCTCTTCCTCGATGCAGAGGAATATTGGATTTGTTTTGTAACGGAGTTCTAAGCGGAGCATTGTGACGGCGAGTATCTGGATATGTGAGTCGATTGCGCTATGCTGCCCGCTTGTTCAATGAAAAAGCAGCCAGCCGCAGCCATCTGCTCATTTCACTATAGTCTTCGTTAGTTGAATATCATCACCAATTTGTTGATAATATAAAGAACTGAATTTGGGGGTTTCCATATGAATCAAAAAATTGAAAATTTGCTTGCAGTTACGAAAAGACTTGAGAAAAGCGAAATCCCATATGCATTAGGCGGAAGTGGGTTATTGCTTAGTTTTGATTTGACTAATACAGTACGTGATTGGGACATAACAACCAATGCCTCTATAGAGGATGTTCTAAACTCCCTTTCGGGTCTGCATATTGAAGAAATAACAAGTGGCGATTATCCATTCGCCAGTTCATTTAAATTACTTATTCATGAGAATGACCCACAGGTAGAACTTATTGGAGATTTCACTATTCAAACGGATAATGGGATATGCAAAATTCCAACCATTCCTGATTCACGTTGGGAAGGGGTTAAGGTAGGGAGCCCCGAGGCATGGTACGTTGCCTACTCTCTAATGGAACGAATAGAAAAAGCAAATTTACTTCTATCATACCTAAAAAACAATGGTGCAAATGCCCTTACCATTGAAAAATTAGTTGAAGAACCACTTCCAGATGTAGTAGTAAAGAATCTTTATTCACTTTTGAAGTAATCTGCCCATTAGTTGATCAGACTGCCATTAAAGCCGACAGCCTGCTGTCATTGTGATGTATTTTGCCCGTTAGCCACTCATGCAGCGCAAGTGCGCGCTGCACCACAGAGGATGAAAATAAATCCACCAGTCTATACTGCTTGTAGGGCTGGCGAAGAAGGTCGATAAGCTATGGTGCCATAGAGCCCAACCGTTAGTCTGACTCCGACCACCACGGTGCATCACAGAATGTCGCACCCGATATGGGTAGCACTTATGGGAGATTAATCCTTTTTTGGTTGTTGCACCAGCCTTGCCTTTATTTTTGTCAGTAATCGTTTTTGCTCCAACTCTATATGATTACTCACGAGGCTCAGCCTTTTTTAAAAAGAGTTATCCTGGGTCTTTTTTCTTATGCTCATTTACTGGTTTTGAGCTAATTTAATTTTCATGGGAGCTTAATGATACCCCCTCGCCTCTCACTTCGGGAATGGGATAATGTACTTGACTCAAAACGGGAATGGGATCTAGTTCTTGCCACCGTGCGGTGACAACTAAGCTAAGATTTACGCGACTTTTAATGGGAGAATGTTCTTGACTTTCGACATCTAACGACACAAATGTGCGGACATAAATGACACAAATGAGCAGACATTTTCTTCTTCTCACTTTGCATTTGTCACTTGATGAGAGTAGTAAAAAAACTCCACACTCGGCGCAGAGTTTTTTACTATTTGCTACAGATATCAAACAATTCCTTTAAGCTTGCCCGGTACTTATTTTCGCAGGGAGAAAGTTGTTATGCCAGATGTTCATGCTGTGCGAGCAGCGCCAGACTGACGCCGCGTTCCTCCGCTGCCTTCCGTACGCGTTCCACTACCCGTTCGGCCTGTGCAAATCGAGGAGGATTATCGAAAGTATCATAGTGGATTGGAACAAGCGTTTTCACGCCCAGAATGTACGCCGCTTCCACCGCTTGCACAGGTGTCAGGACTGCCTCAAGGCTGGAGTGCGGCTTCAAATACGAAATCTGAAGCACAACTCCGTTTATTGGCATCAACGCCACGTCGATTGGGCCGTGTTCACGGGCGATCTCCCACCAGAAGCCATGCCAGAGCGTGTCGCCGCAGTGAATCGTCTTCTTGCCGCCGCCTTCGACAACCCAAGCGACCTGCGGAAAACCTAATCCGTCCACGGACGGCACAGCGGTCACGTGCATCGCGCCGACTTCCACGCGCTCGCCAACCTCAAGCCCAGTCACATTGTGCAGTCCGGTCTTGCGCACGTTCTCGACCGCTGCTGCCGGCGCGTAGATCGGCACATTGGCACCGAATGCTGCCAACAGGGACGGCGCGTCAAAATGGTCGGCATGCTCGTGTGTGATGAACACACCGGACGGCTGGGACAACGCCGACAGATCGGTTAACTCCGCCAACTGTTTCCCCATCAACCTTTCCATCCTGGCATCGATCTGACCCAACGGATCGATTAGAATCGTCGTCTCCTCTACTGTGATGCGTACTCCAGCCCAAGACAGCCTCTGAATCTGCATACGATCGCTCCTTTTCCTCAATTACGTGTCATTCTCGTGCTTCATTTTGTCCAAGTGCAGTTTGACGAATGGCTGTACCTTTTCCGGACACTCCAAATGGATAAAATGGCCCGCTCCCGGAATGATGTGCACCTCTGATTGCGGAAGTTCGTTTTCCTTGATCACAAACGCTATATCTTTTGGGGTGAAATGATCATTATCCCCCCATACGATCGTGACTGGAGCGATTATTCTGGAAAGTTTCCCCGCCTCTGATTCCAACTCGTCAAAGTTTGTATTACGGTATAACTGCAAAGAAACCTCCAGGCCTTTCGGGGTCGTAAAAATTTGATAAAAGTCCTCTAGCACCTCGTTCGCGACGGTTGGTATTTCTTTTTTCATCGTGGCATTCCAGCTTTCGCGGTTCGCAAAACCGGCCATATACTG
Source organism: Cohnella yongneupensis (assembly GCF_042655785.1). NCBI lineage: Bacteria > Bacillati > Bacillota > Bacilli > Caryophanales > Paenibacillaceae > Cohnella > Cohnella yongneupensis. The sequence goes on from NZ_JBHSNC010000010.1 coordinate 21,912, forward strand.
CTCCCCGACCTGCGGAATTCGGAACTTCTCGCCAAGAGGATGCCATTTTGCATAGTGGGTATATAGGGTATCGCCGAGAAATAGCGATAATACTTGCGATGGATTTTCCGAGGCCCATTTCAAACCAACGACGCCTCCCCAATCATGTAGAAATAAGTGAACGTGGGTGAGGCTGAGCTGCTGCATAAACGAACCAATAAATTCTACATACCGGTCCAACGTTAGCTCCAAATCGAACGATTCACTCTGCCCGAACCCTGGAAGATCCGGCGCTATTGCCCGATATCCGGAATCTACAATGAAGGGAATGATGTCTTTCCAAGCAAGTGAAGTTTCAGGCCAGCCATGTAATAATAAAACGCAAGGATTTTGCGGGTTGCCTTCCTCTAGATAAGCAATATTTTTACCGTTCATTTCGAGTGACTTCTTTTTCAAAGCGATCGCTCCTCGATTTCGCATCATTAGTTGAGACCGATCAGTCTCTTATGTTCAAAAAAAATTAATTGACAACACAGCTGTTTAGGTAGTGATAGAGCTGGTTTAAGTACATTTTGACATACTGACTTTTGCCGTACAGTTTTCCCATCATGACGCTGCCCTCAAATGCTGAAGTGAGGAACACTGCAACTTCACTAACATCAATGTCTTTACGAAAATCTCCACTTTCCATTCCTTGCTGAAGAATGGATTCAAGAAATCCCAGCCACTCGTCCATCGCTTTTTGCGCCTTCTGGCTGAGCATCGGATGCGTATCGTCCGTATCGATCGCGGTATTCAACAGCGGACACCCACCCGCGAGCGGTGGATCTTCAGCAATGTTCGCATAGACCGATAATACTGCGATTAATTTCCCCGTAATTGTCTTTTCTTGAGCGTATGCTGCCTGGTATCTCTTACGTAACACGTTGATGGCAAACTCAAACGACTCAAATGCCAATTCATCTTTATTTTTAAAGTGACGGTATATTCCTCCTTTTTCTAACCCTGTTATCTGCATGACGTCGGACATGGCTGATCCAGTATAGCCCTTCCGGTTAAATAGTTCCGCCGACTTCTTGATGATCATATTCCGGGTGTCGAGTCCTTTTGACATGTTATCCTCCAACAATAAACATTTTCGTGAAACCGATCGGTCTCTTATATAATCGCCTAAAAGTTAGCAATTGTCAAGCACAAGGTCCCACGACTCAGACTATCCCTCATTATGGAGTGGCTCAAATCAAACTGTATTACCGTTACGCTAGCATCAAAACAACCTGTTAGTTCCAATGGCCTTTGCATAGGTTGTTTACGCAAAGTAACTCTAATCGTACCTGGTCTTATTGCAGTGTAATTAAAGATCATAATCGGGAGTTTGATAATAATAATTTGCCGCTGCTACCGAAATCATCCATTGAATTAATCTTTCCACCCCTATGCTTTCGTGTTCAAACATTTCATAATTAAGCGATTTTTTCCGGAAACTGCCTATCGATTACCGAATCATCATCTTTACTAGCACTTGGACTAACACTCGGGATTGCACTCCGACTTGCGCTCGGGCTCGCACTCGGACTAACGCTCGGGCTCGAAGTAGCTATTGTCGGAGACTGATCATCGTCAGAATGGTTATGTGAGAATACAACGACACAGAAAACAATAAAGACTCCCCACATGAACGCATTAACTTTATCATTTTTAGAAAATCGGAAGAAACTCTTCTTACTCAACCCTCAATCACATCTCCATTCGACGTTTTCTCTTCGAGTTAATGCGCCCCTGATTATAAAGCGAACCTTTGTCATAGATCAGGTCCAGACCAAAATCACTCAAGTAAAGCCATACAACCTGCCATGATAAATCTATGCATCATAAAATTTACCGATCAATATTTCGAGCACGATAAAACAGCCACGCTATAGATAAAAGGTGCCGTTTTTCACGACACCTCAAGGGTGAAAAAGAAAAGGTATTTGACCGAATAAGGGCAGCTGCACTCTGGTACATTTCATATGATTGCTTAGAACAGGTAATCGAGATAGATCAACAGAATAAGACCCAACGGTATCCCTTAATATTCCTCGGGCAACAAGACTGTATAGTACTTAGTTTTACCATCATCACCATAAATCGCCCAAACCTTCTGTGGAAACAAAATCTTGTTGTCAACGGTAGCCAATTCTCGTTCCCATCAGTAACAATTGTAGTGCCACCTTTCACTTCGAAAGTTAAAAAGTATTCCTTACCTTCAAAAAGCCTATTGATAATAGATATTACCATCTGCCAGTCTCTACAACCGATCCGTTCTACACCGATTGTCATCACGAATTGCATTTGTCATATCCCTCCCAGCAACTCATAAATATGACGAAGAATCTACCTTCTTTATGTTCAGCAAAGACTTAGCGATCAGGTTGTAGTAAAGTATCTGCACTTCTTCTTCATTAAGTCCGAGTTCCGCCATTAACTTTCCATGCTGTTCGAACTTTGCACGCTCACGTTCCTCGTATTGAGTGTTAGCCGCGAGTGCTGCCCTGACGAGAATGGCGGGATCAAAGCCATGCGTTTGATACGCTTCAAAAAGAATATTGTAATCCACTAAAGATAACTGAGCCAAAGGTTCAGATTCCTTCGAGATATAGACCAAAGCCTTAATCTCATCTCGGTGAATACCGTCCTTTATGACCTGTTCAGTGTAGGCTTCGAGCTTTATGCTAAGGTATTCTTTAGTATAATCACCGATATTCATAAACTCGTCGTAATCTAGTCTAGTCTGAGACTTCCCCGACAGTTGCCAAATAGCTACAGGGACTCTTTTACCTAGGGAGGGCGTGATGCTCGGGAAGCCCCTGAATTCAAGGTCAAACCCCTCTAGATACCCCTTTCCAACAAGATGAGCGTTAAACTTACGCTTCATTTCAACTGTGTTGATATTTTTGTTATATGAGGCATACAGAATCGAACTCATACAAAATCACCCTTTTCGGATAGTTAGGACTCATCAAGTGTTGCTTGGTACAGATTTTTTTAAATCTTGGGATGACGTCTGCCGGAGTCACCTTCCAAGTTCTTTAGGAGCAGAAGGTGCATTTCGCGGAAGGTGGAGCCGATAGCATTTGCTTTCAAAAGAAAGACCCGAAAAGTATATTTGCTGTTTTCTGACATCATCATGCGGGTAGATGCCTTATTCTGTCTTAGCGCTTGACAGGTAAGGAGTAAACTAAATTGGATGTATGCCTTAACGTAATCAGCGTCCAAAATACTGTTGTAGAGCCGGTACTCTATTGTCGGCTGCCGCCCCGAGAGTAAATTATGTAGGTTTATGATACGATACCGACTCTCATTTCTCCTTATGGTTCTGACCGCATCCATGGTTCCGGCATACCAGATCTCCTTAAAATGATCCCATGTTGTGGTCTTTTCTACATTGAGTTGATTAATGAATTCATCGGACAGATAAGAACAATACTGCCCCTTACGAACTTCTCTTACAGTAAAAGCATTTGCCATCATATACTGCTTGCTGTAAACGATATTACACAAGACCCGTAAGCTTTTCGGATTGAACAATTCGGCACCAACGTGGACATGTATGCCGCAGTTTGCGCCGGGTACGATTGTATTTTCTTCATTACGAACAGCGTCGATAGAGCCGTCACCCAATACCTTCCAATTACGATCCTGCTGATCGGGAATGTGAAATTCTTCATCGTCCCATCCTCCGAACCGGGCGAAGGTCGAGCCGAATACCTTTACCAAGACTTGGGCTGCGTGTTCGCGCGTAATGCCGCTAAATTCGACCTCTACGCCAAATGTTAAATCTTTAAAACCCACATCCAAATGCACCATTCCTAACTTATTTGATGATAAAAGAAGAAAACCGCCCTGAGTAGGCGCTCGGCTGGTTGGGCTAGGACGCACCCATAATGGTATATTCGGTTACCAAAGGTTGCGGCTTCTGGCGGCACTCATTACTTATGTATTCATTAATAAACTGCGTGCCTACCCCCCTTATGTCCATCACATTCTCCACACCTAGAAATTACCAAATTTATGAGTAGTTGTATTCTAACATTCTAGTTTTATTGTGACCAGTTTCTCGACCCGGTCAACTCCGAAGAATTTCAAAAATGTTCGAACCATTTTTGTGACGGTATGCTGAATAATTAAAAACCACCCTGTGGCTGGGTGGTTGGGTAGAAAAGTTAGTTGGCTTTAGTCCTAAGCACAGAAATCTCTCGTTCGATGGCTTGGTCCACTACTTCTTTCCCGTATTTATTGTCCAAATACATTTTACGGAAGTAGTCCTTCGCATTGGAATGATTCATTCGTTGGAAAGCAACATTGAGTGATCCGTTTATCAATGCTCCTAAGCCTAGAATGATCATGGCTAGCTCCTTTTGTGTTAAACCTATGCCGAGACGCTGAGCTATTGTATGTATCAACTGAATCAACTTCGGACATGCTTCTCAACCGCTTCAAGACCTGCTTTACCTGCCATGCCCCTTGCGAAAATTTGTGCTGCTCTCAACTCTTCTGCCGCGGCTAACTTTAACTTATAGCCAAACAATTTGTTCGGATGTATCACGGAGAGAATGAGGCTGAACAAGCGGACCAACATTTTAACACTGTATTCCAGAAGCGATCCCTTCCTGACCATATCGAAGAAGTTTATCTTAAAAGGAACTGCTAGAAGAAGGTGAGATTTCCATTAGCAAGCTTCTTGTTACACTCGGTTTTGCGTCCTCAAATAGCGAGGCGAGGCGCAGTGTCACTCAAGGGGCAGTTAAAATAAACGAAACTAAGCTTCTTGACCCTAATGATCGAGTTCAGATTCAAAGTGGGGACATCGTTCAGGCAGGCAAGAGGAAGTTCGCCAAAATAGTTGTTGGCTAGTGGAATGTTAACAAACGAGATTTGAAACGTACGTCTCAACAGAACGGCCATCCGAAAAGGATGGCCTTAAAACTTGCCGATACAGATAGCACGGTGAACCGTATCATAAATAACGGCAAATTTATTGCATTAATCTGCTTGCTGGCATTTATGGGTTTAAAAAGACCGCCTTCTAGGCGGTCTAAAGGGCAAACAATAGATGTCCGGTTAACTATCTTCCTTTAAATGATGCTTGGGTCTTCTCTAAGAATGAATTCGTTCCTTCTTTGAAATCCTTTGTGGACGCTATCAAACCGAAGTAATCTGCACCAAGAAGCGCGGATTCTTCTAAAGTTAGATTACATCCTCGATGAATTGCCTCCCAAGTCAGTTTTACCGCGATAGGAGCCTGGGATAGAATTTCTAGGATAAGAGCTTCTGTTTCGGATAATAACTTATCAGGCTCAACAACCCTATTAACCAAACCTATTGTATAGGCTTCTTCTGCAGTTACGGCTTTTCCGGTGAGCAACATTTCTGCAGCGCGTCCCTTGCCTATGAGTCTGGGAAGTCTCGTAGTTCCTCCAAAACCAGCAACAGCTCCAATTCGGACCTCAGGATGACCTAATCTAGCTTGATTAGTAGAAACACGGAGCGCACAGGATTCGGCTAACTCAAGCCCACCTCCTAGTGCGAAACCGTTAATAGCAGCAACAACTACCTTCCCCAACGATTCGATTTTATTAGTAACCGAAACAGCCAGAATAGCTAAATTCCGCACTTCCAAAGGAGTGGCTTTATTAAGGAACTGAATGTCCGCACCTGCGGAAAATGCCTTTTCCCCAGCACCGGTAAGTATCACTGCCCGTACATTTGAATCCGTTTTAACGCTCTCCAAGATGGACGAAAGTTGCTCGAGAACCTCTTCGTTTAAAGCATTTAACGCTTCCGGTCTGTTTAGTGTAATTCTAGCGATTCCATTTTCTACAGTGTAGAGAACGACATCTTTGTTTACCAATATAAACCCTCCAATTGTTCAGTGTTTGTCCCACCAACAAGATGATTATTCGAATATGATTGAGGTATTCCGAGAATTCAGCATTTCTCCTGCACATTGCTCCAGTAGCTTAATCATTTTCCTGTACAATGATCCTCCCAGACTCAGCCGTCTTACTCCCAGTTCCTTCAGCATGCAGCAATCGGTAAGATCAGGCGATGCCATTACATTGAGAGGAGCGAGTGTGCATGATGCAATGGTTTTGATGTCTTCCGCATTCTTTAGCCCGGGTACAAAGATCCCAGATGCACCACTCTCCCAATAAGCTTTTGCCCGAGTCAGTGTTTCGTTGAGAGGAGCTTGATTTAGAAGATATGTGTCGATCCTTGCGTTGATATAAAAATGACTGAAGCCACTATTCTCTAGGGCATCCCTAATTCTAGAGAGAAGTTTGCATTGATGCGAGACTTGCATCAACCCCGATGCACCTTTCAATGAATCTTCGATGTTGATTCCGACAGCCCCTAGATGTGCCACTTTCAATACGTTTGTGACGATCATCTCATCGTTTTCTCCGTAGCCCGACTCTATATCCGCTGTGACGGGAACTTGTACATGATCAACGATTCGTTTAATCGTGGAAAGCTGAATATCGAAATCAATCACTTCCCCGTCCACATACCCCAGACTGGCGGCGATCCCCCAGCTCGTTGTACCGATCGCTTTGAAACCCACTTGTTCAAGGATTCGTGCAGAAGGTAAATCCCACGTGTTTCCAAGCAGCAACAGTTCACTCGAGTCGTGAAGCTTTTGAAACAGTTCAATTTTGTTCATATCCTCTTCCTCCAATGGCATGTGTTGGTATGTATCGTTCAATGGGTCCTGTACCCAGCAAATCTTAAGTGTAAATTTCATATTCACCTTCTGGATCTGTTAATGAGACTTTATCACCGGGAATATCTATAAAGTCCGAGACCGCGACAGCAACAAATGGTATTGGGGTTTAGCCTACATTTATTCCAATGTTATCCTAAGGGTAGTGGCGATAAATACTTAGGGATTCTTCGATGTGAAAAAACTTGCCGTTACAGACAGCGCGGAGAACCGTATTATAGTTTCAATTCGAATTGCTGCATTATCCTGCCGTTAGCCACTCATGCAGCGCAAGTGCGCGCTGCACCACAGAGGATGAAAATAAATCCACCAGTCTATACTGCTTGTAGGGCTGGCGAAGAAGGTCGATAAGCTATGGTGCCATAGAGCCCAACCGTTAGTCTGACTCCGACCACCACGGTGCATCACAGAATGTCGCACCCGATTTGGGTAGCGCTTATGGGAGATTAATCCTTTTTTGGTTGTTGCACCAGCCTTGCCTTTATTTTTGTCAGTAATCGTTTTTGCTCCAACTCTATATGATTACTCACGAGGCTCAGCCTTTTTTTAAAAGAGTTATCCTGGGTCTTTTTTCTTATGCTCATTTACTGGTTTTGAGCTAATTTAATTTTCATGGGAGTTTAACAACCGACTGACTGCCCACCAGTCCATAACAACCGCTTTAGCTCATATTCGGAATCGCCTGCGATAGTGCCCGAACCATATTGAACAGCGATGATAAGGTTTTGTTGTCCGTCACTTTGCCATCCAACCCTATCATCTTACTGATGAACGGTACGGCAAGAGATGCTTCTTCCGCGTTGTTTGAGCTATCGTTTTCAGTTAGTTCAGCATCATCACTTTAAGATAGCTTGTAAATAGGCTCTCTACTCAGAATAAAAATCTTCAATTTTAACATTCAAGATTTACTCAAATCCGCGCTCAGCAAGCGGTTAAGGCAAAAAATTTCACCTCACTTGTGATACGGTTCTCCGCGCTGTCTGTAACGGCAAATTTTGATACCGTTTCGCACGCTCATAGCTCCCGCTTTGAACTTACGAAAACGTACCGCTACTTAAGTTAACTAAACGATAAAGGCTGATGGTTACTGTTACTTGACTACAGATACATTGAAGCCTCTCGTGATGAGCCAGACCGCTAGGATCATTTCATTTGCGAAGATCGGAAGCGCCAAGATCCCCCCCCCATGCAGAAACTTGATCAATGATACCGAACATTTCTAACAAGGCAGTTAGAAAAATCAGTGCTGACCCTGTCATACCCAACAAGGGGATGAACCTGGGTACAAGTTTGGACTTATAAAAGATATAGCTATACATCATCGTATTAATTCCTAGAAAGAAATTAGGTCCAAGCATAAATGTCCAGTTATGCATTGCTTTTAGCAAAGTACCCCAAACTTGATAAGAAGCGATATCCGGTGCTCCCGCGGCTATATAGTCCTGGCTTAAAGTCAACAGGGACAATACGCTGATAACCCCGACCGTAATAACAACGGCCTCCATAAACCGGAAGCAAACATGCCAAATAGCAATCGTTCTATTATATTTTTTCAAGAATGGGAACATTACGGTTGCAGTACCGACCGCTGAAACGACAAGAATTAACTCCATAAGCGCTCCCAGGACCACCTGATTAGCGTGTGCAGAACCTTGAATCAGGTATTCCGAATCGTTCAGAATCGGTTTATATAAAATAACACCTAATATAGCTGTAATGGCAGCAATAATAAACAGAACACCTGCGATTCTTGATGCTGTCTTCGTTGAAAAATCCATTTTCCTCATCTCTCCTCCGAGTTTTCTCCGTAAAAGAATACCTCTTCCAACGGTAAGTTAAAGGCGTGAGCAATACGAAATGCCAACTCCAGTGACGGGGAGTAGTTCCCCTTTTCAAGAGCCACGATCGTTTGTCTGGTTACACCCACCTTGTCGGCCAGCTGCTGCTGAGTCATTTCATTATGGTTGAATCATAATTTTCTGATATGATTGCCAACAAGAACTTTACCCATCTTAGACTCCTCTCCTGTAGTGATACAGTCTCGATAAAGAACCGGTTACGTCTGAAAGAAATCCAGAGACGATTAGGACGATGAACATCACCTTCGAGGGCTGGTCGATAACCAAGGAGCCCATAGCCAGAAGAAAACCGATGACAAATACAGCTCGTTTGCCGTTAGCGCAATACACGAGCCATAAATCCATTGCTTAATAAATTAAAGATCAATAACCTCCCCGTCATTAGGTATAATAGCAACTTGCTCCAATCCTCGTTCCTTCAGGAAAGACCGGAGGTGCTGTCGCTTGAATGTGCAATGGCTGATGGCATCCATATGTACGGCAATAAGTCTCGTGGTTGGAGACAACTCTGCAAGACGAACGATATCTTCTGCAGTCATTGTGATGATAGTCCCTAACAACATCTGTGCACGAGGCGTATTCAATATCGCAATATTCGGTTGATATTTCAGGAAGGTCTCTTCAATAGCGGGTGTGTAGATGCAGTCGCCAACGATATAAATGGATCCATCCTTTGCTGTGCTTACAATATACCCGGATACCGGGCCTAGCAGCTTGGCGGCGAAGCCAGGGGCATGTTGTCCTTTTATACGTTTCATCTGAATGCCGCACCATTCATACGATTGCTGAATAGCATGTACATGCATAAATCCCGCTGTCTGCAAGAAGGCCTGATCCTCGGGCTGACAAAAGACAGGCAATTTTTTATTCAATATGGACAGGGCCTTCTTATCCAAATGGTCAAAATGGCGATGTGTCAGAAGTATTGCGTCCATGTGTTCAAAAAAATGAAGCGGAACAGGTAAAGGCGTTAACGGATTTCGGCGAAGCGTACGAGTGAACGGCACCGGCGGGAGCTCGCCTGGATCACTTAACATAGGATCGATCAATATCTTTTTGCCGTTAACGATTAATACCGACGTAGCGTTTCGTATGTGTTGAAACGACATACCCATTTCAATCATCCTTTCAATTTTAATACCGACCGGTCTGTTTTAATTTAACATAGTCCAACATACAGAGCAAGCATAATTCTCCAGCTATCGCATTGAATGCAAAAGGAAACTATGATAGTTTAAGACCAATCGGTATTTTTAATGAAAGAGGGATAGCTATGGGAAAAGGACAAGTTACGAAAGAATATATTATTCGCCAATCCGCCGAGCTCTTTAATACAAAAGGCTATGCAGGTACATCTCTGTCGGAGATCATCGAGCGTTCCAATGTACGCAAGGGGGGCATCTATAATCATTTCGAAAGTAAAGAGGAGATTGCATTAAGCGCATTTGACTATATGTTTGCTAAGTTAAAAAATATCTTGACAGAGGCAATGTCTGAGCGGTCCGAGCCAGCAGAAAAAATACTGGCTATTTGTGATGTTTATATCAAGTTGGTTGAACAAAATATATTGGAAGGCGGCTGCCCCATATTGAATACCGCTGTTGAGAATGACGACGGCCACCCTATGTTAAAACAAAGAGCCCAGCATGCAATGAATGAACTAATGACGAGTCTTGGGGAGATCATCAAGGAAGGCATTAAGCGGAAGCAGTTTCGAAGCGAAATCGAAGTGGAGGCCGCAAGCAGTGTAATAATCGCTCTGATAGAAGGCGGGGTTATGTTGAGCAAATTGTATAATGACAACAAATACATTCGGCATTGCACGAACCAAGTAAAGATTTATATTCATGGGGGTATGGCAGTCTAACAATCAGCATTTATTGCACTATCCTGCCCTTCCTCAAAGAAAAACAGGGAGCAGAAACGGCCCGCGATCTGCTCCCTGGTTATTTCATCGTCTCCCGATAGTATGTCCGCGCTTTTATCAATATCAGTATTGGTATCCCCGACGCGGGTGTAGATATGGTTGGCACGAACCTTTCTGCCATTGTCGGAGAAATCCTCCGTCAGAAAATACGGAGTATCGGTGCTGTTCTTGATGATCAGGATATCAACTTCGTGGTTGGCGATTCTCAATGTTCGCATCTCAACTCTCGGTCGGATGCCGGAGACGAATCGTTTGGATTTCAGGAAGTCGATCATCTGCTGCTGATTCCTGCGGTTTTCGTCATTCTCAACCCCGACAATATCGAAGGTTCCGTCAGAAATACCGAAAATGATGCAGGCGTCCCTGTCTACTCGGTTGTTTGCCATACAGATGATGTCGTGGAGCAGATTGGCTTTATTGGAATGGTGCTTCTCCTTGAAGTCCCAGTAATCATCTTCCCGTTTGGAGAGGATCAGGGCTTTTATTTCGTCTTCTAAATCGATACTCCGCATCGATAAACATACCCTTCTGTATCTTATACTTATCTCAATATAACAAAGACCGGCAGAAGTGCCGGTCTCGATGAACTATCTTGATATATATAATACAAATAAACCACTTAATTAATTGTTTGTCTTGGAATAAATTTTCACAGCTTCCTTCCTAAACGAACGTTCTTTGCTTATTCTCTTTAACAACTCCAACTCCTTGGGACTTAACATATTCCATGCCGATTCGCCTCGAAGTCCTTTTAGTAAGAGAGTGATATAAGAATTGTCGATACCGACTTCACGAGCAATTTTGGCATAGGTATCATTGGAGGTCAAAATTCTCCGAAAGATGTACGAGTCTCTTTCGGCATTCTCTAACTTGAATTGTGTTATATTTGAACGAACATTCCTTTTTCGATTTATCGCTCCATCAATCTTCCGTCTTTCTTCGACAGGCAACGAATAATAAATATGCCTATAACTTTGACCAAAGAGAAGTGCCCTTATATTATGTAATTTGACTGCATGTTTTTGAGCCAACTGCAAAAATGTAATGTCTGTTTCAACATATTCTTTATAGATTGATCGAACTTGATCTTCTGTCAAATGCCCAGAAACTTCATGTCTAAATTCTCGTAAATCCTCTAGCATGTATTCCTCTTCAACAGATAGATTTGGCTTATACTCTTTATACATCCGTCCTTTTAAGATTGCCCTTGCAGTCGAACCATTAATTCCAATCTCTTCAGCAATTAGAGTAACAGGTTTTCTTTCCTTTAATACCCCATAATAGAGCCTCTCTACTTCTTCTCGCGTATACTTACGTTCATAGACTCTTTCTTTTGAATTTAACTGATCTTTGATAGCTTTCTTGACTTCGTCACCCAATTGTTCAGTTACACTTTTGTAGGTAAACCCAACTAGAATATCTCTAATAACAGCAAAACTTACATCATAGTCTTTAGCCAACTGAGATCTTGATTTTTCTCCGCTTGCATACATATTGCACATATCAATGATCTGATCATTAGTAAATAGCTTTCGTCTCATCAGTATCGCTCCCCGCTCTTGTAAAAATATTTCCTCTATGATATCAAACTTCCTCAATATACAACAACTTCTTCCTCCTTTGAGGTTGGTTGTTGAAATTTTAATCCACCTTTTTATCCGTATTTCTAAATGTTAAGACCGTGAGCAATTTCGTCAACCAATGAAATGTCCGTCGTATCTTCAAATAATCAGAATATAATCAATGAACCGACCATGAAACAACCATCCAGTCTCCTGTAAGTTCAGAAAATAAGAGCATTTCCATTCAATACCCCGGATAAAAGCAAATAAAAACGGTGCCCTTTGGACACCGTCTCCATTGATCACTTCAACTTACTATTATTCAACGCTCAGCTCTTTGTCAACCACTCTTGCCTTGATGAACTGGTATCTGGATAAGCTGAAGAACTCGTTTGCCCATGTCCTGAAGCCGTTAAGATCTTCGAAAATTTTTGGTGGATTCCCGTTGGCTCTAGTGAAAATGACCTTGTCCCCGTTCTTGAGATGTTCTACAGAAGCTTGTATAAACGATCTGATCTCATTCAGGGCAACTTCCGAATCATTTACCTGATAGCTTCGTTTGTCAAAATCCTTTTCGATCTCTTCTTCCTGACAATTGGCTGCATTTTCACAGAACCTGTTAAAGTCAATCGTTATATTCCCGTCAATGATTCGGTACTGCGTAATCGTTGTCATTAGCTGTCAGCTCCTGAGGTCTACTTATTCCTGTCTATGAAATAAAAGAGATTTATAGAATTGGACTCGATTTTCAGCAGATGCTGTATGCATCTTCCATTTTACTTACTTCTCGTTGTTGGGACAAGTGGGTAGACTGGGTGGGCGGGTGGAGGGATGGGGATGATCGGAGAGAATGAGCCTAATTGCTTAAGTTGTCGAGTTTAGGTGACGTAACCGAAATCGGTATCTTTCTCTGTTCCGTTCTGCTGCTTCTTAACAGTCGTTGTCTTGTTTATATGTTTTATCTTCGGAATTGGGTGTTGAAGTTTAGTCCTTCTGCATCAAATTATTGATGAGTTCGAAGAGAATTAAGGGTATGATCGAGTCAATCCGATCATACCCCAGGATTTGTGGTTCGGTACTGATACACTCGCCAAATCGATTACTTGTACTTGTTTCTTAAATATCAAGGGCTTCTTCTTTCGACCTGAATTGAATATCTCGTTAATACTCTTCGGGCAACAGGAAGGTGTAGTATTGATTCTGACCATCATCCCCGTATATCGCCCAGACCTTGATATCTGGAGGGAAAATCAACTTATCAATTGAGCACAGATGGTTCTCGTTACCGTCAGTTACAATGGTCTTTCCAGCCTTCGCTTCGAAGGATAGGAAGTATTCTTTGTCCTGATAAAGCCGCGTTATGATGGAGATGATAAGTTGCCAATCTCGGGAGCCAAAACGCTCAACGCCTGGAGTCATAACAAAATTGATTTTGAACCCCCTCCCCTTACTCATGATTTTTAAAGTGTATTTTCCGACTTACTGTTAATCAACCGACTGATAGTGAGGTTGTTACATAAAATCTCGAATTCTTCTTCGCTAAATCCATTAATTTTCATCAACTCTTGCTTCCGTTCAAACTTTGCCAGCTCGCTTTCTTCGTATTGAGCATTAGCCGTGATTGCTGCATTGACAAGAATGGCGGTATCAAAATCATGCTGCTTTTGATACGCATGAAAGAGAGTATTAAAATCCACTAACGATAGCTGAGCTAATGGCTTCAATTCCCTTGAAATGTAGATCAATACGGTCATCTCATCCCGAGGAAGAGTTTCACTCCAACCCATATGGGTAATCGATTCGAGCTTCACGTTGAGGTACTCTTTTGTAAAATCACCGATATTCATGAACTCGTCGTAATCGAGTCTAGCCTGAGACTTCCCCGACAGCTGCCAAATAACTACAGGGACTCGCATGCCTGGGCAGGACTTTACAGTCGGGAAGCCCCTGAATTCAAGGTCAAACCCTTCTAGATACCCCTTTCCGACAAGATGAGCGTTAAACTTACGCTTCGTATGCAACATAATAGATCGAACTCATACAAAATCACCCTTTTCGGATTGTTCAGACGTATCGAGTGTGTTGCTTGGAACCGGCTATTTATTAACTTTGGGATGACGCCTTCCGGAGTCGCCTTCCAAGTGTTTCAAGAGTAGAAGGCGCATTTCGCGAAAATCTGAGCCGATGGCATTTGCTTTCAAAAGAAAGACCCGAAAAGTATATTTGCTGTTTTCTGACATCATCATGCGGGTTAATGCCTTCTTTTGTCTTAATGCCTGACAAGTTAGGAGTAAACTAAACTGGATGTATGCCTTAACACAGTCGGCGTCTAAAGTGCTATTGTATAGTCGATACTCAATAGTCGGCTGTCTTCCCGAAAGTAAGTTATGTAGATTTATAATGCGATACCGGCTCTCGTTTCTCCTTATGGTTCTGACTGCATCCAAGGTTCCCGCATACCAGATCTCTTTAAAATGATCCCAGGTCGAGGGTTTTTCCGAATTGAGCTGATTGATAAATTCTTCGGACAGGTAAGAACAATACTGCCCCTTACGGACTTCTTTTACGGTTAAGGTATTCGCAAGAAGATATTGTTTGCTGTAAACGAGATTACATAAGACCCGTAAACTTTTTGGATCAAACTTTTCAGCGCCGATATGGACGTGAATCCCGCAGTTTGCGCCGGTTGTTGCACCAGCCGCTTTTAATACTGCGACAACCCCTAAGAGAGTCGAGAGATCGGCGTACTCCAGGATCGGCGTAATAAGTTCATATTTGTACTCTTCTGTCCCTGGGACGACCGTGTTTCCTACCTTTTTCTGAGCATCTACGGAACCGTCATTTATAAGTTGCCAAATGCGATCCTTTGGGTCGGGTACGTGGTACTCTTCATTCCAACCACCGAACTTTACGTAAGTCGTTCCGAAATAATCGACCAAGACTTGGGTTGCTTCAAACCTAGTGATCCCACTGAACTCGATCTCTACCCCTAGGGACAACTCATCGAACCCCACCTGCATCGAATGCCCTCCAAAATTGTTAATGATAAAAAGAAGAAAACCACCCTGAGTGGCTGCTCGGGTGGTTGGGTTAGGTCGAACCCTTAATTATGTGTTCAGTTACATGACGTTGCGGCTTCTGGAGGTACTCACTACCTATATATCCGTAATTAAATTGCATGCCAAAGCCTCTTACGTCCATCGTATTAACCCCCCTGATAATTACCAAAATTTTAAGTTGTTGTATTCTAACATTATTGTTTTATTGTGACCAGTTTCTCGACCCGGTCAACTCCGAAGAATTTCAAAAATGTTCAAACCATTTTTGTGACGATATGCTGAATAATGAAAAACCACCCTTTGGCTAGGTGGTTGGGTGGGAGTACGCATTACGCTGAACAGGATTTTTGACCGCATGTCGGGCAAATCGAGCATCCTGGAGTAATATGAACCGGATACTCTGAAAGGCAATTGTAGCAATGGATAACCTTCACATCAGATTTTTGTTTTATTGTCTCTTGGGACATCGAATTACCTTCCTTCCTTATGTATCCTTCATTATAATCGAACATGCGTTCTATAAGAAAAGAAGGAGGATCGAATGACTCCTTAGGAAGTGATGCCCCTTTACCCCCTCCCGAAAACAACTGCGGGAATTCTTCACTGATCGCGACGTGGCAAGGGTCGCATACTAAGATGGACTTTTCGCCCATTCCGATGAACTTTGCCTGGACTAGATAATCCACTTCCGGCTCCAACCCTGACGGTACTAATGGGGAGCTACATACTCCACAGGAGCCATGCAACTTCAAATAACACTCGATACAAAAGATTCCTGTGGTATGACTCATGTGGCTGAAAAGCATGGGGGCTTCGGTTGAACAAAATGTGCAGATCTTCATATAAACACTCTCCTGTTTTTACCTGAAAACACAAAAAACCGCAGACTCTGCCCGTTATAGGCAATGTCTGCGGTGCTTCCGCATTCAAGGATTATTCAACTTCTCCCAATATACCCAAAATGGAAGTAGTTAGCAATTAAATCTTAACTCGTCAGATCTGGGCAGATACGAGACTCGTGGCGGGAACGTGAAATCGGAAACGACTACACACCTGGTCAAATAAAACCCTGTGGCGAGGCGCATGATTCTTGAACTATCGTTCTTCGTTAGCATAATCATGAACAAGCAGCCCCAATAAAAGTACTGCTGCCTCATTACAAATTTCTTTTTAGAGTTGTTGAATTGTCGGACGAATAATCATCTCATTAATCGCTACATCTGATGGTTGTTCAATTGCAAATGCGATGGCACGAGCAATATTAGCAGGCTTGATTGCAACTTTGCTATCTTCTACAACTGCGGCTTTTAGTTCTGCATCTGAAATTGCTTCTAATAATTCTGTAGCAATAGCTCCTGGCGAGATGATGGTTGTGCGAATATTGTTGGAGAATTCTTCTATACGGAGACCTTCTGTAATGGCACGTACAGCAAACTTAGTACCACTATAAACTGAACTCGCAGGGAATACTAAGTGACCAGCTATAGAGGAAACGTTAATGATATGCCCTTCTTTTCTTTCTCTCATGGACGGAAGAACAGCAGCAATACCATAAAGTACACCCTTAATGTTAACATCAATCATCATATTCCACTCATTGAATTTCTTCTCATGAACAGGTGATAACGGCATTACCCCTGCATTATTAACCATTACATCAATTTTCCCAAATGCCTTAAGAGCATAATCAGCTAATTCTTCCATTTGTTCATTTGAGGCAACATCCGTGACTTTATAAATAGCTTGCCCACCATTATTTTGTATTTCTTCTTGCAGCTTTTGTAAACGATCTTCACGACGAGCGGCTAACACCAACTTCGCACCTTTATATGCAAGTTCTTTTGCAGTTGCTTCCCCTATCCCACTGGATGCACCTGTAATAATGACAACCTTATCTTGAATATTCGACAAAGAAATGACATCCTCTCTTAATAAAAATGTGATACAAAACAGTTAACTTCTCTCTGTTACGCTGTTATTCTTCGATTTTAAACCATGGGCCTGAAGCTTGAATTACGCCCCAAAGTTTTTTAGGAAGCTCAAGCTCACTAACCTTTGAAGCCTTAATCGCTGTTTGGATTTCAGACTCCTGTCCATTTTGTACCTTTTCAACCCAGTCTGGATTCATGACTAACGCGTGGCCAATCGCAGCTAGGGTAAGACCCTTTTCTATTCCTTTTGCCACATCATCAGGAGTTAGCATAGAACCGGCAGCTAGCACAGGAACTCTGCCTTGTACATGTTCAACAAGTAACTCAACATACGTTTTTTCATATTGACTGTCGACTGGCTTTGAAGAAAGAGCATCAGCCAATGAAGCATGCACATAATCAACGTCCTCTTCAATCAGGCGTTCAATCAATGCATAGGTATCCCTCATTCTCAGACCTCCTTCTTCTGATTCTTCAGGAGAAATTCTGTACCCTAAAATAAACGGTTTTGTTGCATGCTTTCTGATTACATTCTTCATTTCCCTAACGACAGCCAGTGGGAAACGCAAGCGACTTTCTAGAGATCCACCCCATTCATCCTCACGTCTATTGAAGAAAGGAGAGAAGAAGTTTTGAAGTAAAAATCCGTGAGCGCCATGAATTTCAACACCATCAAAACCAGCTTCAATTGCTCTTCTTGTTGTTTGTCCAAACGCATAAATCACTTCCATTATCTCATCATGTGAAAGTTCTCTAGGTAATACTGACGGAGCAAATGCAGTAGCTTCAGTCTCTACAGCACTGGAACTAACCACCACACCATTTGGGGTTAAAGCCGGTATTGCTTTGTTACCTGCATGAAAAATCTGAAGTAACGCAGGAGCTCCACCGCTTTTCGCAGCATCAGCTAATTTACGTAGACTTGGAGTAAAGGAATCGTCATAAGCTGCGAATTCATTCGTAAAACCCATACCGTTCTGTTGCACATGCGTACAGCCTGTTATAACAAGTCCAACCCCGTATACTCTTTTGCGGTAATAGCTGACTTCCTCGTCGGAGATGGTTAGATCATCGTTGCTTGCCCAGGTTGTCATTGGAGCCATAACTACGCGGTTCTTGATCGTCACACCATTTTTGAATGTGAATGGTTGAAACAGTTGATTGTATTTCGAATTCATTTTTTTTATCCTCTTCTCATTTGTTTTATTGATAACTGTTTAGACTTAAGTGAATCAATCAGAAGGCCAATGCTTGGAGCATTTTAACAGCAACCAAGTGACTAATACTAATGACTAACTAATTATAATTATCGAACGTTCGTTTATTTATTAATAAAAGATACATCTTATTATATCCAAGTTCATTCGCCTTATAATAAACGATCATTCGATTATAATCAAACATGATAAAACTCAGAGGGATTTGTGATTTTTCATAGTTTTGGACTCTGTTACCTCTGAAAGTTCTCAAACTAAGCTTTTAAAGCATCCCAAGTCATTTGAATTAATTCGTTCAAGTTTTCCTGTTTAAACTCTATTTGACCGCCAATATATATTTTGACATATTGCATGGCCGGGATAAACATGAACATATGGAGCAGGTTCGTATCCACTTGTTTGAAAACATTTTGAATCTTGCCTTTTTCTAATAAGTTAAAGATCGGCTCAAAAAAATCTAATCCCTCTTTTAGAGATAACTTATGAAGGAGAGGTGAGTTTGAAAATTGCTCAAGAAATAAAAATTCATCTTTATTAGTCAAAATAAAGTTTATATACTTTCTCAGAGCATGTTCGAAAGCTGATTGTAACGACAAAGAGTCATCATAGTCATAGAACACTTCTAAACTCATCTTCTTTTTGATACTCAAATACAATTTATTCAGCATATCCTCCTTGTTTTCAAAATAGACGTATATCGTTGAAGAAGATACACCGGCTTTTTTCGCAATCTTGGACATCGAAGTTTCCGCTAAACCATGTTCATTTATTAGCTGAATCGCTGCATTAAAAATGCTTTCGCTTTTATTTTCATCTTTATGTCTCATGGATCCAATATTAAACGATCGTTCGATTAAAGTCAAATTATTCCCAATGCCCAATGTCTTTACTTTGATTTACTTCCTTGAGGACCGCCCCTTAAGTGAGCATACACAATTCGCAAATCACATAAAACAAACTGCGGAAGCAAGAGCCGATCTACCGTTTCTTCCGATAGCTACAGGAATTGAATTAACCAACAGCGAAGAAGCTTCATACCCCTTAACTCAGCTAAATCCTTATTTTTCAGACTCGAGTTTTGTAGTATACGTTCAGCGATTCAACAAGAATCTTATTGATATCCTCATAAGTGTCACCAACCTCTTTGTCAGTGAACAGTATAGGCTTGCTAATCCGTCTTGTGATAATCTCAGCTTCCTCATCCAACATAAATAGATTTAAGCCATGCACCTGCAAAGTCAGTTGAGATAGTAATTTTCTCAATGATTTAACCTGATTGATCTTCGAAGGTTCTGCCCAAATGCACTCAAATTGACCTTCATAAAATTCAGATCCAACATCATGATCAGAAGGAATGTTCTTTGATCTTAAGTAGTACTGCTCTTCCTCAGGCAGCTTAATAATGTCCGTTAACCACATTATTACTTTCCCACTTCTATTTATGCCGAAAGGAATGATAAACTCCTCTGTTGATATCTGACCGTATGTTTCAGCACCTAAGTCTACTTTATAGCGCGGATTGTGCATGTAATAAATCAGTACGTCCAGTGAGAAAAATACTGGTGCGAAATCTCCAAGATCTCCAATACTCAATGCCGGTATAAAAAAGCAATCGGATTTTGAAATTCTAAAATCCACGCATCCTTTTGGATATTGCAACTTCTCAAAGGGTTCTTCACTATGACCCTTAAGCTGAAACACTCTCCGACCCGAATCTTTATTGTCAGAGATAAATTTTTGAATCTGTTTAGAGGTATAATCGGGTAAATCAACATTTTCACATGTAGGACAAGTAAGAAGCGGTAACAAATCAAAAGCTATTACTATCTCGTCTTACTCATAAACGTGTCGCTCAAAATTAAGGACTTTCCAGTCGTCACAATTACACCGTAACTTTACCACGTAACATCATCCCCCCTTCACCTGAAAACATTTCGCTGAAACTTGACTCATATCCTTCTAATACAACAATCACATCGTCGCTTATCGAAAAAGCTCAGGATTTTTTATAGTTCTGCTCTGATATCACAATATCGCTCCTTGAAGTCAAACGCTAATTCGTACTTATCCCTCGAACATGAAGGTGAACTCCTTGCGAATCGCACCATAACAGTGATTGCAAACCAAGATATTCCTGTCACCCATACCGATAAACTTCGCTTCTACGCGATAATCTATGTCAGGCAAAACCTCACTCGGCATGAAGCTTGTACTACATACTCCACATGAGCCATGAAGCTTCATGTAATCCTCCATGCAAAGTGAACCCATATCGTGGGTTAAATGATTGAACAGCATTTCGGCTTCCTTCTGACAAAATACACAACTCATCTCCAACGCCTCCGAATTTGTTATTGAACGCAAAAAACCGCAGACTTCGCCCGTTAAAGGCAATGTCTGCGGTGCTTCCGCAATCAAGGTTAATTTAATTTCCTCCAATATACCCCAATTGCGGATAAAAGACAAGAAGAATCCTTCCTTGCCGAATGTGGGCGATACAATACTCATTCGGCAATTTTCAAGTCGGGAAAATCGGCTGCACTTCCAAGAGCAGCAGGGGAACCGATTGCGCTATCTTTCCCCGTAGCCATCCATGCAGCGCAAAAACCTGCGCTGCACCACAGAGACCCTCAGGCTTGGTTTCTGCAACAGCTCACAGTCAGTTTGCACCGACCACTGGGTGTGGCACGTACGGCTCCTCTAAATATGCAATTTCATCAGGCGCTAACTTCAACGAAAGCGCACCAACAACATCTTCAAGGTGTGGCGACTTCGTAGCACCGACGATAGGTGCTGATACCGGTTGTTTTTGCAATAACCATGCAAGTGCGATTCGAGAGCGGGGAACTCCATGTTTCTCTGCAAGTTCTGCCACACGATCCACAATCGATTGATCAGCGTCAGCCATTGCATCGTATTTTCTTTTTTGAACTTGATCGGTTTTGGAACGATCTGTTGTTTCACCACGATCACGCGTCAATCTTCCTGATGCAAGCGGACTATATGGAATCACGCCGATTTTTTCTTCCCTGCAAAGAGGTAGCATCTCGCGTTCCTCTTCACGGTATATTAGATTTAAGTGGTTCTGCATGGATACAAATCGTGTCCACCCATTCTTCTCTGCAACATGCAGCGCCTTTAAGAATTGCCAAGCATACATCGCTGAAGCACCAATGTATCTTGCTTTGCCCGCCTTCACGACATCATGCATGGCTTCCATGGTCTCTTCGATAGGCGTGGTGTAGTCCCAACGATGGATTTGATACAAATCGACGTAATCGGTTCCCAGTCTCTTAAGGCTTTTATCAATTTCACTCATGATTGCCTTTCGGGATAGCCCTGCACCATTTGGACCCTGATGCATACGCCCCCAAACCTTCGTGGCAAGTACAATTTCATCCCGATTAGCATAATCCTTTAGCGCACGTCCAACAATTTCCTCACTTGTCCCATCTGAATATAAATTCGCCGTATCAAAAAAATTAATGCCCAGTTCAAGCGCTTTTTTAATAACCGGACGGCTATGCTCTTCATCAATGACCCACGGGTGGGACCATCGTTCTGCTACACCAAAGCCCATGCAACCAAGACATATTCGAGAAACATCCAAACCCGTATTTCCAAGTTTCGTAAACTCCATAACCGACACACTCCTTCATATCTGTCGTTGGAAAAGCGTGTGAATTACTCACACGCTTTTAAGATCAATCATGAATTTTACGGGTGCCGATCCATTTGACCATTTCAGGATCACGATGTGAAAAGAACAGGCTCTGACTCGTATCAAGCGTGGTAATCTTCTCCATATCCTCCTGGCTCAAATCAAAGTCAAAGATGTTGAAGTTTTCGATAATTCTTTCCATACGGACTGATTTTGGAATTACTACAACCTCTCTTTGAGTCAGCCAACGTAAAACGACCTGAGCAACGGATTTGTTATGCTTTTCAGCAATGGAAATCAACACCTCATTTTGGAACAAGTCATTTTTACCCTCTGCAAAAGGCGCCCAGGATTCAATTTGAACATTGTTCTCTTTCATGAATTTTGCATTTTCAATTTGTTGGTTGAATGGATGTGTTTCAACCTGGTTTACGGCAGGAACGACATCATTATGAATAATCAAATCGATCAGGCGGTCCTCATGGAAGTTACTTACGCCGATTGCACGGATCTTTCCTTCTCGATACAATTCCTCCATAGCGCGCCAAGAGCCATACACATCTCCATACGGCTGATGGATCAAATAAAGATCCAAGTAGTCAAGCTGCAAAAGCTCGAGTGATTTTTCAAATGCTTTTTTTGTGCGCTCATACCCGGTATCCTGCACCCACAGCTTCGTCGTGATGAACAATTCCTCTCTTGCCACGCCGCTGCGTTTGATTGCTCTGCCAACCGCTTCTTCATTCATGTAAGAAGCAGCGGTATCAATCAACCGGTAACCTGCTGCGATCGCGTCCACAACACTTTGCTCACACTCATTTTGATCAGCAATCTGAAAAACGCCAAAACCGAGGATTGGCATTTCTACACCATTGTTCAGGGTCACTTTTTTCATACAAAATCCTCCAGTGTTTTTAAATAAGGTGCGAAATAAAGTTTAATCATATCCCCTACATACAACCCTTTCACACCTTTATTATGCAACAGAAGACAAAGCGACTGTTATCCCAATCAGGTCAAATGTTTGCCTATTCCTCTCACGTCTATTTATATAAAAGGCGGATTTGGACTATAATCATTATTACTAACAGGACTGAAGGAGAATGGTCGAATGTCACAACCGCAGAATGAGCTTGCTCAAATCATCGCTCGTTATGCAGAAAAGGATGGTGTACACAAAACCACCGTGCCGTCCTTATATTTCATGCGAGATTCTAATGCATCTGTACCCAACCATGGAGTGTACAAGCCTTCCTTCTGCATCGTGGTCCAAGGGGCAAAAGAGGTATGGCTAGGCGAGGAACGGTTTAGATATAGCCCTACCGATTACCTTGTTGCTTCCGTTCATTTACCCGTTACCGCCCTTGTCACTGAAGCAACCCCCAATGTCCCATATTTGGGTTTTAAACTTGAATTTACGGCGAATCAAATTTTAGAGGTCTTACGTGATTCTGAAATAAGGGTAGGACCCAGAGAAAATGCAAAGCGAGGGATGTTTGTCAGCCGGATTGATACGCTTTTGCTCGATACGGTTATCAGGTTAGCACGCTTACTTGATTCCCCAAAGGATATTGCAGTACTTGCGCCCCTGTATACGAAGGAAATTCTGTATCGAATTCTTCAAGGTGAGTATGGGACAACGCTTGGGCAAATTGCAATAGAGGGCAGCTCCGCCAATCAAATAAACGGCGTTATCGAGCATATCACGAATCACTATGTTCGTTCTTTTCGGATTGAAGAACTTGCCGATATCGCAAATATGAGTGTTTCTTCGTTACATCGGCACTTCAAAGAAGTAACTGCCATGAGCCCAATTCAGTACCAAAAACAACTGAGGCTTCAGGAAGCCCGCCGACTGCTGTTTACCGAGTCCGCAGATGCGACTGAAGCTGCATTCCGTGTAGGTTACGAAAGCCCATCGCAGTTTAGCCGCGAATATTCCCGCATGTTTGGCTTTCCACCTAGAGAAGATATAAAGCGTCTAAGGGCGTAACCCGAATCGATTTCAAGTAGCTTAATAAAACAAGGAGCAGCTACACTACACAAGCTGCTCCTTGTTTGTTTTCTCGTCATGTAAGTACTGTCCGATAGCTTTATTGAACCTTTATCAGATGGGCTTGGTATCCGCGCTGTAACCTTAATTGATTCATCGCTGAACAGCAGCGGGACTTCGCTGCACTAACCTGTCCGATAGCTCAATGTAGCAAGATTTAAAACTTACTACATTAGCAATAATTTTTATGCCTTAACCTTTCTTGAGTCGAAAGCTCTTCCCCAAAACAAGCTACCTCTCTACTTGAACTTCACTCGATGTTTCTTATTCTTGCTTCAAAGGTTGTTTCCAAAGTCCTTCTAAAAGAGCAGAATTAAACTGATTTGTAGTAGCTCATATCGCCGAATAACTGAATAAATGAGTTGAACGAAACATGTTGAGCATCCTTTAGACCCTTCTCTGCAAGAATTGAACAAACGAAAACTTCAGGGTCGAATAAGGCGAATTCGATACTCGCACAGTTTTTATTGGAGTGCCTATGAACGTGGATCTGCCCGAGGGCTAACTCCCAACTGCTGTCGGGTTGAACTATAGCCGTTATTAAAGTGAGCGACAAATTATGATGGGATTGAAGACTGTATTGTGCGACTTTTTCGAGAGCTAACTTCTTTGATTCATCCCCAAATCCAAATCGCGAGCTGATCGAGTAGATCCCGATACCAGTAAGGAAGTCTGTTCCCTTTATAAATTTGAATTCTTGCGCCGCGGATAATGGTGAACAGAATGCATTAAAGACCAGGCATCTAACTGGCTGCTCGAAGGTTAAAGCTTTTTCTGAAGAAAAGACAGTAGAATCGCCGGATTCTACTGGCACAGACTCAATGAAATCGGCAAAGAAATCATCGACATAAGAACGAAATCGGCTTTTACTTACAGAATAAGCAAAGCACGAGAAGTGGGAATCAGAGTACTTTGAGTTAGCAATACCCAGCAGCTCGGCATGATCTACATCAGATACCCCGATCAAACGACCTGATGACGGATCTGGTGGACTATACTCGTGGAATGATGATTTGCGACTTATTCTTGGCATTTGTGATGCCCCCTACATTAATCTTTTTCCTCTTAGATACGGACTTCAGAAGCTCTTCCGAAATCTCAGGTATGCCAAGTGGGTTAACTACTGATTTCCTGATGGCACGAAACTCGAGTAAAGCTACCCGAACGGTTTCAACATCTTCGGCATCCATTAAGAGATTGATCGGTGCACCAAATAAGCTCTTTATACTCGTTGAAGCATAACTGACATTCGATGCGACCGTTTCAGGGGAAACCTTGAAGTGGTCCGCTACTTTCTTATAGTTCAAGTTGCCGACACCCAAATAAAAATAAAGTCGATCACCCACATTGCTGAACGTCTGGTGGTTTGCAAACGCTACGAACTCTTTAGCGAAGTCGAAAACTTCCTCAAGTGCGGCTACCTTCTCATTGATCAGCTGTAACTCGGCTGCGTCTCGACAAAATCGCTTCCCAGCGTTGAGCAAGCCGCTCGCCTGCTTCATCTTCACGAAAATATTTGCCATGTCTAATACCCTCCGTTCTAAACATTGAATGGACTTTGTTCTTTCATGCACTGAAACATTCGGTCGAGTTGGTCTTGATTGCTCAAGCCGCCATCCTCACCCTCTATGGTGTTGAATTTTCCCTCCAAGAGAAGCCTCAACCCCTCCAATTCGATATCGGAACCGTTGTTTGAACAGAGCAAATTGCGGATATAACTCAACTTACTTCTGTTAGCATTTTTGAATAGATACTCGGCATTAGAACGAGTGAAAACCGTCAAAAGGAGCACCTCAGAACGACAATCTTCTAAAGTTAACGAGTAATCAAAACCCTGTTCAGGTAACAATTCAAAAATACCTGGCAGAAAGTAATTATTAGGAACCTTTGACTGCGCTGAACGACGAAACTTTAACATTGCGGTGTTTACTGAAATAATGTCTTCACTCTGAACTAAATCCTTAAGAGCCGCGCCGATAATCGGTTGCAATACCGTGTCGGAATAATATTTTATAGAAGCCTCAATCGCATCTTTCGTAACTCCAAAGTGAGCGGCGGTCTTTTCAGCATTAAGCCCATTCTTCAAGTAGAAAATAATACGATGCTTCATATCCTCTTTCTTGACCCAAGAAAATGACTCAATGAACTTAGTCATTTCCCTGATGTTTTTCAATTTTTCATGGTTCAGGTCGACATCGCCAGAGTAAACATCGTCACTCAAACGTGCTTTGATATCCTGATAGAAATCCTTCAACTCTCGAAAAATGCTAGGATGATGCTTTCTTGGCATGACACTCCCCCTCCCTAGTC
The DNA here is from genome assembly GCF_042655785.1 of Cohnella yongneupensis. Taxonomy (NCBI): domain Bacteria; kingdom Bacillati; phylum Bacillota; class Bacilli; order Caryophanales; family Paenibacillaceae; genus Cohnella; species Cohnella yongneupensis. Next base: position 48,236 of record NZ_JBHSNC010000010.1, read on the forward strand.
TGCCAACTGGCTCAACAACTTCTTACTTGTGTAGACGTTCTCCGAATACCATTTACGAATTTCATTTGCATCATTGACTGTGCTGCAATTCAAAAGCGTATTGAGCTTCTCTGTGCTTAAAACCGTTTTGCCGAGGTGCTCCATTACTTTTTCAAGATCGTTATGCATTGAATCAACGGAATTGTACTTCAACATTTTTGCATCATAGATCGTGCAACCCTTACCTTCTAAACAGAGGGTTAGGAGTCTTCGCTTCTTCTCTGAGGCTTTATTAATAAGTATCAGATAAAAATTCAGAATTTCCACGAGAACAGTGACTTTCGCATGGAGGACTTCACGATCTTGATCTGACAATCCCCTAGAATCGATCTGATTATTGGAATCAGAGATATACTGGATCAATGCTTGCAACTGACCTGAAATCTGTTGAACTTTTCTCACTGTTTATCTTCCTCTCTATTTAAGGTAAGTCGTGGATCTTTCAGGCAAATCGGACTTAAACGGCAAAATAAAGGTGAGTCAATTCTCTGCTAACCCCAACCGAGAAAATTTACCTAGAAAAGCAACCCGGTGATTAGCATTTTACTTTTGGAGTTTTGCGAAAACCCTAGAGCCAAAAGGGAAAAATACCGGTAACAAAAACAGGGAAGTAAAAAAAAGTATCTGTTTTCTCGGTTGAGGCTCTCGGTTAACGTTACTCAGAATAGTTTTTGTTCATCAAAATGTCTTGAAGTTAGAAAGTTTCCGAATGGTGAATATAGGTAATCAATCAAAATAAGTTTTTCCAATAAATTATCGCTAGATCGAACAAAATTAGATGAAGTCCAACGGAATCAACACAATACGAACTATTATCGGCAGGGAGATCTTCGTCAAAAGAAGTAAGTCCGTCGGTCGTTATGGTTGGTTGCAGACTAATGGACGAAAACCGGAATAATCAACACAATGGAAAGGTTATGGATTGTAGTGTTCTTAAGTGAAATTTTGAGGGCAAAAATGTGCGAATTAGATTGGGGGAATTCTTAGTTTATAAAACTTAACCGCTATTCATTATGGGTTCAGGAAGGTTATTGATCTGTGTTCTAGATTTTTATAAAAACTATCCGTTTCATTATTGAGGTTATCCGTCCAGTTGTAAAACCTAACCATCTGGTTATTATGAAAGTCCATTTCCCCATATGAAAAATTCAGTTCCGTTATAGAGATTGTCCGTTTCTAAAATCTATCCGTCTACTTGTAATAAGAGTCTGCCCCGTTGTAGTTCAAGACGTTTTTTTATAATTATCCTATCCACCAAAGAGGATTTGAAATCTCTTAGATTTTTATAGTTCAGCTTAGGAATATCGATGAAATATCCGCCGCGGCTGAATAAAGTCGTTTATTTAATGTTGAACTGCCACACTGTCGATCTAGGATCTCAACAGTTCGAGTAGCTGCTCATGATTTTTCGACCCAAGATCAAGATAGAAGGCGGCTTAAAGAAGCCAAGGTCTACCCCCTCCAGAGCAATGAATAGAATTATCGAGAGGAGACTGAGTGTCAATCTTTTCTGACGAAAAAAAAGCTCCTACCTGCCTACCTTTCTGCGGGTGCGAGCCTTACAAGTCATCCAAGGGTGTTCAAACTGTCAATCGCCATTGTTCAGCAAACCCAAAAATCGAGGCCTCCTGAAGGTATATTTAAGGGAGGTATCACTATTGACACCTCCCTACCGTTTGCCTACTTAAACTTAAAAGCCACTATACTGAATTCCCTTTAACTTTTATTGATCAATGTGATTCGACTTAAGCTTTTTCTAAGTTATATATCAGAAGTGAACTTGTGCGATGCCAAATACCTGTCACTATATATCTGTATTGCTCCTGGTTTTTGAATTTGCCAATCTCGGATGCGTTTGTGAACGAGAATTGGCGTAGGACTGTTATTCAAGTAGTTTTTCAAACAGTTTTACGTCAAAACACCAAAACCATGATAACAATGAATCTAACCCCCAACCGAAAGGACGGGAGCAAACTTTACGCGTGACGCGATTTTAGCCACCGTGAGGGACGAAAGGGGCGGAGATGAGGGGTAAAACCAGACAAGGGCTTAAACGGCTCGTTGGGGCGATTTCGAAGCCGTGGAAAGGGCGAGCGTTGAAGGGATACCTGATAGGGCGAAAGGTGAGGAATACCGAATTACCACCGGCTCTGGGCATTCGACCCCAAGAGCCGAGAAAAGAGCAAAAACGGACGGATACTCGTAGGCAAGAGTTAGGGCGGGAATACCGGATCGTTTATAACGGGCTGTACGGACTTTTCAGGGGGCTTTGGGGGCTTCCAATACCGAAAGGAAACCCCCAGTACATGAAGGGGATTAGAATACGATTGTCACACCAGCAAGCCCGTCATTAATTTGAATTAACTTAACAACCAAAGAAATAAATGAAGGCTTGTCCTCTTACTTATACCACTGTAACTACATCACATTCGCATTCGCTTTCATACTTATTCCCCCCTATTCCCTCTGTAATGGCCATGCAACTCTTCATGGTCTGACTTCCTCATAATTACAAGGTTCTCTATAGAGTTGGTTCCTCCACTACCGATGGGAATAATGTGATGAATCTCATGGGTTCTAAACTCACCAACACAAAGTTCAACAGCCTGGATACCAACATCCATAAGAACTATTAACCAATGCACACGAATCGATTTATTGTAACTGTTTCCAAACCTGACTGCCGGATATCCTTTAAATCCCCGACCACTGTCTGTGGACACCATTGTATAATTGTCACGACCAAAATGATTTAAACAACCCCAAGACAGTTTTCCATCAACTATGAGCTCGACCTCTTCATCAGTTACCATGTCTGTTACAGTGATACCATCTTCATTGCAGAAAAAAGATATTGTGACATTGAAACCTTATGCACATCGCCACCAACCATGTCTACTACAAGATACTCCGAATCCTTTTGAGATAGATAGAACGCACCATCGAGAACACGCTCTTTGTAGAAGTCAATCTTTGCAAGCTCGGCAATCTTTGACGAACCACCAAAACAACGTTTAAGGTTTTCTGTCTGGTCAATACCGATAAGTTGAAGCTTCCTCGTCGCACCCAAATCAATATTAATTAACATGAATAAGACTCCTTAGATTTATTCTATGGACCTTGACTGTCTTCTAGATTGAAGCCTAAAACGTATGTGTCGCCATTAATCTCATGAGTTGCTTCGAAACAGTTTTTTTTTAATCATGGAGATTCATCCTGCAACTTCGAATCGGTTAATGTGTGGGTTGAGTTAATTTACCCCGATACTTATCCGGACGGCGGTTCGATACCCCGATAAAGATGCGCAGTGCATATTGTAGGTCAATGATTTAGTTACATCTCAGGTGGAAACGTCGACGGTCGATGTCCATATGTGCCCTGGCTTCCATTCCGATACCCCATCCTGCATATTCGGATTCCACCTTGTCGACCAGTGCAGACTGTCCGTAGATCAAAGCCAAATTATCTGTTAAACCATATAAAGTGATGCCCTTGATGCCCTTGATGCCCTTGATGCCCTTGATGCCCTTGATGCCCTTGATGCCCTTGATGCCCTTGATGCCCTTGATGCCCTTGATGCCCTACCCTTGAAGTCAACTCCTCTATTGTGCTAAAGGTAAATACCGATTCCTTTCATATGCCAATAACCATTCGACTTAGCTTCATGAAAGTGCATACCATTTTCTTTCAACGTGCGTCTGAAAAGTTCCATGAATTTTGTCGCATTGATAGACTTAACATGTGCATATCCGTTTTCATTCGCCCACTTATCAAAGTCCTCTTTAAATCGGGAACGCAGAGTAACCTCACCATCAGACTGATAAACTTGATCCTCAATATACTCAGCGACTGGATTCAGTTCATTTTTATACCTCGCCAAAGCTTGATCACATACCTTGCTTCTGGTTAGATTGAAGTCATTCTGAACTAGTCTAGCCAACCCCTCCAAAGCGAAAACTAAAATACCTGGTAACTCCATAAGGAGTCTTTTAGTCAAACCCTTATCCATATAACTTATACCTTCAACAGGTGTCTCACCTGCTTTCAACTCACGATACGTCTTATTGAACGGAAGGATTAACAGGCGACGGAAGAAACCGTTCGATAAATCATCAGTCACCATCATGCTGTTCAACAGAATGATGGACTTCACAACTAAATTGGTGTTAAACGACGACAAATACTTCTGCTCTACGTTTACTGCATCACCACTAGTAAGCATCTTGAAGTTCTGTGTATTAAATTTTTGAGACAGTTCATTTTCTGCGCTAATATTAACCAACTTTCCTGGAAGATTTTGGAGTCCGAAACGTCCGTTCAAAGCGTTTAGAGAAACGTTTGAAACATTTTCTACCCCAATCAGGTTTCTAATAATCTCCGCTAAAACACTCTTGCCGTTCGAACCAGTGCCGAGACAAATAAGAGAAGCTTGAATTTTAACCTCGTTTAAAAAGCAATACCCCATCCACTCCTGAACAAGCTTTACACGCTCTTCATCTCCATCGAAAATATCATAGATAAATTCAATGAATTCTGGACACTCAGCCCTAGAGTAATAGTCAATTGGGATCTGGAAGGTAGATAAGAACTTCGGATCGTGGCTTACAAGTTCTCTAGAATACAGCCCCAACATCCCTGATCTTAAATTGAGATACTTTGGTTCGGAATTCATGCGTTCAACATACGGAATCTCTCTCTTCAAAGCCTCAATGTATTCTGTTTCGTATTTCTTCTTCCAGATATTTGACTTAGCATCATGAAGAACATCACGACAAATTGTTCTTAAGAGTCGATCACTCATTTCAATGTAATAACCACTGTTCGTATACGCGAAGATTTGTCCATTCTCTAGTTGAACCAAGCACAACCGTCTTAACACAAAAGAAGCAAAGATATTCGAGTTGATTTCGACTTTGCCCCTCATTACGGAGATGCCTCTGTTTTTCATTTTGACTTCCTGAATATCTCTTTGAATAGAACTAGCCGGGCTTTCAAATCCACCATAAGGAACTTCACCAGAATATCCACCCTGCACTAACGAGTGATAACTAATTGGAGAACAAATACCGTTGTCAATGTAGAATGCTTTTTCTAGAACAGGTACTAAGCTCTTCGTTGAGTTGTCCTTAGCAAGAACTTTTAACAACTCATCGAAATAACCTTTACCGTCATCGCCCAAAGGCATCAGATTGGAAACAAGCCCTTCAACTAACGGCTCATTCAACTTGTCTGTGTTATTCATAGCCCACTGAAAGAATGGATCATGAGATATTCCATAGCTCACGCTCTCTTCAATGACTGGAGCGAAATAAATGTTCTTAACACGAATAGCTAAATTCATACTTATCTTCATCTGTTCAAACGAATAAGGAGCAACTACCTCCGCATTGGCTGTAGATACTGCAGCTTCCGCTTGTTTGTTTTGAACTGTCATGATTATGCCCTCCTATGGCTTTTTTGGTTGTCTACTTACACTCGTAGACCTGTACTTCTGGCAGTTTCTTTTCCAACTCCAACCGATCAATGTTCAACATCGAATACGGTCGAGATCTCTGGAGAGGAAATTGGCTTTGTTCAGTTTTCAAAGAGCAAGTTGTCTATACCACTAGATCTGCTGCCTCTTGATGCTTTTTCTCCAACTCCGTCCGATGATGTTCAACTCCGTATGCGTCAAGACCAACTCATGATGGAGATTTTCTTTATGCCCCCGAATAGAGACAAGACCGTATTAGCTATACCAACACCACCTTTAAGTTTTTAATTTGGAGGGCTTAACCCACCAGATGGAACAGGTATATAAGCCATTTCAGCAAAATTATCTTGAAATCGAGTTCATCTCGAGATGTGTTGAAATCTATCCGGCTCCTTGACGGTTCATATAGCGTCTCGCTGATGCAAATCCTGATGACGAAAATCCCGTTTGTATGAGTGGGATGTCAACTCGAGTGGGACGTGTTTACTTGAATGGACTGGGGAGAATCAAATGCGCTCGGACGGGCGGGATTGGCTCAGGTTTGGAGGGAATAGAAAAACTCAACCCTTAGATACGAGTTGAGTTGAGATGGGATTATTATTGAGGTTGGACTTTAGTTGGTTTTTGGTCATTCCTCTACTAGTAATTTTGTTTAGGATCACCGACTAACTGTTAAAAATGAACGAGCTTCGGAATCAGCTTTCTGATACTCAAATAGATAGTGAAAAAGAGGCGCCCTTGGTGCCCTTGGTGCCCTTGGTGCCCTTGGTGCCCTTGGTGCCCTTGGTGCCCTTGGTGCCCTTGGTGCCCTTGGTGCCCTTGGTGCCCTTGGTGCCCTTGGTGCCCTTGGTGCCCTTGGTGCCCTTGAAATTGACATCACTATTGTGTTCGTCAATTGAAATAATCATGACATAAAAGAAGCTGGCGTTTTTGAAGCCAGCTTCACTACCCCATCAAGCAAAATAGTCCTTGGATAGCTCAGTATACTTGTGAAAAATCGCAGATACCTCAGGGTGTGGCGTGAAAGATGAAATGTCTAACGAGCCGAATACCTCTTTGATCTCATAGATACACGCCTCAACAGGCGAGTTTCGAGCCTGAAAGAATTCTTCAACCTCAGTGAACATCTGCTTGATAAGCTCAAGCACTGTATCAGGGAACTGCCAAGGCTGCACCTGATAGAAGCCTTCATTCGGATCGATTTCAGGAACAACTGGAGCCGCCCATGGGTGTTGATTATAAAGATGCATTTCGGATAGTTTAGGCACAGCAAAACCCTCCCAAGAAAAGTTGGTATGTATTCTACCTTGAAATTCACGATTGTGGAAGCTTGTCGAAACACAAATAGAGAAGGCTCCCGATTAAGGAAGTGCATGCGCTCGCTCATTAACGCTGTCGCACTTGAACCATTATCCTTAATAACTTTTACAGCTAAATTGAGATTTCTTGATAATTGACATCTACTTACTGTATTGCGGTGGCTGGGTGGGATGAAGCCGAAAAAGCCACATTACCCCCAGAACAAGTTTCAAGAACTCAGAAGTGGGCTTAGAAAATGCGGGATACGAATCGACCAGATCATGATATAATTCGCAGTCAGAATGGAAGTTCAGAAAATCCTGTGCTTGTCACCGCAGTACATCCTCAACTTCGAGGATTACACCTTTTTCGGAAAATACTTTCTCACCTGCGGTAAACATTTGTTGCGTGTTTCGAAACGCATTTCATTTGAGATATGGTTCCGGACCGTTTTCTCGCTGATAAACAACTGCTGCGCAATGTCGCGTGTCGTCTTGTCGTGTAGATACTCATTTAACCAAAGAATCATAAAAAAACAAAAGTCCTTAAAGTATCGACTTGGATACCTTAAGGACTTCATTTTACCGGAACTTATATATGATTTCAGCTATTTCTTTGCTGAACTGTTGCCAGTCAGGTTTTACTGGTTGTTTCTCATTGGTTGGAAATATAATTCCGATCGGTCCGTGAGGACCTTCCAACGTCACCGCGACTTGTTTCTCGATATCAGGGAAGGGAGTGGCTTTAGTCTTGATGGTTCTACGTGACAGCTTACGATTCCTCATGTCATCACCCATCAATACTGTATGTGCAGTAACTTGTACATGATTACCTTGAACCGCTATCCCCTCCCTTTTCAACCGCGATATCCAATGCCAACGCCAGCTTATAAAACGCCTTCCAGCGGATCTTGGTATATGTGCCCTCGCTGATCGGAGGCTGAAACTTCTGGGTGTACACGTTGTAATCAGTGATATACTCAGCGTCTTCGCACATGTACCTTTCCTGAAGGAGGAATCGCTCCATTGGTGGGAGCCGACGTACAGCTGCCTCGATCTTATCTCGAAACTTTTTCCTTGCAGTTGGAACATCCACATTGTGAATGGAAATGCTCGCCGTCTGATCACTGGTCACATTCGTCGGCCCGTGAAATCGTTCGGTGTAACCAGCCGTCAGGCTTGCCTCTCGCTCTTCAAAGGTGAGGTATCTATAGAGCCGGTATTTCTCAAGAGCAGCTTCAACGGCCGATTGCGTCTGCTTCCGATCGAGTTCCGGTAATTCGAATGTAATCTGCTGCACCGGCCATCACCTCGACTTTTGTTCTGCAATTTTGTCCGCTATTGATTAGAGGATGACCGGAAGGGTATCAGGTTGGGCTTCCGCCGCGGCCTGTTCGATCGTGACTTGGTTCTTGTCGTCCACCTGAATCGTTCCGTCAGGATCGATCGTCCCGGTGATTCCCTCATGTGGAGGCACTGCTGGTTGCTCAGCTCCCGCGGCTACTTCTTCGATCGTGAGCTGGTTCGTCTCGCGTAAGCCGCTGAGGAGCCGCTTGATGTCCTGCATTATCGGTCCATGTCGCTTAACAACATCCGCATACCCCTCAAAGTCATGCGGTGAAGTCGTGAGTAATGGGCGACCGTCTGCAGCCGTCTTAACATCGCTATGCCGGTCTGTAGCCACATCGAGCGAATACATCAGATGATCTAGCAGATATACCCGTTGAGGCTTGGATAAGCTTAACCATACGTCCGAGTTGAGGTAGATAATTGCATCCCTTTTCATCGAACGCCGGAACGCATCGTTAAGGATCTGAACTTTACCGAGCACCGGTTTGCCCTTCGACTTCCAGCCGCCATGCTTCATGAGAATGAGGAATGCGGTATCTCCGAGGTCAGAGTGATGATTCTCGATCACGCTATCAAGCAATTCATAGACTTCTTCTTTCGCTTCGCTGTGGAACTTCTCCACTTTGTTGCCCTTTCTTCTTGCCATTGATCATTGCTCCTCACTATTTAATTTTGGTTCGAAGTTGCTTTTCAGTTCATCAGCTGCGGCAATCAGCCGTTTAACCGACTTGGCGACGTTTGGATCGATACTCGAGGTCAAAGCTGTTCGCAGGTCATCTTCCCAATGACTCCAATGATTTACTCGTATCTGGTGCTCAGTGAGCACTTTGAGAACCCGGTCGAGAAGCTTAGAGTCATCCACCTGTGATTCGACTTTCTTTAAGGCATTGTCTAACTTGATCCGTAGCAAGATGTTATCGTCAAGGAGCTTAGACCCTATTGATTTGCCGAGGTTACGTCGTTCTTCTTTGTCTGCGAGATAAGCTTCGAAGTATTCCCGTTTGCTGCTGAAGAATGGATTCCGATCCGACTCAATGCGCGACATGAGGATGTATTGGTAAAGGTCAGTGGAGATCTCGATGATCCGATGCTTCGCTGGTCGCTTGTTAACCAGTGCTCCCGAGTCCGGGTAGTACCAAATGACTCCGACTTCTTCAGGCAGTTCCTCCGGCTGAATCAAGCCCTTGGGGCAAACGAATGCGAACCGGTTGCAGTAGGCCATATACCCCGGCCACTTATTGTCCTGGAGGAAGTCCGATCGGCTAACCTTTACCTCGTATCCGTAGAGACATGGGTTAGCCCAACTCTTCTTCATCGCGAATGCGTCAAACTTCAGCAGTTCTTTGTTGTCCCATGTGCGGCCGGTCTTCACTTCCGTTAGGAACAGGTCTTCAGTGTGCTTCTTGGCTAAGGCGAGTTTGATATGCTCGGCACGGACGCTCATAATGTCTTCCGGAGTTCGTCTCGCTCCGCCTTTACCTGTTCTAGCTCCAGCAGCGCCGCGGCATAGTGGTTGACAACCGTTTGCACCGGCTCAATCGTCTCTGTTAAATTAGATTGGGTCATGGGATACCTCCTTCGCTTTATCTTCGAACTGTTAATTATTGCTTCCTGGAAGTCGCCCAGTGAAATGTCACTGTCAGATGCGACAAATTCATAGCATCGATTTTGTTCAACAGATCATCATTTCCTACTTCCGACCTTACCAACTCACGTTCCGTTCCATCGTCCGCCACCAACATAGCGACCAGCTTGCTTCCGTCATGATTTTCATAAACCTCGATTTTCATTTTCTTCACTCTTTCGCATAATTTGTTACGCTTGCTCGGGCAAGTTTATCTTTGCGTAATGAGTTACCCAATCTATCAAGCTGTTGTTAATCATCCAACTGTATTTGCCAGTACCAGGAACACTTGCGTGCTGGGCGATCAGTGTACGATGTCCATTGGTCACCAAGTGGTTTGTATGACTTTCAATCTCTCTGCTTGTTGGATCGTACTTTTTCCATTCAATGACTGATTTTCGAGTGGCGTCTTCTTGCTGTCCGAAATATTCGATCACCTCATTGATATCATCCGTGATCAAGTCAGCAAATCCGTACATAACATCAAATTCTCCGTTTGGAAAATCCTCTTGGTAGATAACGAGGTGTTTTCCTTGTCCTTTTGCATAGCCAGCTTCCAGGTGTGCTGACTTTCCAGCAGGCAAGATCAAAAGCGTTGCATCCGCCCAATCCAGCCATTTCTTGTCTTCCTGGAATGCCCTATTAACTGGCGGGAAATTGAAGATGGTGATTGCGTTATGCTCTGATAGATTCGCCGGAAGTTGATCGAAACTGAATACAAAACGTCCAGCCGATGTATCACAGAAAGCATCCACCTCGTTACCGTCCGCTTCCAAGAGGTTTTTCACACCCTTTACCAACTCAGCGTTTTTCCATGATGATGCGAGATAAATTTTCATTGTTTTATCATCCCTTCTTATTGCGTATTTTGGGTCATGCTCGCAATCTTCGTACTGCGCAGCAGGTTAGTCTCTAAACCATTTGATGTTTGGCGACAAGAGTTCTACCCTTAAACCGTCCTCATAATCGTCGTAATCGAAGTCGTCGCCCCAGTGTGGAGGTGCTTTGAACTTGTCGATTCCATCAGGTTCAATCCATAATTCATTATCTTGTGTGATTCGTGTTATCTTGGCGGGTTGCCCTTCGTACCAAATCTTTTTCCCTATCGCCTGTTCTTTCCAAGTTCTTTCGTTAAGGTTAAGAGGGCACTCTTCCATCAGGCTGACAAGTAGGTGCTGCGCCTTTGCCAATCCGTAGTCCATATAACGGGCGGGTATGTGGTAGAACCGCTTGCCGTTTCGCGTAATCCAACATTGACCGTTAGCTTCAACGGAAGTTTCATCCCACTTTGATTTGATATAATTGTTCCGGTCAAACGTTATTCCCCATGTTGGAGCATCACCATTAAATTCGATCAGATTCTCGTGTGTCGGCGCTTCCCCAGCAGGGCAAGCCCATAAGCAATTTTCGCCCATTTTGCCGCCGATGGTATGAATAAATCCTTCTACACGATAAATGTCATAAGGTTCCCCGTTGATCTCTAAATCCCATCCGTAAGGCTTCCGCAAATGCGACAAATCCGTATTCTCATCAATCAATTTAATATCTGCCATCTCGTATTTCCTCCTCAGTTTTGTTTCACAGTTTGGGTCAACTACGCAATTACGCTTTACCTCCAGTAAGGAGTTCGGGGTTAATCTTTCGGTTCATAACATCGATTTTTCCATCCCACTTTTCTTTCGGAAATCTACCATGCCATTTTCCAGGAGTTGTTAAGATATCTGCTTCATGCTTCTCCCCGTTCGCAAATTCATCCGGCGTACACTCGGAACACAGTGCTGTGCCAAGTTCGAATCCTTTCATTTGGACAATGTTCTTCGCCCAAAAGTGACCCAGCGCCGTATTATCAACACATTCGCAGTTATCGCAGACAAAGAGTCCCATCTACTGTTCCCCTCCATCCGTAATGCCTGGTATGGTGATCTCGTATTCGATTTCACGTAGTTTGTCATTGCATTTCGTTATTTGAATGAAGGGTACTAGCATCTCTGCATTACATGCCGCGATAAAACGCTTTGTATGATTTTCACCGCTCACTGAACCCAAACGGCGGATAAAATCGGCTTGCTTTCTTGATTGGTTAAGAACACCTTTTTTATGAACCGCCTCCTGCAGTCTTTCTGCTTCTCCTTGGTTGGATGGGATGTCGAACTGTCCATTCTTTATGTTGTAGAACAGCAGAATGATTTTTTCGTGTTCATAATGGCAACCGATGATCTCATCAATTTCATCTATCACCGACTGTTTACTGATCGTATCGCTCATTCAGATGCCTCCCGTGGAATGATTTCTATTCCGGAATCGCCTTTAATGATCCAATCTCCGGGGTTTGCGAAAATCTCTTTGCCATTATTCAACCGAATTGCTAACCGATGCCCCGGGGTTCTGCCGAGCGATTTTGCATTCATGCCTTTTAATCCTCCGAATTCATCCAATACATTTTTCAGAAGCATGGAGTATGGATGCCATTGGAATGGTCTTTTATCGCTCATTTGGACTTCTACTTCGTCGAAATGACCGGACTCGATTTTAGAAATAAGTCCTTGGATGTAGATGACTCGACCGTAATTATGAACTAACCGATTAAGTTCTAATTCTCGATTGAGCTCAGCTAGCAACAACTGCTTATTAATCGTATCGCTCATGGGTTAACCTCCTTGTTTATCGCTTCCCAGCCTTCGCGATCCTCGGTTCGTAATTCCCCGAAACTGATTTCATCGCCGGTCGTCATGTTCCGTTCCCAATACGTTTGACATGTATCGCACCAATATGTCGTTTCGATTTTCCCGCCGTCGGCAGTAGTTACGGCATGCATACTTGTTCCTGCGGGGTATTTGATAGCACATCCGAAGCAAGCATGTTCTTTTCGTGTGATCACTACTTTATTTCTGAGTGTATCGCTCATATCCGTTTATCCTCCTTATGGGGTGATGGGGGTTAAATCCTCTTATACGGCTGCCGGACTACGTCCTAGGTTATTCGGTCGGGTCGATGGCGCGTTGCGCTAACTTACTACAAGCAGGACACAACACACCTGCCGCTCGTTTGAAGTGATAAGATCCACATTTGCGACAATTGGCCATGTAATTTCGCTTAATCCTCATTTTGTTGCCTCATCAATCGCATTAACTGCTTCTTCTACAGTGTTGTATCGAGTGATTTCAGGATTGAATGCTGGATCATTGATCCGGTAACCGAACACCTTCTCGATCTTATCGTCCGTCGCCGTCTCCATATAGAACTTCGAGAGCCAATACTTGCATTCAAGCAAGGCGCCGCCGATCCCGCCGTCTAGCCCCTTCTCACGTGTTTCCTCAATGGCATCCTCGTGGACGTACATGTACTCGATCAAGTCCTTCTGCCGGGCGATTTGCAGGAAGAAGGAAACACAGTCGGCGTATTCTTCGAGAAGCGGATTGTACGGCACTTGATCGATGTACTGCTCACCATCATCGTTCGTGACAAGCTGTTCGCGGAACCTGGTAGTGCGAGGCTCCCGGTCGTTGCTCCAGTGTTTGAAGCCGCGCCATTCGTTCGCGAGCTCGGCGATCTCTACCTGAAGCGCGAGCACCGTGTTCGGCAGTAGGTCGACACCTTCGAGGTTCTTCTCCTTGATGATCCGAGCGTCGAGGGATTTCTGCATTTCGTAGAGCTGTTCTAGCGTGGTTGACATAGTCGTTCCTCCTAGAACGGTAATTGATCTATATCCTCAAGTTCCAATACATGCCATACTAAGTGTCCGATTTTGACCGTTCCAATTGCTCGACGAATGCTAAGGTGATCTGGGATATTCAACTCCCATCCAGTCCCAACGCACATAACCGGAATCTTCTCGGTCTGATTATCTGGACAATTGATTAGGCCGTAGACCATGACATTCCCATGTTGTTCGATTACGGAGGTAATCTCTGATCCAACTGGCATCTCGATGTGTTGGACTTCATTGATTGGTAAAACGCGGAATTTATGAATGACTGGCAATGGGCAACCCTCCTTAATTCGTAATCATTTCAAGATCGAATAGCGTCGGCATATCGACTTCCGATTCCGCAGCCTTCAGGTACCCAACACCATCGCGGAAGTAATCCGCGTTTAGCTCAATGCCGTAGCCTCGGCGCCCCATCTTGACAGCCTGCATCGGTACCGTCATCAGTCCGCCGAATGGATCTAGAACGACGTCGCCCGGGTTACTGTAGCGGTTGATAATCCGCTCGACAATATCTAGCTGGAGAGGGCAGACGTGCATTTGCTGTTGGCGCTGGCTCTGAGTTGTGTTAAGCGTCCGCATGCGGTTAATGTCGTCCCATACATCGTCATTCCACGAGCCCGGTGCGACAACCATAAATGTCGCAGGGAGCTTCCCGTCTGTATCGAGCCGCTTAGCGAGCGCCACATGATCCTCGTAGCTGTAAACCGATTCCCGCGAGAATTGACGAAATACACGCTGCAGGTCTTTCACTGGTACCGCCCCAAGTTCATCCTTGGTCATGAGTCGGTTACCACTGGATCGCCAGTATCCATGAGCATCGATCTGCCATTGAGCCCGGGTGTAATCCTCTTTCGTCTTGGACACAGGCTCGTCGGCATATGCGCGGCTCGTATCGCTCGGCAGCTTCCGGAAGAGCAGGATGTATTCGGGGCAACCGACCCCCATCTTCGTCCCATCTTTGCATTGCTCAGTCCAGCCGAGGCGATACGTTTGGTTATTCTCGCGAACGACGTCAGTGACCACAGTGATCATCCCAAAATATTGAAAGCCGTGCCGCATGTAGTGGTCGATGCAAATCGAGTGGAACGGTTCGATCGTAGGCATTCCGGTACCTGTTGCGTTTCCGAACAATACGCGATCTTTCACGTGGATCGCCGCCACACGGCCGGGCTTCAGGATCCGGAGGAGCTGCGGCGTCAAGTGGTCCATCTGCTCGAAGAACCTTGCCGTATCCTCGTTGTGACCGAAGTCGTTGTAACTCGGCGTGTACTCATAATGATTGGAGAACGGGATCGATGTATGAATTAGGTCGATGCTGTTGTCCACCATGCTGGCCGTCTCCAACACACAATCGTTATTGACTGCGGTATAGAGCTCCGTTTCGATTTTCACTCTCTCAACTCCGATCGATCTGGCCAGCTTATCAATGACCGATGTCCCAGATAAGCCGTATCGCTTGATGACCTCGATCATCTTGCCGACCAGGTACTCGTGCTGCCGCCACTTTTCGAGCAAGGTGTTCAGGATCTCCTGTTCGCTCTCCATATAGATGATGTCAATGATCACCTGCTCAGGCTGAAGGAAGCGGTAGATCCGGTGAATAGCTTGGATGAAGTCGTTGAATTGGTAGTCGATGCCGATGAATATAGCTCGATGGCAATGACGCTGAAAGTTGCAGCCGCTACCGCTCAGCTCTTTCTTTGTGGCGAAGTATTTGATACGGCCATCCGAGAATTCCCGTACACGCTGCTCCCTAATGTCGAGATCCTGACTCCCGTAAATGTCTACGACTCCCGGTATCACCATCTTGATTGCATGTCGTTCATCCTCGAGATCATGCCAGAGGATGAAATGCGCTTCCGGATCAGACTCGATGATCTCCTTCGCCTTTGCAACTCGAGCCTCGATACTCTCTCGTTTTTCACGGGACGCTTCCTTCAACCCTGTAGCAGCTTCTCGGATGAGGAGTAGTTGACCATCACGTTCGGCGCCGGCTTCGCTGTGATCAACCTGTAACTCATGGTACCGGACATCAAGCGGTGGCAAATCGTAACCGGTATCGTCGTAACCGAGATCAGATGGCTTAGTTATGAATAGCGCCCACGTAGATACCCAGAGCCAGAACTCATCTTCTTTATGCGGATACAGCGTCAGGTTGTTCGCCTTCGTACTATCCCGCTGGAAGAACCTCGTCAACGCCTGTCCGGTGTCCATGATCTCGAGATAGCCGGCGTAATGGATCAGCTCCTTGAACTTGTTCGGGGAAGGTGTAGCCGTGCAAACGAGCTTATATGGAACGCCCTCAAACTTATCGAGGAACGTCTGATAGGTCTTGCTGCCGAAGCTCCGGAGGACGGAAGCTTCGTCGAGTGAGGTAGCTGTGAAGAAGATCGGATCAATATCGCCATCGCGGACACGTTCATAGTTGGTTAGGAATATCTTGACTCCCTTCTGAACCTGCCCCTTAACCTCTGCCATGCTCCGCACATATTGAGGTTCGTCAATTCCAAGCAGCTCCACCGCGTCACGAACGAATTCTTGCTTAACTCCGAGCGGAAGGACAATCAGCGCCCACCCACCCTTGTTCTCTGTCACAATGCGGCAGTATTCAAGCTGCTGGAGCGTCTTACCGAGCCCGAAGGATGCGAATATTGCTCTCCGGCCGCCGCGGACCGCCCAGACTACCGCATCTCGTTGATGAGGCTTTAAGATTGGATTAACATTTTCGGGTGAGATGATGAAACCAGACTCTTCGGCGATAACGATCTTGGATTTCAAAAATTCAAAGTATGATTCCGCTATCAATGAAGCACCGCCTCTGCGAGCTCGTCTATGATCGGCGCCACCCAAACCTCATTCCAGCTCAGTGAGAACGATTCACCAACCTCCGCCTGCGCAGCCGCCAAAAGGATCTCGTTGCCCATCGCCTGCGCTGATGGAGGCGGCACAGCATTCCCGATGTACTCCCGCGCCTTCGCGTCCGAACAGCCTTCCAGTTGGAATGGACGACCGTCAGGAAGATGTGTCGGGAACCCCTGCAGCATAGCAAGTTCGTAGGTCGTGAGCGGTCTATGGACCGTGCCGTCCTCCGAAATGATTGTCCAGACACCGCGGTCCTTATCCTCCGGGAATGGCCGAGGATCAGCTACAGCGAATGCGCCCGAATGGATGTCTCCTGAGCCGGTGACCGTCTTCCCAACATCGTCCCACGCTTGTACACCGTAGGATCCGGAGCGCGGCGAGCATCCGAGACGGACATCCGCAACCAACTGGGCACCGCTCTGTACGTCCGTGACTCCCGTCACCGTTGCCGCAGGCTCTTCCATAGATTGCATCCGATACTTATCGGTGTAACGCTTAGGTAGATCGGAGAGGCGAGGATCGCTTATGCTCGACGCGGACTGCATAATTCGCGAGGCTGAGCGAATTGATTTACTCGTTTTGTCCCAATCTTGAACGCCGTAGCTGTCGGGGTGGAGTTTGGTGTTAACCCGCGGGTCGGCGACAACGTGACCGCCATTACTGGGGCCACCACCGCTCGCTACGGTGCCACCTACTTCATCCCACTCACTGACCTTGTAAGCGTGATTGAACTTCGCTTTGTCACCAAGGCGCGCATCCGAGACCGCCAGAGCCCCACTACCGAAACGTGTACCGGTTATGCATGGCGCTGTCTCCTCCGATCGCACGACGCGATATACTCCCGGATGCCTCCCCTCCCGCTCGTTAAGCCGTGGGTCTGACACGCATATCGCGCCATTGTTCGGTCGATGAGCTCCGGTTACCGTAGGGCCCGGCTCATCATGCCGGCTTACACGATAGATCGCTTGATGCGTACCATCACCGAAACCAAATCGCGGATCAGATACGGCCGTCGCTCCATTGCTTCTACCTGGTCCAGCCGCACCAGTTACCGTCCGCGATGGATCGTTCCAATCCTCAACCGCATAAGCGCCACCGCGCGGCTCGTGTACAATGCGGTACTCCTCGAACGGAATCTCTTGCAGGTCCCGCCAGTCGCCTCCCGCTTTGATCAGAGCCAGCCGAATCCACGTCTTCCATTGAAGCTGCGGCAACTTATGTTGTGGTCCGCCGTCTTCCGTATTACCCGGGAGCGGCAATGGGCCGATTACGTCGCCGATCGTCCGGAGCTTCTTTCGTGCAGGGTAGTTCATGAAAATCGGCGCCTGAGATTCTTGCCGCGCCATGATCAAAAACCGCATCCGGTTCTGGCCGAGCGAACCGATCTCCCCGAGGTTGTGATCACCGCGCATGTTGATCGCATAGCCGTACTTCGTGAGCACCTTCTTGATCTGCGCCAGAAGACTCTTTCCTCGAGACTGAATGCGCGGGACGTTCTCGAGCTGAATGAATGCCGGGACGCTGCCGCCATATTCTAAGCAGGCTCGCAATACAAGATCGATTCCGCGCGTGGTCAATTGATTGAGCGCCTGGTATTTCTGCGACTTCGCCGACTTCTCAGGCAGCAACCCGCTCAGCCCTTTGCATGGCGGTGACGTGAAGAGGAAGTACGGAACCTGATAATCCATCGCAACCCACATATCCCATGGCGTCATCTCTCGCCAGTCTGCCGGAGGCTCATGGCCGTGCCAGTCGATATACTGCTGTCTGGTGAAGAGGTCCATCACGACGGCCGTCTTCTCTCCAGTGATCTCATCATGGTACCGGGATACGTCCGGATCGCTATCGATCGAGCAAAGTTGCTTGAGCTTGTACACCTTGCCGCCGAACTCGATCATCGAGCGGTTATATCCAAGAGAGGCGCCGCCGAGTCCGCCGAACAGGACCGCATATGTCTTATAAGAGCAGTTGTCTAGCGGGAATGCCGGTTCACCCATTCGGCTTAATCCCCCACTCCTTAAGCCTCTTGTTTAATGTGGTGGGGCCGATTCCAAGCCCCACTGCGATCGTCCGTTTGTCGAGCCCCTTCTCGCGAAGTCGTAGATATTCTTCCTTCGTGAATTCGTTCTTCTTCTTAGGTTGGTTCGGGGTCGGATCGTATTGGTGATGAGGCGTTTTGACCATTGGCTCCGGCTGATAAACTCGATCCGGTTTGCCCAGGTCTTTGCCCGTATGATACGTTGCCAATTGTTCAGGCGATAACTTCCACTCACTAATGGCGCCTGTCATCGTGCCGCCTCCCCGCGGGGTTGATCAGAGTCGAGAATGGAATGAAGCCAGCTTTCAATTCTCTGTAAATCAGCGATCAGTTCTTTTACATTTGAAGCCGTTGTTTCTTTGATCTTCTGTCTCAAGATGTATCTGAAGGCATGTTGGATGTCCGTTAGATAAGCGATAGTTTTGTACAATTCGTTCCCGTCTTTGTTCGTCCCGCCCGTATATTCCTTGAGAACAAATTGTCTCTCATCACTCTCGAGATATAGGTTTCCTTCGATGTGAACCTTCACCTTCGCACCGCCTTTCTATTAACATGCTTCCTAGCCACACCAGCTGACGAATTCATCAATTGGCGATTAATCCGTTTGATCACCCTTCGATCGATAAACGACCTCGCCAGCCACTTAGGAACGCCGCAAGCTTCCATCTCCCTGCGAAGCTGGAGCACCTTATGCCGCAGCTTCTCGATGTCGTGCTTCACCGAATTGTGCAGGCTCCACCATGTCTGGTTCATCAGGCCGGCGATCAATCGTTTATGCCTATGCTGTAGCTCTCTGGCCGCAGCGTACCTCAGATCGAGCGGGCAATCTTCAAACAATGCGATCTGGACCAACTCGGGCTTGGAAGCGCCAGAGTAGTTCATGATGACTTCGCCTTCTTCTTAGCAGGCACTTTCACTTTCAGCACGGTGTCGATGACCTCTTCTTGGAACTTTGGATAAGATGAGAGAATGAATTCCGGTCTGTGGCTCTGTCGCAACCAGATCGCCTCCGAGATGCGGGCGAGCACGTATGCATCCGTTACGTTGTCGCTACCGCTCTCGAACCCCCAGCGCTTGAGCACCTGCTTTGCGACCTCGATCTTGTCGGATTTGATCGCATCCCCGTTGCCATCCTTGTTCCCGGTAGCACCGGCGAACTTCTTCAGGCTCATTGGCGCGACTTCGTAATATGGGATGTTTCTCGCGAAGAGGTTCGCTCGAATTGCCCAGCCGATATAGAATTGTTGACCGATAAACTGTCCCTTTGAGCCGAACGAGAAGCCTTCAATGCTTACGATATCGCCGTCCTGAATGTGCTCCATCACTTCACGAACCAATGTGATAAGCCGCTCTGGGTCTACCTTACCTTTACCGACGATGTCTCTTCCGAATAGCACCGTGCCCTCCGGGTTCATTGCCAGAATTCCCGTCTTAGTCGATGGGTCAATCCCTATGAATCGGGTCATTTCTTCCTTCGCCTCCTTGGCGGCTTGCGATCCGTTTTCGGCTCGTTATAGCGGTAAACCTCGCCGATCACCCGACGGCCGTCTTTGATCAATTCCTTATTCGTTGTCTGGAAGATGGGATCAATTCGCCGTTTGCTTCCTCGTCCACTCATAAGACTTCGTCCTTTCCGATCCGTCCTTGAGCCTCGTAGATCGGTCGCAGATAGGGGAGCTCTCGGGCGAATGCTCGAATTTTGTAGTGCTGAGCCTCATCGCAAAGCGCGTCATAGATCCGCATCATCTTAGGTAACTCTTCAGGATCAAGAAGCGGATCAGTCATCTTCTTTACTCCGGCGCGTATCCTTGCGAGAATGGCCTGGTACTGCTCTTCCGTTTGAATTTGCCCCGGCATTTTGATGCTTCATCTCCTCGCGCTTAATAGGATCCAGATCCAGAATTCGGCCCGTCTGACGGTTGAAGAACATCTCGATCATTCCGACACCGACGTTCCGCCCCTTAGCGACATTGACTTCGAGGATACCTTTCTTGGCACTTTCTCGATCGTAGTAATCATCGCGATAAAGGAAGATCACGATGTCGGCATCACTCTCGATCGAGCCGGATTCCCGAAGATCAGACATCATTGGCCGCTTGTCCGTTCTCTGCTCAACACCGCGGCCGACTGCGGATATCGCAACAACCGGGCATTTGTTCTTCCGGGCGATCCGTTTCAATCCGCGGGACACTGCGCTAACGTCTTCATGCGTCTTACCAGACCGCTTACCCGGGCTTACAAGCTGAAGGAAGTCAACGTAGACAACCAAGTTCGGATGCTTCTTCTTCATCTGCTTGACCTTACGAGCGATGTCTTGAAGAGTCGTATCGGGGTTGTCGTCAATGTAGATCGGGAGCCTTTCGAGTTCGGTTATCGCATAACTCCAGCGCTCCCAATCACTATCGTCGAATGCCCCATTACGAAGCTTGCCACTGTCGATGTTGCCGATAGCGCATATGAAGCGTTCGGCTATTTTCTTCCCCTGCATCTCGAGCGAGAATATCAATGGAGGACGGCCAGCGCGTGCCGTTTCAAGCATGTCGTTTACTACATAAGCTGTCTTTCCGATTGACGGCCGTGCCGCAACGATCTCGAGATCCTCATCCTGGTGTCCACCTGTTAGTCGATCAAGATTGTGGCTGACTGTCTTGGCGCCAGTTAGCCCTCGCTTGGTTTTGCGCTCCTTGATCTCCTTATC
Organism: Cohnella yongneupensis; assembly: GCF_042655785.1. Taxonomy (NCBI): domain Bacteria; kingdom Bacillati; phylum Bacillota; class Bacilli; order Caryophanales; family Paenibacillaceae; genus Cohnella; species Cohnella yongneupensis. The sequence continues at coordinate 69,327 of NZ_JBHSNC010000010.1, forward strand.
GTGATTGATGAGAACGTCTGACATTTTACGGATCTCGTTATCCTCTTTTGAGTCATTCGACTCGATGAGTTCCTCGACGGCCGCCTGTGCTGCAGATATGAATTCCGATCCCTTCACATTGCCGGAAGCTCCCGCTTGCATGACCTGAGCCATCTTTGTCATTGCCTTGCGGTGAATCGAAGCGTCGCGAACGATCTTTTGATAATGGCTGAAAGAGTCTGGCGAGAGCGTTGGGACGGAAGATGTTAATTGGAGCAAGTAGGTCATGCCGCCGATCCGATTGAGGTTCTTCCCCGATTGCTCAGCCATCGAAACCACTGTAATCGGAATGTCGTTTTCTTCTAAATACCGGAGATACTCCATGATCTTCTGATGTCGATCGTCAATGTTTGCTTCGAAGTCATCTGGCTGCAAGGTGCATTCCCCAAGGAAATCCGGCTCCATGATGATCGATCCGAGAACCATGCACTCTGCCTGAAATACCAAATCCTCCATCTAATCGCTCACCCCTGAATTTAGGAATCGCGGGACAAGATGCGGCGGACAGTCAATCGCCAAGCGATCGGCTTGATCGATTTCCGCCAGTTTCGCGCTCGTCTCGGCAAGCAGCTTGTCCGGATTGTCTTGTTGCTCAATTCGAGCGATATCTGCAATCGTAGGAGGAAACCGAGAACCGAGAACATGTTCCAAACAATTTCGTTGCGCGACTTCGAATGGAACCGCCGAAAGCATTCTCGTCCAAAGCTCCGATTGCTCCTCCGTCCATTTATGGTTCGGGTAAGCCGTCGAAATCAGTGCGATGATCTTCAGCGTCTCCGTAGCCTTCATGCTCCTGCGCCTCCTCCATCTTCCGTCGTAAAAGCTCTTTGTTTTGATCGAAGGTTGATGCCGAACGCCTACCAGTATCCTTCACGGACTGGTTCAGATAGTTCTCGAAGTTTGTCGGGCGGAACAGCGTCGAAGGTCGCAAATACTGCTCCATTGCCGGATCACCAAGCCAATGAGCACATTTGACATCGATGACATGCTTGAAGTCTTCAAACGTCCTACCTTCGGCGAAACGGCCGTTTATAAGTGCTTGGGTCGGTTTTGTTTTGTGGCTGAATCGCTTGCTCGTCTTCGCATTTAGGTAATCGATAATCTCCTTGTGCGGGACATTCGTCATGTCCAAATCTCCTCTCCCTTCATTAGAAGAAGGTTTATCCCATGTATTGAAATACTTGTTGAAACGGAGCACCCTTGTTCGGCTCTTACCGGTACCAACGACCTGAATGATATTGCGCTCGATCAGAACGTCGAGTTCCTTGTCAACATGGTTTCTCTTCTTTCCAAGCGCATCAGCGATAAAGCTTAAGGCCATCGGATGGGCCTTTCGATTAAACCCGTAGGTGTATCGCCACACTTGATCGATAATCCCACGTTGCGTTCCGTTCAACCCGTACCTGCCGATCACTTCCAATATCTCGTGAGCGATCGGCGTGTAACCATTCTCTTTCTGTGGGCCTCTGGACACTCACCTCACCTACTTTTGACCCGCGTTCAACCCTGCAATTTCTTTACCGAGAATGGAGCATGTTGTCCGTATCGCATTTCTCTCGATATAAACTGGATCGTTAGCATCACCAGAAAACTTCCAACCTGCCGGGGTTATAGAATTGAAGTAATCAAGGACTTTTTCTTCCGGTGTTTCCTCGATCGTGTAGCCGTAATAGAGAGCACGGATAACAGTGTCAAGAGAAACATCATGAAGGGCATTCACTTCCCTGCTCCAATCGCATGAACTGCGAGCATGTATGCGCACAACTTCTTCTGCTTTGTCGTGAAAAGGGTTTGAGATTACTTTTTGCAATGCCTCTGCAACTGTTCGAGGAATCGGAACCTTCTTTCCTTCTCGCTCTTCCCGAAGTTCGCGTGTAAGCTGGATGACGTTGTCTTGAAGACGGTCGGCGTTGGCTACGGCAAGTTTCATGTCGGACTCCATCTGCTCGGCATCAATTTCTACTGCTCGATTTAACACTCTAATTTGAGCTTGGCAGTTCAGAAGTTCCTCGTTTAATGCGAGCACATCGATCTCTTCAAGGTGATCAATATGGACCGACCTGTTAGCCAATGGGCCAGCTAGAATGTAGAGCAATTCTCGCCTGTGATCATCCTCAACGCCCAAGATTTCACCACGCTCGACAGTTCGATCTGGGAAACTAAAATCTCTTTTAACCCGCATGTATCTCAAATCGCTTCTCTCCTTTCGTATCGATTCTCGGTCGGGAACGTAACCGCATAATCCGGAACCCATAAAGGCGGCGGGTACTTGCTCAGGAAGCCTAAGCGGTTAACCCACTCGTCGACCGGCTTCTCGGCGTGGAAAGCCTTCAGCAGTTCGAAGCAGCCGATTACATCGTTGAATGCGCGGTGCGCTCCTTCCAGCTTGATTCCGTATCGCTCGCACATCGGCTCGAGCCTATGTGGGAAAGGATGACGTTCGCGGCTGATAGTCATCGTGTCGATGAACGAATTGGTGAACGTCTTGCCGGCCAGCCGCATCATCGTCCAATGAAGAAACTGAAGGTCGAATTCGGCGTTGTGGGCCACAAGTAGGGCGTCTCGCATCAGCACACGCAGAATTTTGAAGGCGAGGTCTTCGTCCATCCCGGACCTCATCAATTCAGGCGTGATTCCGGTGATCTCGGTGATCTTTTCGGGGAGCTCGATCGGCTGATGAATCAGCGTTTGGAATTGGCCGACGATCTCGCCGTTTCGGACCCGGATCGCCGCGAGCTCTATGACCCTATCGTTTTGATGGTCAAGCCCGCTAGTCTCGAAGTCGAAAACGCAAATATCATTTAGGATCATTAGAAAACCTCCAGAGTATAGTGCTTGCCGGGATGTAACCCCTTCGCCCTAAGCGCCCGCTTAACCGTACCTTCGGCGAGCGCTGGCAGGTTGTTGTTGGCGCTCATGTGGGTCAACCAGATGTGCTCGCCCTTCCCAGTCACCAGCTTCGCGAGCGCTTCGGCTGCCGCATCATTGCTCAGGTGACCGTTGTCGGAGAGGATGCGCGACTTGGTTCTTGCGTCGTAATCGCCGTCCTGCAGCATGTCCACGTCATGATTGCATTCGAACACGTAGATGTCGGAATACTGCATGGCTTGGATCATTGCCTCGTCTACGTGGCCGGTATCCATGAGCACGGTCGCCTTCTTGTCCTTCGTCGTGATCGTGTAGCCGAATGGCTCCATTGCGTCGTGATGAACGCCGAAGGCCGAGACGAGCATGTACGATGATCGGAGAGCATCGAATCCGTGGAAGCCCCCGGCTCGCATGATATTGCCTGTATCGAGGCGTCCGATTTCCTTGAGCGTTCCCTCGCTGGCATAGACCGGAATCTTGTACTTGTCAGCGAGGGAGATGCCCATAACGTGGTCTTGATGCTCGTGTGAAATAAAGATTCCGTCGATCTTGGACGGGTCGATATCGCGTTCTAACATGATCTTTTCGATCTTGGACTTCGGCAAGCCCACGTCGATGAGGATACTGACTTCGCCGTTGCTGATCCAGACCGCGTTACCTTTAGAGCCGGAAGCTAAGACCTTGACGATCATCGATCGGTCCTCAGTTTGTCGGCGATCATCATGGCGAAGTTCGCAATGTTCACCAAGCGCCGTCTAACCTCTTGGATCGACTTTTCGGGATTGCACGCAAGTAGAAGGTTTTTTTTCAATCCACTCATCAAGACGGCATCACTTTCGCTCAACCATCCACCCTTGTGATCATGTGCCCGAAGTTGCGATTCCATTAGGCTAGCGAACCAATGAACTTCGCTCCGCATAATCGGATAACTGGTCGGATTGTCGATAATGTTGGAGAAGAAAGCAACTTCACCGTCTAATTGGAAGATTCGGATGCAGTCCCTGCTATCACCATAACGGAGGGCGATCAACGTCAGGTCGTGGTTGCAGTGTGTTTCCCGTCGAGGTTCGTTTGCAAAAACAACTTTGGACTCTTCTAGAAACCTGAGGTGTTCTCTTGTGATGTCCATGATCACAGCCCCGGCAATGTCTCGGCATCTGCGGCCGCTTCGATTTCAAGGTTCATGACCTTGAGCAGAGCCTTATACTCGGCGAGCGTTGGCGATTCACCTTTGACCTTGGCGTTCTTCTTGAGGTAAGCGGCACGGGCTTCTTTGCCGTTGATGCCCAGTTTTTCGAAAGCCGCGGCGACCTCAACTCGAATCGTGGCAATTGCTTCTGCATCTGGGTCAACCGGTTCCGGACTCGGTGCCGGATCATCACCTAACGGCTTAATGCCCTCGTCAGTGGGCGTCGTTCTCGTGCTTGTTGCTTGCGACGGCGAAGGTTTCGTTTGTTGCTGATTGAGGGCATTCGCTTCCGCTGTAATGTCCTTGCGCTCAAATGGCCCGACATCAGCGACGCCTACCTCTTCCTCTTCATTGAACTTGGATCCGAATGCCGCTTTCAGCGCACGCTTGACCATATGTTTCTTGAACATGTCATTGAAGTTGTTCGTCCACATGCGCTTTTGCATACCGATATCCGACTTCTTGTAGTGATCCACCTCATCCACTTCCATGATGACCGTGAAAGGAGCGAGACCATCTTTGTATGCAATTGCGTATCCACCGACCACTCTACCCCGCGGCATCCCCCACTTGTGAACGTCAATTACGGCATAATAGCGGCCGTCATTCGAGCGCTCCTGGTGCATCTCGAATTCGTCCTTCTCGTGAATGAGCTGAACGTCGTATCCGAGATACCCCTCATTCTCTTTCGCTTTCTTAACGTGGTAGTCAATGCCGAACTGGGTCGTAAGCTTGCCTTGATAAACGGTCGGATGGATCTCGCCGAGAACCGGATTCGCATCCGCCGCTTTGGCGATTGCCATGAATAATCTGAACTGCGATTCATTACAGTCTTTCGCGATCGTCTCGTGAATCGTTTTGGCGTCCTGCTCGGTAAGTCCGCCGAACAAGCTAGATTGATATGTTGCGAGTTGCGTTGACATGGATTACTTGCCTCCGATCGGTTCGAGATGTTTGGCGAAGTATTCGCCGTTCTTGCGGATGTGGTGACTGCCCATTGAGCCATGGATGATAATCTCGTTGTCGTCCTCGTAATACGGGACAACCGTTGCGCCTTCGACTAACCCGCCCGTTGGGTCGGATTGCTTCACGCGGTATTGATTAGGCATGCTGCACCTTCCTACCGCGCTTGCGGAGCTTATGCTTATAAGCGGCCGCCTTACTGCGCTGTTTGGCTACAGACGTTTCCGACCGCCACAACCCTTTGCCTTGCTTCGACTTGTAAGAACGGCGAGTGAGGCAGAATCGAACGTAATCGGCGTAGCTCGCCCATATAACCGGAACTCCCAATTCGTTGTGGAATCCGCGCTGTCCGTGCGATATATCATGAATGTTTTTCATTGATTAACCCTCCGTAATCTTGAATAGTTCGCCTGATACAGCCCGACAGATGATTGCCTGTCCCATGACGCGGATCGCGCCGGTATAGCTCTCTGCGTTGTCGAGGAAGATTGGAGCAACGACGTTGTATTGCTTGGAGAGGACCTCGATCAACTCCATGCCAGCCGTATACTGTTCGCCGCGGGAGAGCTTCCGGTATGGCTTGCCGTTCAAGTGAATCTCGAAGTATGGCTTGCGCTCGCCGTCTCCCTTGTTCTCTTGGAACAGTTGAAGGGTAAGAGTCTGGAACAGCCCCTGCACCTTCTCGGCCATGATCTCAGCTTCTTTGGCGAGGTAAGCCTTGATTGCATCGAGGATGAATACCGACTCTTTGAAGCTGGCTTCGGTCTCCTTCTCTTTGGCTTTCGCCTCGTTTACCGACTGAGCGAGACGTTCTTTGCTTTCAGACGATCGGATCTGATCGACGATGTGCTGGCGCGTCTCTTGCAGGAGTCGGAACTCGTCCGGATCGTGATCGGGTAAAGGAATTTCCGCGAGCTTGATGGTGATGGCGTCGTATTCTTTCGTCAGCTGCTTGTGCGTGTCGCCGAGTGCTGCCCTTTGCTGTGTGGTATCCGCCATTTTCTCGGTTGCCGACAAGATTGAAAGTTCTCTCGCTTCCCCGATTAATGGTTGCTGGCAGACGGAGCAGATATCATTGGGCGGGTTGTCGATTATCTGCCGTATTTGCTCCCCAAGTAACCTGTGCTCCGAGGCAATCGCATTCGCACGATCCTTGATTCGTTCGAGTTCGGACCGAAGCTTTTGCTCCAGCAACTCGTTCTCCCGATCCTGCTCGCGCTTGTCCGTCTGCTTCTTGAACTTGGCGTCGATGTCGACTAACTGCTTATTGAGCTCGATCAGTTCCGATTCTGTCAGCGGCTTCGCAAGATCGAGTTGCTCCTGCAACGTCTTAGCCGAGGCTCTTGCGGCGATGAGCTCCCTATCCTTCCGGGTCTTGTTGTCGCGGTGCTTGGCGTCCAAATCTTCGAGCAAACTCTTCTTCAGTAGCTCGCCGAGCTTGTCAGCCTGCGGCTTTGGAAGGTGTCCCAAAACCTCTTTCGCGGTCGGATTTTGCACGTTTTTGAGCAATAAAGCCCGTTGTTCTTCCCATTTTTGCGAAAAAAAATAGCCCGGAGAAAACAGGGACAAAAATAGGTTTTTGTCGATCAGTGAATCAACAAAGTCTTTGTATGCAGTAGCCTTAACCGGCACATCGTTGATGTAGTATTTCGTGTCGCCATTTTCAATCCACCGAGTGAACAATATCTGCTGTCCGTCTACCGAGAGAAGCAGGCTTACCTCGACTCGATCGTATTCATAGTTCCGCGGTTCCGGCGACAGGTCTTTGTTGAGCATGTTGCCGAGCGGGTCGGTGCCGTACAGCGCCCAGGTGATCGCCTCACCGATCGTCGACTTGCCTTCGCCGTTCTGGCCGGTGATCCGGGTGACGGCGCCGAGCGGTACCGTAAGGTCGCGATGGTTCTTGAAGTTGCGGAGTCGGAGCTCTTTGAATGAAATGTTCATCGGCGCCCTCCTGTAATGAGTTCGATTGCCTGATCCTTGCTTATGTCGATCTCCACGATTTCGCCGTCGTTTTTGCCGGGTGATACCCGAGAAAAGAGCGGGCCGTTATCCAGATTGATCCGTCCACTATTCAAGTCTCGCGATGCTGACATGAGATTTTCGTGGACAGCTTCATCAGTGAGAAGTCGGATCTCTTTGATGTCTTTTCCCTCGGCGATCCATTTAACTGCGAGATCGTATCCGATGACGTCCGTTTCTTCCGGCGTCGTTACGACGAGATGCTGATATTTTGCTTCGGAGAGTTTCATGTCTTTGAGTTCCCCCTACAATGCCGCGAGCTCAGCTTCGAGGTCCCGAACTTGGTGGAGTGTGTTATCAATGAAGACATTGACCATAAGTGCGGATAAATGTGTTCGCGGATCGTTAGGCAACTCCCCAGCTTTGTTCAATTCAGTAATAAAGATGCTTCCACCGCTCGCCGTGTAGATCTCGATATTCCGTGCCTTTTTTGCCCGTTCCACGGCATTTAGCATCGTCTCAATCTTATTGACGATTGCCCTACCTTTGGCCGCCCTCTCCTCCAAATACTGCAGCGTCTTTATATCCATTGGCTCGTCCTCCTTAGCCATTAAGCAAGGCTATGCAGTTTTTGCAAACCCGCTTGTCGTGGATGACCTTAGCAACTTCGACGTTATCGCAGAACGTGCAGCCCGGAGCGTACTTACGAAGGACGATGCTTTCGCCTTGAACGAAGATCTCAAGCGTATCTACACCAAGCGTGCGGCGCAGTTCAATCGGAATGACCACGCGGCCCAAGTCATCGACTTTCCGGACAATACCGGTAGCTTTCAACATATACAGTTCTCCTTTAGAGTTTGAATGGTTATTTCAGATCACGCAGGATCGGATGCTTTTCTTCCATAAGCGCCATTTTGTGCTCGATGATGAGCCGGGCGTCGCCGTCCGTCTCGTTGAGCCATTGCTCGTACAGAGTTACATAGTTATAAGCTTCAGCTTCGCTCATTCGGTTGATCTCCTTTCTCCAGAATGGACGGGAGCGTGAGATCGATGTCGGCTGATGCTGGCTGACGTTCTTCGATTCCGACGATCACGCCGAGTTCATTGCGTTGCACCCATACGAGTTCGCGCCGCCATGGCTGCTTATTGAATACCCGTTGATCGATAAGAGGGTTATTCACGAAGCGTCATCCCCTTCTTGGCAAGTTCCCGCTCAAGCCATTCCCGGTAAGGTACAGCCCGAATCTCCGGACGGTTATGCGCAACGTAGTCGGAATGGTAGAGCTTCGAAAGTCGCTCGATCATAATCGTCAGCGGATCGCTCGCTGCCTCGACGAGAATGCGTTCGGTCATCGGCCGGATCGTATGCTGGGCTTTAAAGTCTGCGACCATGCGGGCCGCCTCGTGACCCTTCAAGACTACCGTTACGTACACCGGTCCGGATGCTAACCCTTTCTCAGCGAGCATTGTTGCGAATTGGTTCAACTCACTTCAACTCCTTTTAAGAGAGTGTCCAGACTGACCTTGAAGCGATTTGCGATCCGAAGGATCATTCTTCTATCCGGACTGCGGCGTCCGGTTTCGTAATGGGAGTAGGATGATCGGGTGATGCCGAGCAAGTGCGCGAATTGCCACTGCGTTAATCCTGTTTTTCTTCGGAGTGCCATCAGTCGCCGGCCGAACTCTTTGTCATCTTCTTCATGCAGCTCGATCATCATGATGGTGGGAAAGTCTTGTTGAGGAAATCGCGGAGTTGGATGATATTTGATTGCCGGTCAATCGTGTAGGACTTGGCTGGGTAGATCTTACCTTGTTCCAGATCGACGAGTTCTTCTTGCATGAGCACCAAAACTACAGCTGTGCCGCGTTCGATGATTTGCGCGACTTGGTTGTCTCCTAGAGATGCGACATGGTTCATATACGACCTCCATCACTTAATCAATATATGAGGTTGACATATATATGACTTTGACATATAATTTCAATTGTTGATATTTAAGAATTAACTTTTACATCACTCTCCAATATCACTTAATTTTTAAGTGTTGGCTGTCAAAAAAATTTTTGGCAGAAACGACTCCATACTCAACCCCAAAGCTTTTGCTATCGCCCCGAATTCAACTGGAGACATTCGAGCCCGCCCACCAATGATTGCATAGAACCTTTGAACCTCAATGCCCGAAGACGCTGCCACATCACTGAATTGCACTTCATTCACAAGCAAGTGATGCCTTATGTTTTTAACAACAGGATCGCGAATCTCGATGCTCACCTTAATGTATAAGACCTCCTCTCTTGGCATAACTTAGAATCTAAGGATTCCGTGTGAACAATATAACTCTTAGTTTTTAAGTGTGTCAAGAGAATTATTTATTTTTTTGAATTTTCAGGAATAACGCATATTATTCTTAATTTTCATGAATTATGGTAATATCAGAAGTTGGAGGGGATCTCTATGAGTATTTTGTCGGAGAGGTTAAAACAAGCGAGAATTAGGATGGGTAAACACGTAACCCAGATGGTTGTTTCTAAGGCAACTGGGGTTCATGACAGAACACTCGGAGGTTATGAAAATAGCCGAGGAGAGCCTGATTCGGAGACATTGCTTGTGCTTGCTAATTATTATGGTGTAACTACAGATTATTTACTGGGTAACACAAACAACCCTTTAAGCACATTATCAGAAGAACATCGTTCAGCTTCTAAAAAAGTAAATATTGATGATGATTCTTTCTTAGACCTTCCTTTCGTCGTAAATGGTCGTGAACTTACCCGTGAAGAAAAAGTTAGGCTCCAATCCGTGGCTCGCGCGATGCTTCAGTAACCTTGTCAGATTCAGTTAGCTCTCTATAGAAATCCAGTATTGCTCCTTTGTTGTCGGTAGTGTCAGCAGCTACAGCAACTAAAAATTCGATAGCATCGATCACATTCATCATAAACTGACAGAACCACCTTTCCAATGTTTTACTTTGTGTTCTCATTTTATACGAACACTCGTTCTCGTTCAAGAACAATAATTGAATAGCCGGAGGATTTAACCCATGACACTTCGCAAGGGGAAGTGTCTACTTGCGGAGAAACGTAAATCGCGCGGTTGGACTCAGCAGCAGGTTATTGATCGTCTTAGGGAGAGGCCATATGAGATAGTCATCTCGATCGCATCACTCTCCAAGTATGAGACGAACACCAAACCGATCCCTGATGTCACCCGCAGAGCATTGGCGCTTATCTTTAAGTGCTCAATGGACGACCTTTACGATTATCCGGAAGAGTAGAAAAGTAGCGATTAAGCTACTTCCCCTGATGCGAACTTGCCCATAGTGGGTTATTTTTGTTTTGTCAATGGGGTATTCAAAGTTTTGAATCCCCCTTAGACAAACGATTGATTATACGTTACTATGTATTAGCTATTATTAATCCGGTGGGTATTTTTGTAAACTCATTCTCATACGTATGAATTTTCTTGTTCAAAGCCAATTCTGTCGACATATAACGACAGTTTTTTTAATTTCAATGTGCTATAGAATGACTCTCACAAAGTAAAAAGCTACCCGTGAGGGTAGCTTTTTTAGGTAACGATTATCCGGCGGTTATGTTCCGTCGCATCTGCAATTACTTTTTTGATGTGCTTTTGAGCCAGAGTAATTCGCTTCGAGCTCTTGTTGATCTCATAATCAAAGTATGCGAAAGCGAAAACGCTATCCAGCCTTTTGATCTTCGGTACATGGACCACAATATTTCGGTCAACCGTTTCAAATTCATATCCGGCCGCCTTCAATGATGTCTGCCAATATGTTAGCGATCCCGCGATAAAGAATCGTTCCAAAAGCGTATGCGCGTACACCCTTTTCTGGATCTGATCGAACTCCAAAAATAAGGCGTCGTCTGTTCTGATGTTGATCGAACCTGTTTTACCTTCCTCATCTCGGGTGACGGATAATAGCAACATACAAAATCCTCCGTATCCGGTTATTGAGAGATGATTACTTCAGAAGTTCGGCAGGCGTTTCGTCCTGATGAACGAAGGTCCAGCTAGCCGTGCTAACGATCAGCAATGCAAGAGCTCCAAGAATCGTAGAGATCTTCATAAATACGTTCTTCTTCATCCTCTTCTCACCTCCTTTACAGAAATCAGCGTAAGCCCCTGCACAAAGAATGCAGTCGCCATAACAGGCGAGTCGAATAAGAAATTGGATGTAACCATTAGGAGAGCAAGAACTTTCAGCAGCGGATAATATCTTTCGGGTATCCGAATATGGTTCTTAACTTGCGGTGCAAAAATCAAACAAAGAATCAATGCGCCGGCTGTAACCCACCTCGTTGCCACGAGGTTATAATCAGAAAATGCAAACATGGTTATGCCTAATGTAGAAACTGCAACACATAACATTCCGGATTCCAGATGATATCCGCCCGATGCTTGTCTTAATAACGCGTATGAAACCAGGGCGATAATGACCTCGATTGTATAGCCTGTAAAAATTGAAATGATCAAGGATAATCCGACAACAAAGATGAAGTTCAGTATAAATGATAGCGAGTAGCTCAGAACCTCAACGCTCTGCGGTGATTCCGGAACAATGTTTTTGATTCCAACCGCCATCCGCCTGGATAGATACTTTATCAATTCATTCTTCAGCTTCTTTCTTGAAGGAGTACGCTAGTAGAATAATCAGCGCCGCAAAAACGATGACAAGGTTGGTATAAACCGCTTTTATGTACATCATCACACCCAAACTTAGGATGAAACAAATAACGAACGTGATGATAAATGGTCGTTCCCATTTGAATTGAAACTTTTTAGCGAAGTCGTACGAAAATCCATAGCCGAACCTATAGAGCAACCATCCTACAGAAGTAACTAAAACACCTGATATGAGTTGGAACAGATAGCCTTTCCACTCCACATTCTGAATCTCGTTAAATGAGAGATATCCATTGGACAATGCTACAATGCAAAGTTGGAAAGCCAATAGACCGATATATCCTGCGATGGCCATGAACATCGACCAAACAATAGGGATTCTGATAATAATAATCAAGAACAAACAGATCAAAATTATGTTGATGATTGGGGAGATCGTCGTAAGAGAGAGTTCTTCCCTAATAAAGAAACTCTGCAAATTCGTTATTGTTATCATGATGATTACCGGCCAGAAATGCTTCTGGACATCGAATCTAAACAGATAGAACATTAAAGAGTACAGTGCAAATCCCTCGAACATCGAGAAGCACATATAGCCAAAAAACTCTCCCATACGAACAATCTCCCTTTATTAAGGTTTTTCCCGCCATTTTTCGATGTTCTCAATGTACTCTCTAATATCACTTTCGACCCAGAACGGAAACTTACCTGCATACACGACCGGTTCAGGGAAATACTTCGTCTTTCTCTTCTTATCCATGTTGTTCGGAAGTATCCCGATCATTGCAGCCACGTCTTGTGAGCCGATTAATTTATATTGAGCGATGTCGATTAGTTTGTGAATTAGTCGGCCGTCATCTCCGCCTACCCTATCCGCCAACTCGCGATATTCTTCTTCTTGGAACGAACTCAATTGTTATGCACCTCCTACAAATCCTATTCTATGTCAAAGTCATATGTATGTCAACATCATATATATGAGTTTATCATATATAAAAAAAGAAACCGCGGCGACTAGCCCGCGATCTTTGAAGAAAACACCGATCTGATTCGGAATAGCAGCGTCCGCACCCGCTTCCGTATGGTCTTCGGTTTTTCAATCCGGATAACAACCTCGACCTTACCCTGCTTGCTGATGACGTACGGCTTGCCGTCCTTCATACCGATCACGACTCGTTTCATGTTACCTCTCCTCTAGCTTTATTTATCAAGCGGATCTCTCCGCGTGATATCCGCTGTTATGCGCCTCCCTTTCTCTTTTTGATGTCAGCCAATACCTCGGCGATCGGACGGCCGTATTGGCGCGCGTGGCGCTTGGTTAGGAACGAATTGTCCATCGTTTCATATCTCTTCCCTACGAGAGGCAGCGCGTCACAGACGAACGGTGCTTCGTATTCACCCTCATGCAACCAACAGGCAATGTACTGAAATTGCTTTGTCGCATCGAATGCTTGCTGCGGCTCTGCGAATGTCTTGCCCAGGTAAGGCATGAGCTTCTTATATGTGTCGAGATGAGTGTTCTTAAACAGGTGCCAATTAACCGAAGCTGAGAGCAGCGTATCCACGAATCCGGGATACTCATGGAATGCACTGAAGTCATGAAAGACTACGATTGGCGCGAGTCTATACTTCGGCCCTTCCCGCAGCATGCGTTTCGTGAAGTGAACGAGCCCCTTAGAAAGGAACTGATGAGGCTCATTGAGCACCAAGAACGTCCCTGCCCCTTTGCCGTCTTGCGCCAGCTTGATTAGGAACGTGAGCATGACGATCCAATAACCGAGCGTCTCCTTAATCCTCTCCGGCATCGGGATTCCGTCCGGCATCCGGCATCTAATGATGACAACCTTGCCCTCTTGGAGCCATTTATAGAGATCCATCGATGGGTTGTAACTCTGGCAAAACATCGGCTTCAGGAACTCACTCCCGACGATCTGGTTTATCCGTCGCATGACCGGCCCGAATATCTGCCCTTGTTTCCCCTCGCTCATCTTGTCGAAGTCCTTCCATGTGTCCATGTCGAATACTTGATCGAGCTCTTTTATCTTATTGCGTCTGAACTGCTCATTCATAAACATTGCCTTCATATCCGTGAAGTCACCGTTCGTTACCTTAGCCGCTTCACGCGTGAAGTCTGCCGTCTGGAATTTATCCTCATCTCCATCAGCAAGTAGGAAGTCCGTCAGATACTCCGCAATAACGTCGGCAGCTACACGGGTGTCCTTCACGTTCTGGAAGATCGACTGGAGCCCGAGATAAGGCGCGAACGCCGTGTCAGCTAGATTGATATCAATCACGTCTTCCGGTGGCAAGTGATCACGTACAGCGTCGGCCATGCCGCGGTGTCCGTTACGTTCATCGATAAAGTCAGGGATGACCGCCCCGATCCCATGCTCACGCTTAGCCTCAACAACCATATTGATCACATGCTGATCCTTACCCATACGCGGGCTACCAATGACGGCTCGCGCCATGTAAAGCTTATCTGGCCGGTTGGTAGGGATATGGACTTTGTACACTTCTCCGCGATCAGTAGCGGTACCGGCAAGTATCCCACTCTCATCCAGAAACACTTTCGGCAGCTCAATCTCGACTCGCCGATTCGATTCCATCGCTCCGGCGAACTCCAACTGCAACTCCGACGTAGGGAGCTGCTGCAGCTTTCCGAGCTCGTCGACGCTCATCAGATTCGGTGCCATCTCTCTAATACGCCAATTCCTGAGATCGTTTAGCGCCTCCTTTGGTCGGATGTTTACCTTTACCATCTCAAGCCGATTATCGTGGAACCTTCCCTTCTCGGTGACCACAGAGTAGGCGCCGGCCACCGAACGCGCGAGCATCTCCCGCTTAACCGGATCCTGACATGTCACAGCATATCGGATCGAAGTTTTGAATACCGGCATGTTCCGCTTGTTCTTCGACCCCGGCGAGACATCGCCGTTGACCATCAGTTCAGCTCGATCGGGATTAGGCATCTTCGGACGTTCAACCTTCTTTCGCTCGCCACCGTTCTTGTGAAAGAAGCTATTTTCTATGCCGGCGAGCACATCGTCCACCAGCGACTTCGCTTCGTAGAAAACATGCGTAACACCATTCGCGACATGACGGAGAATCCGAAGCGGATCGAAGCCGGCACGGTACGGGACTCCGCCCTTATCCCATTGCTCCCAAGCGTAGTCCGCGACCTTCTTCCATTTCTTCCGCGGCATTGTCTCAGTCCGAATCAAGATGGAAACAGCCTCATTCTCTTCGAGCTCATTCGTAATCCCAAGCACGTTGCGGACCGGAATTGACTGCTCGGTGTAATCGACGTCCAGCGAGTATATATCGTGCCGTTTATATTTCATGGCATAAAGATCGGTGTTCTCGTCCGCGATCGCCAAGTCGAAGCTCTCCACCGGCTCGAGCGTGGACTTCCGCCATTGCTCGTGATTGCGGAACTTCGTCCGGAATGCATCGGCAAAGTCAGCGGGCATAGCAACGTAATATTCGATCGAATCAGCGGCGAGCTGCGTGATCCACCAGAAGTCGGGAGCCGGGCGATGTACGATCCGGTATCCTTCTTTGTGCGGCCGGTACCGGATTGAAAATAACTCATAGAGCGACCGTTGGAAGTTTCGGGAGGAAGAGTTGAGGACGGTGTGATGAGGGATTATGCGGAATACGGTGTAATCCGGCCGACGTCGTTCAATTAGGTTCAAATAGCTCCCCTCCCACGTTGTTACTTAACGAATCGCCCGATAAGCATGAACGATGTGCGGCCCAAAACGATCCAGTACGTCGGCAATGGCGTCAACCACGCCAGGCAAGCAAATGATAAGGAGAGCCCCAGCGATAAAAATAGCCGCGGTTTTAATGACTTCGAAATAGCTCTGTTCTCGTTGTCCAAGCGACTCCATCCTCTCTTGCAATTCTCTTCCGTTTATCATGACTTTCATCGATATACCTCCTAGGTAACGACCCTCCAGATAATGCCGCCCCAAAAAACCACGAACAATCTACCAAGCCATTTATTGCCGCTGCCGATTATCGGACCGATCATCATGCCAATTGCGCACGCGCATATCCCGAGCGTAATGATCTCCGCTGAGTGGACGCTAATCGCTTCAAAGGTTCGCTTAACTGTATTCCAAGCCATATTTCCGACCGGTTTGGCGATGATCTCTGTTTCTTTTCCGATAGCCCAATCGGAGAAATCGTTGAATTTATCTAGCACGCTGCTCCAGAATCCCGGCTCTGACGCTGCATGCGCGATCGGCGTTGGATCTATTAGGGTACCGTTGTCCGCGACCGCCTGTAGATGCAGATGCGGCCCCGTCGAGTGACCGGTGTTCCCACTTAGACCGATGATATCGCCAGCATGAACGTGGTCTCCGATCTTGACGTTGACCTGCGAGAGATGGCCGTAGATCACATCTGGACCGTCATCGAGATCGATCCGTACCATCCTCCCTAATGACCGATCTCCGATCACATCGACCTGAGAGATCACGCCGCCGCCCACGGAATGCAACTGCGTCCCGATCGGCATCGCGATATCCACACCCGTATGTGGGATTTTGTGGACAGAGTCAATGGACCCGAACTCGGAGGAAATGGGGAATCCGTTTATCCTTAGCCGCATGCCCCCACCTCCGTTAAAGCGTCTTAAGCCAATTTCGAATATCAATTGCGTGCCGAATGATCAGATACCCGGAGGCGCCACCCATTAGAAATTCAAGAGCCTTTGTTCGATTCCCAAACATCCAAGTTACACCTGCGAAAACGATAATTCCTACGCACAGCCAATCAGCTATCCCGAGCACAGTATCAAATATCTCTTGCCATGATGAGTCCGCTGGAGTTGCTGCAAATATCGATTTAGGGAACAAGAACAGATGAACAGTAGCCGCGGTATTTCGAGCAATACTCAACTTCGTTTTGTGATCTAACGGGACGATATGGCCGGCCATAAACTCATTCCAGTTCAGGGCCACCGCTTTTCCCATACAATTCATTCCTTTCGCTCGAATGTCCGTTGTTCATGATGGACATGATTATTTGTAAAAACAGAATCGAGGCGAATTAATATGGCATTCGTTATTGGATTAGTCATCGGCGGGGTTGTTGGTTGGTTTGCTAATTGCCTTTGATTGGACTTGCATTTTAGACATGCCTACTTGCATACGCTGGGGTAAAGCGGTCGCCTACGCGATCGCGCTTGGGAGCGACGGTGCCAAACCTCGCTCCCTTTTGCTGTTCAGATGAACCCATCTGGACTGAAATCATCCTCTATCAGTTTCTTCGTGACCGCCAGCGGTCTCACATCCCCCGCTTCTCCTCGATCCATATCCCGATCGATTAACCGTTTGATGTATCCCGATTGATTCGATTTTGATGAGGCGTGCCGGTACTGCCTAAGCTGATCCGGATCCGTAATGTTGAAAACGACTTGAATAACCTTCATCCAATCCGGCTTAGCCATTTGCGAACACCTTCCCCGCAATAAGATAAAAGGCCTTGACGTTTGCATAGACTGGATCGCCCTCGATCACCTGTGCAGTTGGGAAATATACTCGCAAAGGTTTCAACAGCGACTCCGCGCCGCCTCCGCACAAGTAAACCGCGTCCTCTGCTTTCCACCCG
Organism: Cohnella yongneupensis; assembly: GCF_042655785.1. Classification (NCBI taxonomy): domain Bacteria; kingdom Bacillati; phylum Bacillota; class Bacilli; order Caryophanales; family Paenibacillaceae; genus Cohnella; species Cohnella yongneupensis. Next base: position 86,615 of record NZ_JBHSNC010000010.1, read on the forward strand.
CCTGCGAGAGCCTTCAGCGCGATTTGCCGGGCAAATGCTACCCGATCAGGAGTCTTTAACGTCTCAAGCCCAGTGACAAGTGTGAAGCTCCCTCGATCGTTAAAGCTCCGATCAATTAATGTCCCGAAGTTAACGGTCCCGCTACCTATGTCGATTACCCGAACCGTACCGCCACCAGGAATGAGCAACCCGGATGAGACGCCTTCCGCAGCGACTTCGCAGCGCCGAACGATAATGACACGTCGTTCACCATTCACCTTGAGCTCATGCCGGCCAATGAGCATCCGTTTGATTGCTTCCTTCTCAGCGGGCTTGTGCGTCTTAATTGGCTGACCAACGATGATCCGATTCTCTGTCTCGGAGCTAAACTGATGCAGCGCAAGCAATACACGTAGTTGAGCGTCCGGATGAGCTTTACTCTCTCCTTTTCTCGATTCAGCGCAATCACTCTCCGTGAGGGCCAGCGTACCAGCGAACCCGCGTTGCCCGTCATACTCCCAATCGAAGTCGAATTGCTTTGGCTTATCTTGTAAATTCCGCTCCCGCCAGTCGTAACCAATCACAGAAGGGAATCGAATGAAACGCTTGCCGTCATAAAACTTGGTCTCGAAGTTACCTGCATCGATCGCAACTATGTCTCCCATCTTGCCGCATCCCTCCTTGTTGTAGAATTACTTACGGAACTGGACGGCGCCGGAGCCCAGTGTTCCGTATCTGCTTCTATAACTATGGCGACAACTTGGGCATATTTCCGATTTATATCAACCTAGCTTGTATCTTTTTGTAGATTCTCGTCCAAACTGATATAAATCGGAAAAATGGACGAGGGTGAGTCAAGTGCTCGGATTAGGAAAGAGAAGGAGTAAATTCGGGAGGTTTCTTGATAAGCATGAGATCGATCAAGAGGATATACGGAGGGAAACCGGTCTGAATAAGGATACGGTCTCGAAGGCGTGCAATGAGGATGAGCCGGCATTAAGAGGAATAACCAAAACTGCATTGGCCGAAGCTGCAAAGAAACTTTCGAATTTAGATGTGGAATCGAAAGATTTCTGGTGAAAAATAACAATTGGTTGCGTAGAATAGAATTATCAATGAGAAAAAGGGTGAGCAAATCGTGGCAAAGTTACTTAAGGGGCTAGGATGGGCTTCAATTATTCTGGCAATTATCATTGGCATTTTCCAAGCTAATCGAACCGATGATACTTTGGAGCAATTGCTTGGGAGCGATTATGAAGCTGCATTTCGATGGTCGATTGCGATTTACTGGTGGATTAGCGGTATAATCAGCGGTATCGTCTTTTACGCATTAGGACTTATTCTTGAGCATGTGGAGAGTACATCGATTCGCTTAAGTAATCTTGAACGAGGAGTAACGCCGAGCTCCGCCCCTAAGTTAGGCAATTCTAAGGCTTCGATGGATAAGTTATCTGGGTTCAAAATCTAAATCACTTGTAAATAACAAAAGCCCGGGAGCCGAAGCCCCCGGGCTGAATTATTATGCCTTAAATTTTCCATCCCACATCGGTACGGTACGACTCATTAAAGTCAACTGGATGGCCGGCGAGAACCGTATTGTTTTTGTATTGCCAGATGTCCGCGTGAGCTGACTTCTTTCCAGCACTCCAGGCGTAAGTCTGCCAGAAGTGTTTCGCCGCGCCGCGCTTCGCCATCTCCTCGATGATCTCATACTCTCCGTATGCACCTACCTCGTAACCGGGTATCGCCATGGCGGCCGCGCGCAAGTATGCCTCAATCGTATCATAGTCTTTTGGCCCTGTGTCGTAGTCTACGGCGAAGTAGATTGCTGTACCGACTGGCTGTCCGATCGCGATCGCTTCTTTATACGCTTTCGATCCATCTTCAGTGCCGGCCAGAGCACCGCCTTCCGGCCGATTTGCCTTCGTCTCGAACGCGCTAACGATTTGCATGCCTGCAGCTGCTATTGCTTGGGCTTCGCTTAGGGTAAGTCTTTTCCATTTGTATTCTTCCGGAACGAGGTACCGCGCCACGAACTTTGCACCCTGCCCGGCAACTGCCTTTGCTTTTGTGGCATTGAGTGGTTGTGCGCAATCAACGCCGAACAGGGTTACCGGCTTTGGGAAGAGTTTGGCCGGGTCGAATTGGATCGCAACCGCATGATGTACCGGCGCGGCCGAATGGTTGCGACTCATGTCGGCTACATGGTATGTGCGCTTCTTGTGGTCTTTGTCAATTTCGAGTGCATCGAGCAGTTGGCGGTTATTCGTTGCGATCGTCGCGGAGCTACCTCCGTCGAGGTTGACTGACTCTCCATATCCAAGATTCATCGCGAGGATGCCCGATTCCTTCGAATTGAGTCCGCGGTCGACGTTGCCTCTTCCATCGACTGCAATGACTCCGAATGTGCCATCTGGCTTTATGCCTGCGATCATGCGCGGGTTGATTGCTTGAACGTCGCTTGGTGTCTTTTCCTCTGGTCGCAGTGCAAGTGCTTTACCACCTGCTGTAAGTGTCGGGACATCTACAACCGCCCAATCCACTCCAGTTGGTGTCGCCAGGCGACCAACGCCAAAGCGACCACCTTTGTGATAGAGGTGTGGTCTATGCTCGGTTTTGCCTGCGACATCTTGGGCAATGATCTTGCCGTTTTGGTAGGCTTTTCCGACGATTGTGCCAGTCTGTTGATTAAAAAATGAAGCGTTAAAGACTAGCCAATTGCCGCCTTTCCTAGATACAAGATCAGCGAGGATCTGCGGGACGGTTTTGCCCTTTGCGATAACGAGCTCGGTCGACATGACTGCTGCCAGTGGGATATCGGCAACACGAATGTCCGTCCACCCCTGAGCTTTGCTATATGCCCCGCTATATTGCAACGGAGCTTCTTCCATTTTCCCATTAACGATGCGTACGCGAGTATGCTTGATCATGCTGCTTTCCCGCCTTTAACCTTCGCGTTATGCTCTAGCACGGCTTTTTCAACCGCCGCTCTAATCGAATCTTGAGATATTACAAGCCCACGCTTAGTCGCCTCATCGAGAACATAAAGCATGGCCTTGTTTAGCTTCTTGGGACCGCTAGATCCCTTAAATAAGGATTCAGCTAGCGCGAATCCCTCCGCTGCTATTCGATGTAATACTTCTCGTTGCTGAGCGCTGGTTCGAGTTTTTAGCCATTCTTTTAACCTGCCATTTAAAGAGGCAATCACTGCGAGGATATACGTAACAAGGAGGCCGACAAGGGCCTCCACAATTGTTCCAATATACGGTTCTAATCCTTTCACTTTCATCATCTCCTTAGTTATTCTCGATTCCCTTCCAAAGAAAAGCGATTGCTCCGCCGACCCCACTTACAATAATTGCTCCGACTATTGTTCGCCATAGCCACTTGATGTCGTCCTTTACTTCTCTGACTTGAACATTTGTATCATCAATACGATGATGGGCAGCACGCGCTCGTTGATCCGCTTCTCTAGCAATGTCATCTGACTTCTCCAGTTTCTCGACAAGCCTTTCAACACTACTGGCCATTTTACCAACTGCATCGGATTGGGCCCTTTGCGTAGCCTCCATCCCACTTACTTTGACGGCTATTTCATTTAATTTCTCGATTTCTACGCCCAATTGATCACCGCCCCAAATTAAATAAGCCCCACATAAGCGGAACACGTTTTACCCAAGTTTCCTGATTACACCCACGCTGAGCCGGACCACGTCGTATACACCGTTGTATCTGTCGCGTAATACTTCATGCCCGTGATGCCTGGAGACGCAGGGCGCTGTGCCGCCGTACCTACTGCGCGTACCGTAGATGCCGTTGCTATACTATCGCCACACCAGCACCACATAGACGAAGCCCACACGTAGAAGAATTCCGCACCAGCGTCCGTGTTCCAAAAGTACGCCGTACCTGTGTGTGTGATTGCGCCTGCCTGTGCGCCCGTACCTATCGCCCGCTTGCCGGAGATCGTAGTATCCTCGAACTGTGAGCCCACTTTGACGAATGTGCGATTGATTTCCGCGATATAGATACGTTTACCTGCCGCGTAAGCGTCACTACCGCCTGCGACTTCCTTGCGTCCGACTTCAAGAATCGGCACAGACCCGATATTCGGCGCAAAATTGGTTTTAGCCGCTGTCACGTTGACCGTCGACAACGTACCGTTATTCGCTACCACAAGACGGTAGTAGGTGCCATCCGGGCTTTTCATCACAGGTCCACCTTTTTCGAACACCACATCGCGCCAGTTGATCGAAAAGATCGGAAAAGCTTTGGACATCTTCGTCTCGTCGTACGGAGAAATTGCGATGACCGCTTGCTTGTCGATGATCGACGGCAGGTGTGGCTTGCCTGGATAAACGCTAGTGTCTCCGCGAGTGCTGTACAACCACGGGTTCTGATCGTAGAACTTCAACAATCCCGTGTTCACTTGGAAGAATCCATCCTGCGAGTCACCGTTCGCCCAAGAGGTCGCAGTAGCGATGTCGGTGTCGATGTTGATGTCCGTGTTGAGGCTTATCCGGTAGATCGTATCATTCTTCACGTACACTTTATTTCCGTTCATCTGAGTGTTGAACAGTTTGTAGTTGCCCGGTCCCAGCTTGATATGTTGGGCCTGCCCGGTATCTGAGAGGCGGTTATCATCGATGTCTACATCAAGGAAGCACGCCTCATTCTTCTCCGTGAAATCATAGATCGTCGGAACCAATTCGAAGTAGTTGTCTCTACAGCTTATGACACCAGCGTGCCCGGACGTTGTCTGCGCGCACACGATTCCGCGGGTATAGCCTTCAATCGTCAGCCCGTGTAGCTTGATGTTGTTCGCGATCGCTTCTAGCCGGACCGCCGACTGCGTTGGGTCCGTTACCGCGCTCTCCGTCGTGAACGTACAGTTGTGGACGTCGATCGTATTGGACTCCGAACCCACCGTGTGAAACCCATACGTATTCGCCGAGAAACAGCAGTGAGCTAAGCCGCCGTAGTAGGTTTCTGCTAGCTTGAGTCCGGACTTGAAGTTCTCGATATAGCACCTGTGCAAGTACCACTGCGCCGCACCGTTGATGTAAACGCCCGTGCCGACACCCGTCGTATTGCTGATTATCCGCAGACCGTTAATCGTCGTTCGCCTACCGCGCCAATAGTTTGCGCTCGTCGTTTTAAACTCAAGCACGCCAGTCTTTGTGTTATCAACCGACGAGTAGAAGATAGCGCCACGTTCACAATCGATGGTCAAGCCTGTCGAACCCTCGATCTTGATGGTGTCCGTAATTTTGTAGTTGCCTGCCGGGATTGTCACGTGCAAAATGCCTGTTTGCTCTGCCTGCCAGATCGCTTTCTGGATGTAGAGCGTATCATCCTGCGTGTTATCACCTTTCGCACCGTTTAGCCGCGGATTTACGGTACTCATCGCCATAACCATTGTCGGTCCCCCCTTACAAGCCTAATGGAATGGAAGCCCAGTCATAGGAGCCACTCGCTAGTCTTATGCAGATATAAAGGCTATCTGCCGTTTCGAGTACACCCTGCGTCGGCGTTGTCATGGTGCCGGATGCACCTGTTGATCCCGCGGAATATGTTGCATTCACTTTGTTGCCTGTTGTATTGCACGTGAACGTAACCGTCGTGCCGGAGCCGCCCGTCGTCCAGCCTGCAAACGTCGTGCCGCGTATTTTCGTAGCAACGTTCGCGGCCGTACCTTGAGACGCAGTCGTCAGGGCGACATCAAACGAATTTCCGTCCAGCGTCACCGTTACGTTTCCGTTTGTCGTACAGCCTGCCGAAACTGCAAGGCTCGCGACTTCTGCAACACCAGATACACCTTGTAAAAGGTAAAGGTTGCCCCTAAGCCCTACTGCCGCCGTTGGTAATGATGTCCCGACCGTTACGCCACCGCCACCGCCGCCGGTTACGTTAATCGTCGCATCACTGGAGCCGTCAAAGGACGTAGAGCCCGATACACTGCCTGTTAGCGTTATAGTCCTTGCCGTTTGCAACTTCGCCGCTTGATCCACAACACCATTACCGTTGGTATCGTAGACCGATTTGAGCATATCGCCAGAACCGCCGCCACCGCCGCCACTAATGCTGGCGATTAAATCCTCTAACTCCTGAATTTTTTGATTCAGAATCGGATACATCTCACGTAACGACATTCCCCCATTAAGCACCGACAATTATTTCACCACCCGAATGGTTAAATTATTTTTCCAACCACTACCCAACTGCCTGTACCCCCACGTATCAATAGAACCCGATCATTTATCGTTGGAGTATAAGAAGCCAAATATGGATAACGTCGGGTCGTTGCTGCTGTTTCTCCATCAAATTGCACTTTCGGGCGACCTGTAGCATCTGTGACTGTCCCATACCTAATGGTTGCTAACCCGCTGGCAGCCAACTGTTGGGACCTTACCTCTTTCTTAACCAGCTCAGAGATCGCGTTCAAAAGTCCACGAACCATCTAACCGCCTCCTCAGACCGAAACCACTCGGCGGATTGTGTGCTCCATCTGCCCGCCAGATTTCATTGGCAGCGTCCAACCGATTTCCTCATACTTCTCACTAATTCCAAGCCTCGAAAATTGGAAGTTATAGACGTCGTTGTAACTGTGTTGAGGCATAATTGCTGTTTCGAAAGTCACTGCCTGATACACTTGTGATGCCTTGAAAGCAGCTGCCTGCGCAAGGTTATCCAAAGTCGTTTGGTCGACCGCGTCCACTGGAAGGTATGTTGTAATTGTCCGACCTCGATTTACTGTTGAGGTAAGAGATGCTGGATTGCTGTTGGTATAAATCGACTTCAACACTGCGCGATCTGGTTGGCTGACTATGAGTACAAATTGATTTGGGATATCAAACAAATCGAGCGTCTCCTCCACTTCCGGGAAGATGACGCTCTCTTGATTGTCCGCATAAGTGTACTCTGCTGCCCGCTGATCCGGTGTTATATATGGCCATGCAACTGCGACACCATTCTCGTCAAAGAACAACGGATTGTAGTTCAGCGCGGACAGGAGGTCGTTGATAATCGTAAGCCGCGGCGTTCCGCCATCCCATTCACGATCAACCGGTATCACTTTACTCGAAGGCGTCAAATTCTGTAGTGTGATGCCTGCACTGTCGAGCAAAGTTTTCACTGCCGCAATATAGCCAGTATTAGCTGCGATTAAATATTGACCGGTTGTTCGATCATCTCTCAGGACCTGAAGTTGATCGTACGCTTCAATGTTTCTAGTTACTTGTCCTGATTGATCGGACTTCCGCTTTGGTGTAGCCAAAAGAAAGACGCCCAGAGGAAACTCTACAAACCCTGTATCCTGCTTATCTACAACTCTCAGATCATCGACATGAAATTCTGTCCCTCCGCGCACTACAACTGTATTGAACGTGTTGTACGTATCATCGATGATAGACATCGATGCAATTAGTCCTGAGGTGAAATCTGTAATCCTTCCGTTATACACACTTGCGGTGATCACATTTCCTCTCTTAGAGAGTCTGAATGTATACCACTGATTTATGTTCACGGTAAGGTTGGTCGTCGGTGTTATTGTTGTAAGTGATGAACTTGCTCGCCGGACGATTGAAATGGTTGAATCACTTGGAGTCGAAGCATATCCAATGCTAATTCCATAACCATTTCCGCTTGGATCTTCAAGTCCTATTCGCGTACCATTTGAACCTGATATAGATTCACGGTACACAAAAGCTGAAAGGTCAAAATCATTAACCGTCACACTAAGAGCCTTTGTTCCTCCATTCGGATCTCCGTTGACAGTTTTTTTCAATGTCTTATAGGTACCGACCGTTGAAGCGGAAATAACTCCGCTACCTGCGGTACTCCAACCATTTAGACCAGTTTCGAAATCATCATAAAATATGGTGCGGCCATAGGATGCTGATCTCGGAATCATAACGCGAACGTATGGTTTAATCCGATCAGAAAGAAAATTCACGCTACCGTCATCCAGCAGCGTGAACCGAGCAGTTCTTTTAATCTCACTTTCAATACTCACCGATACGCTTGCCTCAGTGATTGTCGTCAGATCCCTTATATATTGGTTTGATGCGTTCACCAACTCATACCGAAAGTCAATCTGACGATTGGCTGCATGTAGTGCCTTTTTCACCTGAGCGGACGAGAATCCATTCCTCGCAAGACTTTGCACCGATCACACCTCCTCGGTGAAAGCAGTTTCGATCACTTCTATAGTCAAAGTGTAACCAAATGCTTCGTCATTCTGTGGCAGTTGACCAACGATTCCAAACATCTTACGACCTCGGCCATCACGATAGCAAAGTGTTGCACGACGTCTCACGAGTCCAAGTAGTGCTCTGTAATCAACGCTACCCTTTATAATCTCGAGATCACAACGAACCCGATCATCAGCGCTTGATCCAAACTCAGCCACTGGTCGTGACCTCCCAACAAACTGCATCATAGAGACTTCTGTTTGCCAGGTTGAAGTGCGTCCTCTGCCATCGTAGGAGAACATGTATGCCGTCCCGGATGGGCTAAGGACATCATGAAGCCATACGCCAAATAGATCAATTTTTTGGATTGCAGTTGCGCTTGACGCTGCCGTGCCGTTGCTCCCTTGTGCCTGAACGTAATACTCGTATCTCACACCGGATGCAACGTTATAATCGTTATAGACCTCGTTTAGCGCGATTCCAGTCGCGATTCTCACCCACTGATTGGAGTTGTCCAGCGGGAAGTCTGCATCGATCAGCAAGCCAGAGTCCAATAATGTATCATCAGGTAGCGGTCGACGATATAAATCATTGCTTGCTACGGTTGGTTGAGACCCAGTCGGTGTGGGGTTTGTGATAGCAATCCTGATGTAGCCGTTCTGGGGAGATGCCACAATTGTCGGAGTTGCTGGAACCGTAAAGCTAGTAACAAATGTTCGCGTTACTTCGGTACTAGCAATATCCTTCGGATCCCAAACGGTAATCTTTATCTTATAGGACGTTGAGTTCGCCAAAGAGTAACCGATAGTCCGAGTTCTTGCGGCAACATCTAATATTTTCCCACTATCCCAGAGATCAACATCCGCTGATGTCGTTAGCCTGACTCGATAGGCATATTGCCCCTCAGATTCTGGATCAGAAAATGACCACGCAGCGGTTAAGCTGTTAGTGGTGATCGAAGCACCATCCACCGCTGGGAAGGTTATTGCGACGGTTGGCTTGGCTGATGTCCAGAACGTGGATAAGGAACTATACAGACCAACAACATCCGAGTTATCCCAAGTCCGAACCTGCCATTGATACTGCATGTTGTTGGCTAGAATGCCGCTACTAACGGAGCATCCCCCAAGAGTGTATGCTACTTTTCCAGTGTCCAAGACGGTCACTCCGTCGCTGACTCGTTTGATCAGCAACTGAAATGCTGACTGCGTATTTCCGGCATCTGGATCGCTAAATGTCCAAGCGAATGTCTGTGCAATCGTAGCATCGAAGTTCGCCATGGGAGTCAGAGTTGGAGCATTTGGTGGTACATTAAGCTGTATTTTGTCGAATTTTACTGTCGATACATTCTCATATATAACACCGATATAGGCTGATGTCGGTTCTGCTTCTATAGCGGGATATGCGCTACTAGCCGCAAACACGGTTGCGGACCCAAATGTAGTTGTACCATTCGGACATTTCTGGTACAGCACCCCAGAGGAAACATCCATGTAAAATAGGTATATATTACCGTCCGTGTCCTCAGCGAGAGTTGGCATTGTCTTACTAGAAGTATTGCCTGTCGTAAGTTTAGATGTTGTCCAGTTTACCCCGCCATCGTCTGAATATGATCTCCAGATGTTAAATGCGGCTGGTTCAGTAGCATCCAACCCATGCCACACCGCCCAAATACGCCCAATGTTGGAGCCGTATCTCTTGCAGAGTGAAAATGGGTTGGCAACCACAGTAGATACATTGACGAGGTATGTTGGGGTTGTCCAAAGAGTTGTTGGCTTGCTAATTATCGCCAAGAAGTAATTGCCTGAGCCATTGAAGTATACAACATATGGAACCCCAGATCTTACGAAAATAGATGGATTGGTGTTAGTTGTCGCGGAACTATTAGTGGTGCTTAACATTTCCTCCGCGCTCCAAGTAACGCCACCATCCGTAGACTTCCTATACATGATGTTTGCACTGTTCGGATATGCGCTCACCTTAAGTGCATATACCGCGTGAATTATCGATGCACTTTCTGCATAAAGCGCCTGCCCTGCATCGGATTGTGCCGTTGAAGCAGAACTCGGCGTCATTAACGTCTCTTGCGCTGTTACGCCCCATAGATTGACATTGGTCTGAGTAGTAGCATTGAACCTTACAGCGTATATAAACCCACCACGGAATATGATAGATATGACGTTAACACCAGATGCACACATATACGGACTCGGACTAGCACCAGACGTACCCCAAGAGCAGATCTGACTCCATGTGGTGCCGCCATCTGTAGACTTCAGCCAAACGACATTCTCGGATAGTACGACGGAACACACCAACCACCCATTACTAAGGCGTATTATCTTGCGACCAGCATTGCCCCTAGTGGTGTATGCACCGCTTACTACCGTGGTCGGGTCAATAATGATTGGGTATATGCGATCCACACTCGACACCCATTCATTGTCCACGACTATATCAAAGGCGAGGACACCGTCGACGTTGGACGTGACGCGGTAACTCCCAGTTGTGCTTGCCCGCTCTGGGATGCCGCTGTCGTAAACGACAATCGGCGGTAGCGTAAATAGCACATTGTCGTCCTGGTCGATGATCTCGATCGCGCCAGCCGTCACGAACTCGCCAGTGACGACCATATCGCCGTTAATCCTAACGCGCAGATCAGCGTCAAACTCTAAGCGACCGCCGATGACGAAGTTGATCTGCTCGGTTAGCCATGGCAGCGGATCGCGTTGGAACCCCTGCAAAAGTATCGAGTGTTTGAGCCGGTCGTTCTCCTGCGTAAACCAATCGTCAACGTCTGGCATGGAGCGGTTAAATCGTGCATAGTTCGCTTTAGTTTCGAGTGGTACGTCCGTAACATTATAGATGATGTCCTCGACCCCGTCAGCGTCGATATATTTCATCTCGTTCGGCGTCCATGAGAAGTTGCGACCTCTGTATTGCAAGATAACGCGGTTGTTGGTCTCGTAGAACTCCGACCTCACGATTCCATTATCCGCTGCGTAATACGCCGGGTCGGCTCCCTCCGCCGGTATGAACTGGATCGAGTTGTCAACAGGCAACTGTCTGATGTCGATAATTGTTCCCACGGTATCACCCTCCCTTATAAAAAAGAAGGCGACCCGAGAGCCGCCTTGCGATAGTTTATACTTGCGTAAGCACCAACAACCCCGCCGCGAAGTCGATCGTCAGCAGGCTGCCATCCTGCATGCCGAACTCTGTCGGGTAGGCAAACGTGGTGAGCTTACCGTCCTTATACCATTTCTTCGTAGGCGCGTAGTAAGTATATGCGAACGTGTTGTGAGATACGGTGAAGGTCTTCATTTGATCGATCGGTACCGCTCCGACATTCAGATCGTCGGGGAAAATGTTCGTCTGCCCGCCGCGCATTTTTGTTCCGTCTGCCAGTTGAGCTTGCCACATTGTTGCTTGCTGAGTCATATCGATTCTCTCCTCATTTAGCCCTGATTGGCTGTAGTATTTCATTCCCGACAAGGTTAATAACTTCTTTGGAAATCGTCTTACCATCCATCTGGTTATACAGAGTAATCGACTTCGGTGAGTTGGCAGCTGCTGCAATAGCCGCATCTCTTGAAGCCACATTCGGTGTTCCGGTTTTAGGAGCTTGGATGGTGCTTGGCATCGAGGTATCACTAAACCCAATAAGCGACTGGATCGACGCGAGCTCCGCTTCAAGGGATTCCTTCTTCGATGCTATACCGTTAATTAATGATTCCATCATCAGTTCTCCGCGCTCTCTGAACCCTTCATCATGCGCCGCCATATCCGCGATAGTATCGATCAGACCGTTTTCCATGATTGCTCGGACGCCAGTCTCTTCATTGTTCCAATGGTCCTGAAGACGTTCCTTCTCATCATCAAGAGCTGCTACCTGAATAGCCTTCGATTTCTCAATCGCGGAAATTTGATTTTCCAGTTCGTTGCGGCGAACTTCTGCACGATCCTGCGCTGCCGTTTTCAATCCTTCAAGGCGTTGGCGCTCATCATCGAAACTCCATTGCTTTTGTTGATCGGCCCACGCTTGCTGTTCATCGCTAACCTGACGATTGAGCGCAGCGATTTCGAATGGATCTGCATTTCCGTTCTCGTTAAGCCACGTCTTTTGGTCTTCCAGCGCCTTAAGTCGGTTGTTGTGTTCCGACTCGGCCTGTGCGCGATCATCCTGTTGCTTCGCTTGTTCCAAGGCATTAATTTGCGCTTCATAGATATCAAGTTCGCGCTGTAATTCCTCATTCACACCTTCGATCGCATCTCGCAGGCTATTTACCGACTGCTCTGCCGCGGTATTCACCGTTTTAATTTTGTTATCGATCCCATCCAAGGTGTGCTTGAGCTCGGTCTCCGCACTCTTAAGTGCTGCCGTGAGTTTCTTGGAATAGCCTTGCTCAAGCGAATTGGCAAGACTGTTTTGCGCTTGCTCGGTCTCGCGAATGAGGGATATCCGCGCCTGGTATATTTGAGTGTCAGCTTGCTTATAAAGATCGGAATCCTTTGCATAACGATTCCGGACGCGGGTCCATGCCTCAAGTTTCATTTGAGCGATTTCTTCTTCGCTCTTGCCGGCCAATGTCATCCGGCGTTCTTCTTGCTCGATCCACTCTTGCGAGAACTTGAAAGATGCATTGGCAGACTTCTCTTGAAGATCTTTCTTCTCTTGCGCCATTAACTCTTCGAGTTTGTGGATCTTCACTTCTAGATCCATACGGATGTCGGCGTTGCTTTCATACTTCTTCTTAAGGCGATTCAGTTCGTCCAATTCTTGCTGCTCGTTCATCCGGCCCATGTCTTTCTTATACTCATTCAGCTTTAATGATGCCTGATATTGCTCTTGCTGGATCTCAGCAAGTGTTTTCGGTTTGTCTTTTTTCACTTCAGGCGAGACCGCGGAAGGTTTAGGACGGAACTCGTCCCAGTTTTCCGTGGACATGTCCTCGATCAGCTTTTTCGCCTCATTAATTGCAAAATTGCTGTCGTTTATTTCGGTTTGTAATTTCTCTTTTTCTTTCTTTATCAGAGAGTCCGTCAATGGATCGCTGCCAGCTAAAGGCATCATCTTCCCGAAATTCGGTAAGTTTGATTTCTTTTTACCGCCTTCAATCTCTTCGATTGCGTTAATGGTCTCTTGCGCTAATCTTGCTCGCTCTTTCGCTTCTGTCTGAGCTATTGTTAATGTCTCAATGGAAGCTTTTGAAGCTGCTTTAACACGCGCCTCTTCCCCATTTACGTAATCCTTCAGAGCGTCGACATTTTTTAGATGCCAAACATTTTCCTGATCCAATTGTGTTATAAGATCTGGGTACTCTTTCTTCAGTGCCTTCACAACCGCCTCTAACCGACTCTTTTGTTCCTCGGTCTTATTAGCCGATTTACTAAGAGTCTCATACTCATCGATAAGGCCCCGAATCTCTTTCACGTTATCCGCATGTGCGATCGTCTCGCTCATGCTCGCGCGTTGAAGATCAACAACTGCACCAAGAGCCCCTTTAGAGGCATCCCTCATCTTTAGTAAGGATGCTTCTGCTTCTCTAACTGATGAGTAGTCCATGCCTCTAAGCTCTTTGTCGACAGCTTTAATGCTATCTGCCAGATCAAATAATGCTTGGGTATTCTCGATACTGCCGCGCCCTTCGTGTGCGTCTTTCTCGCGACGATCATACTCATCTTGTAATTTCTTTCGGCGCTCTAAGACTTCGTTCAAGATGTTGATGTTGTCGCTCAACTTCTGATACTGATCTGCGCTTATTTTTACTGGTGAGTCATTAAGCGCGGCGTTAAGGTCTTTTTGATTTTTGGCGAATTCGGACACCGAATGGGATGCTGCATCTGCAGCAGCTTTATAAGCCGTCACTCCAATCGTTACCGCCGCGATCGCTGTGATTGCCCAACCTATAGGTCCCAATGAGAGATTCAACGCTGCGAATGCCGCCGATAGCGTCGTTATCACTGATGCCAGTGTCGTAGCTCCCAAGATTAATGCTCCAAGGGTTACAGCCGCCGCCGCGACCCCTGCGATAACTTCCTTGTTGTTTTTCGCCCACTCTGCGAACCCGCTAATTATCGGAACGATCGTATCCATCAATTGTTGTAAAACTGGAAGGAATGCCTCCCCAAGTTCTGCTCTAGCCGTCTGCATAGATTGGTTAAAATGTGCCTGTGAACCCGCATAACCTTCCATAGCTTGATCTGCATTGCCGGCATAGAGCGCAGAGTCAGAGATAAACCCGTTATAAGCAGCCTGAACCTTTTGTGCGTCGGTGAGTTTACCTGCTGTTGTACCGATCGAAGCAGCGTAACGATCATACATTTGTGAGAGGTTGGTTGTTACACCAACCGCATCAGTAAGCGTACTATTACCCTGCTTAATCCCTTGTAGCGTGACGACGATCGACTCGCCCCAACCGTAATTGGCTTGCCGGTTATACGCTGCAGCGTCTCCGAGTGAGGTAATCAACTTCCTAGCTTCCTCGATGCTCAGTCCAGTAGCGAGCGCGGTTTTTACCGCCTCGGTCGATTCTGCCAAACTCATGAAGCCCTTATCAGCCAGCTCTTGAGCGAGGCCAGTCGTTTCCTCGACGTTCAAGTTTAAAGATTTCGAGATTGCGGTCAGACCTTGATAAGCCATCGCTGTCTTATTGGCTTCTGCCGCCAATCCCTTGATCATGTTCACCAAACCGCTAATAGCTGCAATTGATCCGACTGCAATCAATGCCCCATGAAGTGTATTCATGCGGCTTTCTGTACGTTTTGTCTCTTCCTGTACTTCAACCATCTTCGACTTAATTCGAGCGATTTGATCCGACGTCGCGCCAAGGCGGCGAAGTTTGATCTCAAGTTGCTGCACTTGCTGATTTACTACATCAGGGCGCATTTGTCGAAACTCTTGCTGTACCTTCCGAATCTCTTTGCCGCTCATTCCTAAGTCTAGGAGCGATCGAGTTATCTGCTTAAAGTCTTTATTGACCTTCTGGGCTTCGCTAGCGGATGCAGTCAGGCTCTGCTTCGCTTTCAGAAGTTCCAAATTAAACCCGCGGGCATCCAACTCCATTCGCGCTTTTATCGATCCTACTTCTGCTACCACCTAAGCTCACCCCCCAGTTAACCGCGCGCGGAGAGCAGCAAAGCCCTCAGCATCAAACTTGTCATCATCTTCCTCGCCTCTCATAAGAGGCGCTCGTAGTCTTTCAAAGACTTGCTCTCTATCACCATCTTCAGCGATGTGTGGGTATGACGAGATGTCGAGAAGCGCCATTCTGTGCTCTGCTACGATTTGTTCGTGCTTGTCCATCAGCAAAGGTAAGTCGATCATGTAGTAACCCGTCTCAAACTGTATTTGCGTTACTCCGAGCCGGACCGCACACTCTAAGAGCCACTCGTCGAGCGTGATTTTTCTTGCATGGCCGCGCCGTTCTTCACCCACTTGCCGAACGCGGCGCTGAACTTTTTTACAGCTGACGCAAAGTCGTTTTTCTCGGCTGTTTTTGTGATGAACTCGATCAGCTCGTTGTGATCGACATTTTCCTCGATCCATTCCCTTTCTCGGCCCGTAAGGACAGATACCAGTTCGACAATCTCATCTAGGACGAGACCAAGTCCGGCAATTAAGGTAGCTGAAAAGTTAGATGAATTTCTGGAAGAGAAGATGTTTATGAGGATGCTCGGCAGCGTCTCAACACGATCAAAGAGGAGCCTCCATTTGGCGATCGTTAATTTGGGAATTTCTATCCTGTTCCCGCCGAAATCTATATAGTCCGCGTTATTTGCGGAATTGTTTGCGCGATTAAAAATACCTTTCATCATTACCCCTCCCGATGTTTATGAACTCAAATAAAACGGAGCCTCCCAATGGAAGCCCCGTTTTTGAATGATGAAACTATTATGCAGACATGTCGCCGAAAGCAATTAGGTTTGCGTTGGAGTCAGGGAATCCTTCGAAAGTTACATTGGAAATTCGCTCGCCGTTGTAGTCGTATTTGTAGTTGATCTTCGGCCGCGGCGCAGCTTTATAAAGCGTGACCGATTCATTTTCCGTCGTACCAGCAGCGAGAGGTATCAATTTAACCTGCTTAGCATAATCAAGCAAGTCGATAACGCTTCCCGCATTCACGACGACTCGCTTCTTAGTCGGATCAGGGCCGTTAATTATAAGCGTACTTCCCGGAATCATTCGAGTGAGTTTGTCCAAATCATATTCTGCAAATGGAACTTCGAACCTAGCATTTCTTCCTGTTATGATTTTCTTAGCCGGAGTATCACCGTATTGATCCGTTTTTACGTCTCTGTCGGTTTCCTCGTATACCAGCGTAACCCCACCTTGTGTCGTTTCCAACGTGATAGGAGTACCTAAAACATCGAATATTACTTTGCACGGACCGAGCTTGATTTTCGTTACGTCAGTTGCCATTAAGCTCATCCTCCTTCATGATTTCGACATACCCGCGCACGGCAAGGCGTTCTGCTACTTCTGGAGCACAGCCGATCTCGTCGTCTTTGGTCTTGTAAATCGGCTTCTGGGCGGTACCGAAATTGAGTCGGTGCTCTGTGAGCACCCGGACTCTGACCTCTCGAACTGGAGCCGTCTCTGGTGCAGCTGCGTCTTGCGGTGTTGTTTCCGGTTTTTTCAAGATGATCACCTCTTAACAGCAGCAACCGTGATACTCGTCGCAGACGAAAAGTTCACGTTTACTTTGCCGTTGGATTGATTGAACAGGTAGTCTACGAACGGACCGATTGCTACTTCCGCACCTGCGCCTACGGTAATCACGAGGTCACCGGTTCGTCCATGAGAGCAAGGAACAGAAACGATAGTGACGGTCATTGAAGCACCGGCACCGTTCTTTACTTCAAGGAACTCTTCCCCTGTATTAACGAACTCCATACCATTTGCCGCATCAGCAGCAACGTATGTTTTTGTCGTTCCAGTAGGAGAAGCATCTACTACGCTAATGTTGGTTCTTGGCAATTCCAATCACCTCACTTTTGCATTGTTAATTCAAAGTTCACGGAGTACATTGGACGATGATTATCATCCTCTCCGATGTAGAAGGGCGCCGATTGTTCAACCTCGCAAATGACGATGCGATGACTTGCGATCGAGAATTCCGTCTTCCGGTCGAGTTGTTCAAGCAGAGAAATAGCAATAGACTCCGCGTCACCGTCCATTTTAGGCTGCGACCTGACAACCACTTGGAACGATGGATGTAAGACCGTCCAACCTGAAGGTGGGGATCCAGAGTTCAAGCGAACAAACGCGCACGTTGTAGGCGCATCTTTCGGAAAGTCGTTGGCGAAGTAAGTGAACGGCACAACGGTCTTCAGAAAATTAATAAGGTCAATCGTGCGCAGCACGCTACGTCAACTCCTTCCGAATCTCGTCTGCAATCATCTGCTCATATGTCGCCCTTTTTGCCTTAAGAGGTCGCGAAAGGAACTTCGGTCCTGTACCGGGCGTAGATGGATCAGCGAACCGGCCCGGATACTCATGAAGTCGTAGTGCATAGTTGAACTCCCAACCGCGTTTGCTCTTACTGGTCGCAGCGTAAGTCACTTCGCCTGTAACGCTGTATGAATTAACCGTCACGACAACCTTGCGACTCGAACGTAACTTACCGGTCAATTTTGGTGCCAAGTGATCGGCTTCTTCGGCCAAGTCATCCATAGCGTTTTTCATCCCACGTTCGGCAGCTGATCGGATCCGGTTTGACATAAACTCAATGCCACGAAAGACTTCACGGAGATCAATCTCAAATTCGTCTGCCATCAGCAACTCACGACAAAAAGACGAACTCTTCCGATTCCGTCTCTAGGCGCCTCTATGGCTATCGGGCTTTTCGTGTTAATTGATCCGCCGACATCAGTCCATTGGAGCTCATCAATGAAAGCCACACGCATTTGACCAGGGAAGATAAATTGCGTCGTAGACACAACCTCTTCACCTTGCTGGTCCTTCACGACTTTGATCGTTTCGTCGATCCGACAAGGAAAGGACCCCTCTACCAATGTTGGTCGATTCCCGAAGGGGTCAATGTTCGATTCGTCCGGATCCTTTCGAATTACTGTCACTCGATGAGGCAAATACATCAGACCATCCTCCTTCGGTATGGTCCAATAAGTGCCTCCACCACAGGTGGGAGCCGACCGGGATCTCCTTTGGCGTATGTCACGCTATAGGAATTGCCGAACCGCTCCGACTCTTTGCCCCATTCCCCCATGTGGATCATTCTCGCAAGTATTAATGCCGCTTGTTCAACTGGTTTGGGAAGATTGCCTTCGACTTCGGAATCCGGATCATCATTAGGAAGAACGTATCCTCCGGAGTAACTGATCTCGATGTTATACAGACCCCTTGGCCATTTATTTTTCCGATAAATCATTCCGGAGTTCTCAATCTTCAAGTAATCGGTAATAACCTCGCCGGCTATTTTAATTGAATCGATAGTCGTTACCGGGAAAGAACGGACGAAAACATGCTCTAGCCCGCTACCGTCATACAATTCGGTCCGATCCTTGAGTTCGAACGAACGATTACAGTGGTTCTCGATCGCTTGACTAGCAGCCATAATCACTGCTTCCAACTCGGAATCTTCGCCCGTGTCACTCGATGGAATTTTGAGAAGCCCTTTTAACCGACTAATGGTGGTTAACACATGATTCACCTCATGTCGATTGCAGGTAAGCTGCGTAAAGTGCTACGCGCTTGTCTTCATTACTTGAATCGCCGTCGATCTGAAGCTTAACCAACCACTCTTTTTGCACTCCAGCTGCTAACTGAGCAAAAGCATCGAGGGTCGGTTGTGCAGAATCGTCTTTATCGCTCGGAATAGGAGAATCCATAACCTCACCCAATCCATTGGCGACAACCTGACTCGCTTCATCGTCCTCCAGAGTCAAAATCCTCCCTGGCTTATAATCCTTGTATCTGGAGCTGAGCAATACTTCTTTCACCTGATAATCCCCTCCGAAAAAAACAGGCTAGGCGAGATCGCCCAGCCCATTCTTAGGATATTTAAGCAATTGCGGTTGGGCTTTGATCGCCGGCGTACCGCGAGCCACTCAAGATTGCAATTGCCGAAGCAATTACGCTATTCGCGCCGTTGGTAAGTCGCAATTGGACGAACTGCTTTCCTTCCGACAACTCGGCTGCGTCCAGTTCAATCACATAGAAGATATTATCGACGGCCGAAGGCGTATAACCGGCTGCCGGCACTACTTCACGTACGCTCAATGTGTCATCGGCGCTCGTTTCTTCTTTGTAGAAATTAAACGGAAGGGCTGCGGCGCCTGCGCCGGTAAAATCGGTGCATTCTTCAAGGATGATCTTCGTAAAAGCTGCGGCACTAACACCGATTTGGACGATAATTGTCGCGTGGGAATAGTCTCGCATCGAAAAAACGTCCCCTGTTTTGCCCCCAGTGATGTCAATAGGGGGAATGAGATTGACCACGTGACCCATTTCGGCAACGTTAAATTTCATATCGTAAAAAACCTCCTCAATTAGTCGCCGAAAAGGGCATAAAAAAAAGCCCCAATTCGGCGCTCAGTTTGATTTCTTATCGTGCAGCCAACGTAACGAACGGCGAGAGAGTGTTAGAACCCTTGAATGGCGTAAGCGCCTTGTTACGAACCGGTTGACCATCGGCGCGGTATACGAACTTGAACACCTGCTCGTCGTACACGAAGCGAACGTGAACCGATACGTCCGATTTGATCGAACCTTTGTCGATCATCACATATTGAGATAAGTCTCCCAAGATGATGTCGCCGACGTTGCCGAGCGTGTCGCATTGCTCAAGCGGAATCACCGGGCGGCCGAAGAGCGTGCTGTAAGGCGAGCCTGAGACGCCATTTGCTGGCATATAGACCGGAACTCCACCGGAACCAACCGCCAAAGACATTGTATAAAGCTGCGGTTCAATATCTTGGTTGATGTACCATGCAGCATTCTGTCTAGCCCGGCCGTAGCAACGGGACCACATCTTGATGATGTTCTCGACCTTAATCGTATCTGCCGCTTGGCCACTTTCTGCAGCGACTTGGACTGTTCCAGACGAGTTCAAAATGCCCAAAGGCTGACCTGCTCCGGTTCCGCGAATGATTGCATCATCGATTTTGAAGCCGAATTCCTCGGCAAATCCTTGGCGAATGACCGTTTCGAGTGCAGCCGCGTCTTGCAGGAGTTCGTCAGTCGCGTAGCAAAGTCCCGTAAGCTTCTTCAACTGAAGCTCGATCTGACGGAATTTCGGCTTGGTTCCCGTATATTGATCGGCTTCGTTTTCCCAGTATGACTGAATTCCGCCCCAACGAGAGCCGTTTGCACGACTGGATTCGTCAACGCCGTTGATCTTCAAGCCATTGGCTGCCGTGGTCAACGGAATTTTTTGCACTTTCGAGGCGAGAACACCGGTATCGTATGCATTTTTCAGCAACTCAACCGAGAAGTCCTGCTGTACCAAGAATCCGCCATCAGAAGGAACGCTCTCGGATAAGCCGCTTGCCGCGGCCCTCGTCGTAAGGCGCGGGTCGACGGTTCCGCCAGGCTGAGCAGCCGCGCGAACGGCTGCAAGTTGCTCGCCGAAGCTTGCCCAAGGCTTGTCGGCCTCGCGGTTATGTCCCACAATAATCCCGCCGCCTGGTTGTTCCCGGCCAGCTGCGACAACTGGTACAGGAGTTTGATATTGAGCGTGCAGAGCCGCGATTTCCGCTTCACGAGCAGCTTGCTTTTCATCTGCATCGATTTGGGATTGGAGCGCTTTAACTTCGGCATCAAGAGCCGCATATTGTTGATCTTCATCTGCTGTGAAAACACGTCCTGCTGCCTTCGCCGTATTGATAAGAGCCATCATGGCCGCAATCTTAGCTTTCAATAATTCCTTTTTGTTCAACTCAGATCATCCCCTTAAATGGTTTGGCCAAGCAAAGATAAACGCCGCTCTTCCATCTCGAATGCAGAAAAATCGGGAGATGGTTGCGGCGCCGGTGGTGCTGAATTCGGTTTTTGGATTGACGCTGTAACGAGAGATCGGAGCTCTTGGAGTTCTCTTCGAAGATCCGCAACTTGTTCGTTAGGCTCGCCAGCTGGAAGAATCGGTGCGTTCTTGAATTTACTCCAATCCATCTCAATTCCGTTGATGACTGCTTTATTTCCTCTGAGAGATGCCGCGATCGGTTGAGAATCCTCTTCAACTCGAGTGGCGAACCCTCTCTCTACGGCTTGATTAGCACTGAGCCACGTCTCAGCCTCCAGCAATCCGGTCAATTCATCTCGATCGATACCAGTTCGGGCGACGTAAACATCAGTCATACTGGCCCCAATCGTGTCCAAATCGTCCGCGAGCTTTCGGAAATCCTTGGCGTTGCCCATGCCAATTGTCCATGGATTGTGGATCATAAGCATAGATCCGACCGGCATCACGATTTCATCGCCTGCCATTGCTATAACAGAAGCAATCGATGCCGCAATTCCGTCAACATACACGGTTATTTTTGCCGCGTGACGTTTGAGCATCGAATGTATGGCAACACCGGCAAAAACGCTGCCTCCATTGCTGTTGATACGGACTGAGATCTCTTCCACATCACCCAACGCTTTCAATTCATCGTTGAATTTCTGTGGAGTTACCGCGCTATCATCCCACCAGCTTTCGTATGTGCTGATATCGCCATAGATCATGATTTCCGCAGCCTTAGCCTGGAGCTTCTTCATTTTCCACTTCACTTATTCGGTTCACCCCCTTTCGAGCCAGTCTTATTTGGATCCTTTGGCTCATCTGCATACCGATAATTTTCAGGCATCCAGAAACCCTGCCCTTCGCGGCCGCCAATTGGATTCATATCCTCAAGTTCAAGGATCATATCAGCATTCATCCAGCCGTCTAAACGTGCATTATGATAAAACTCCGATCTCGACTTGGAATCGCCTCGAAGGAGCCCATTCAGATTGAACTTCGTAAACATTTGGCGATAAATCTGCTCTACCTCTGAAAGTAATCGCATGTTCAACGACTGTTCCCATCGCACGATCCATGGCATCATTGTGTACTTCACAAATTCACCTGATTGCGTCTCAATGTTATTGTTCGTGGAACGGCTCAGTTCACCGATAAGATGCAGCGGCATGTGATAGAAACGCGCAATATCTTCGACTTGGAATTTTCTTGACTCGAGATACTGAGCTGTCTGAGGAGGAATGCCCACCTGCTTGTACGTCATGCCCTCTTCAAGAATCATGAGACGATGAGCATTAGACAAACCTTTATGCATTTCCTCAAACGATTCGCGGACATTCTTTCGGCCTTCATCGCCCAATGGTTCCGGACCGGGATGTTCGAGAACTCCACCAAGTGTTGCGCCATTTCCATAAAATCGAGCTCCAAACTCCTCAGCTGCAAGTCCGAGTCCGATCGCTTGAGCCGCAATATCGATCGGATTATATCCGACTAAGCCATCGAAACCGAAGCCAGGGATATGAAGAACGAGATGCGCCGGGAGTTGGACCGTCTTACCGTCTGGAAGTGTGGTCTGGTATTTAAGTTCCTTTGTATCCGGGTCCCTATACGGCTTAGTCCGATCCGGACGAAGCGGCCACAGGGCTACGATGTCGCCATATCCATTTCGTTGAATCTCGGCGTAACAGTTGCCCCAAAGTCCAAGATGCCCCTGCATCGTTTCCCGCCAAACGAAGGAACTCATCTCTGGATTCGGTACGCTATGCAATAGGCGGTTCAAACCATGCTCCCCAACTCGCGATTTACCACCGGTCGGCATCGTCCGATATACATTCAGCGGGAGCATTGCAATGGTTTGAGCAAGCACATGGACACACGCGAACACCGCGCTATGAGTTAGCGCTTTTTGCTCCGATAAGTTGATTCCGGTGTATGTTGGTCGACCGAAAAACAAATCGTTCAACCATTGCCGCGAATTAGGCCATTGACCGCCGCCAGCTCCGCCCTCCGCTTTCCAGATTTTCGCGAGAAAACTCATCGGCCTCTACTCCTCGCCAAGCTGATTAGCATGATGATAGTTCCGGAAGTAACAAAAGCGTAGGGCGGTGAGATTAACCAAATCCCCGTTCCTAAAATTAAAAGCCCAACTAGAGCGATAGCATCGTTCCAATCGGGCTTATTCGTTTTTTCTTTCACGTCGCGACCTCCCTTACAAGATTTCGATTTTTCTCGTTTTGTAGATGGATTTCCTCGGCTTAGGTCTAAGCATCGCTCGGACGTGAGCGTTCATTAGCGCCGCAGCAGGGTCGATCCGATTGGTCGATCTCGCCTTATCGAGCGCGATATTCTCGCGATGATCCTGCTTCTCGATGGCGTTGCTCATTGCCCAACTGAGGACCGGATCATTGTTGTGAATGATCTTCTTCTGGAAGGTGAGCTCTCGGAAATTCTTCGTCGGTTCCGACAAGGTGTTCATCCGCTGAGGGATCTCCGTTAGCTGCAGGCCCTTATCAGCTAATTCTTGTGAAATCAAGCCAGCAGACCACTCGTCATAGCAAACCTCTTGGATTTTCCACCCGTTTTTCTCGGCCAGCTCGAGCATGTATCGCTGAACTTCTCGATAATCAACGACTGAACCCTCTGTTACCGTCAACCATCCTTGATCGACCCAGACGTCATATCGCACGTTATCGCTCTGAATCTTTGCTTTTAGCGTCTCTTCCGGGATGAAAGAGTGCGATAAAACAGCAAATCGACCATCATCCAGCGGGAATTCAAACCCAATACTGGTGAGGTCGATCTTTTTCGAAAGGTCCATGCCTACGAAACATTGCATTCCAGTTAGATCAGGGAAAGGATTAAGGTCGCTAGCGCCACAAAGCCTCCACCGATCCATTGGCATGTAGCTATTTTCCTTTTGATCCAGCCAGACATTGAAGTTCTTCGTCCAAACGTTACGACGATCGCCCGGCTTGTCCTTTGCTGTGTTGAGCTGACCGCGGAGATATTGCATCCCTTCCGGTGAGCGTGCCATTAACGGGTTACACTTCGGCCAATTGCTCTCATCTTCGATGTCATCATCTTTATCCATCTGGGCGATGTAGATGAAATACTCTTCGTTAACCAACGTACCCTCTAGCACCTTGCAGCAATAATCGTATTCTTGGAAACATGGCCCATTGATATCGAATCCGGCCGTCGTGATGATAAAGAGTAGCGGCTGGCGACGCATCCCCATACCGGAAACGATGACGTCGTACATGTCGGAATTCGGATGTGCGTGATATTCATCGATAATGCCGGCGTGCGGGTTGAATCCGTCCATGCTCTTTGTTTCCTTGGACAATGGGAGCATCTTACCGCCGTTCACCTTGTGAAACATCTTGTTTACGCGAAGCGAGATCTTCTTCTTCAGCTGCTTGCTCGTGCTGACCATCTTAGCCGCGGCGTCATAAACGACCTTTGCCTGCTCCCGCATAGTCGCCGCGGTGTACACTTGCGGCCCACCTTCGCCATCAGCCGCGAACATATAGAGGCTAACCACCGAAAGCGTAGTAGATTTCGAATTTTTCCGCGCAACTTGTTCGTATGCTTTCCGGAATCGCCTCAATCTTGTAACTTGATGCACCCAGCCGAAGATGCTACCGACTATGAACTGAAGGAAATCGTCTAAGATGACTGGATCACCTTTGCGAACCGTCAATCCATCTTCGATATGCCTGCAGTGCTTCTCCGCGAAATTGAATACTTTATTCGCTTTTTCCTCGTCAAATACGTATGGAAAGTCATCTGAACCCTGCCGATCTAGATCACGCAGATGCCGCTCGCATGCCAGAATGACGTATTTTCCTGCTACAATTCGCCCGCTTTGAACGTCCAATGCATACTGCGTCGTTGGATGGACCTGCTTAGTCGAGGTCGTCATCCTCATCATCCCCGTCATCGTCCTTCGGCTTAGCTAGACGTGCGCGGGCGGCCGGCGATAAGCCGAATTCGGAGCAATATGATTTGAATTGTGTCGCATATTTCTGTGCTATCGAGACGTTCGGATTAGCCACTTTATTAACGGCCCCGAGCGCATTTTTGTGATCGAGGACTAAGCCTTCTTTCTTAATTGCCTTTGACGCTTTTACGTACTTGGAGTAAGCATCGCAGGCAAGCGCAAGTGCATAGACATCAACGTTCGTAATAAGGTCGACGGCGGCCAGTTCCCGTCTAATTGATTCCCACATTTGCTTGCCGATCGGATCCAGCCAGGTCGGACATACCACATTATCGCTGGCGGGTTTTATCGCATCCTCCGCGTCTTGCAATTCGTCTAACTTCGCTTTCGATAGTTTCGATTTATTTCCGGTCGCACGATGAACAGCAGCTGGAACGCCTCTTCTCCCCGCCAAAATGATCACCACCTTTCAAATTTTTCACTAAAGGCTAGGGCAATTTCCCGTATTTTTCACGCACGTGAGGCGGCGCCGGTCTAGAGCCGATTTTCGCTTGAGGATTTGCACCCCCCTGCCCCTCCGCACTTGTCCGAGTGGGTTCGCACTGGGTTGGACTAACGCGCCTCTACACGGCTCACAGCGCGTCAAAATGAGCAAAGAAAAAAGCCGCTCAGTTGAGCGACTTGTGTCAAATGGTAACTTGCGCTGCGTTCTCTGGGTCTGTGCTTAACGCCGCACGTTTTCGGGGACCGGAGTTATCGCGCAAGTTTTATTCATAGTGGGCAAGGATTTGCACCTTGCATAGTAACGACTCGACCGCACACCTGTGTCGTTTACCGCGCCAGCCGTTTTTAAGCAGGTGCGTATGTCTACCTATTCCACCACCACTATCCTTAATTATCTCACTTTATTGCCAAACCCTCCATCCTCAGTCGCAGTCTTCCGATCGTGACATCGCTTAGCCATCGGTTGATGGTTCATCGGATCCCAGAACAGAACAGGATCTCCTCGATGCGGTACGATATGGTCTGTCACATTAGCCGCCAGCGGTACGACCAACAACTTGCAGTCAGCGCATGCACACAGCGGGTTCTTCTTTAGGTACCGTCTGCTGTACTGCTGCCACTTATAGTTGTAGCCCCGGTCGTTAGCCGTTCCACGTTGCCTCTCTTGCTTCTTCTGAACCAATGCCGCGCATTCGGTACAATAGCGCTCAACAGTTAGGTTGGGGCAGCCGGCTTTACCGCATGGCCGTGGGTTTCTTGCTGGCATTCGATCACGTCCCTATACATTGTTCGATCGCTTACGTTTGCAAGATCGACTCCAATAAACAAACCGTAGTCACATGCGCTTATACTTGATCCTCCAGGATTTGAACACCATCGCTGTCCTATTGAATTACCTAGCAATGTAGCTCCACATTTAGGACATCGTTCGGTCGTCCATTCCCCGCGTAGATCCTCATTAGGTTCACTCATGCGCATTCTCCTTTCAACGTCGTACCTTATCGAAAGCCTTCTCGATCCTATCCAATAACCAATAAAGCGCTCGATGTATCCTCGTTGCTTTTATCAGCGCCTTTACCGCTTTCCGCAGCTCTTCTTGTCGAGCGATAAAGCTGTCATGGTCCATATGATCACTCATTCCTAGCAATAGCTGCATTAGCCCAGAATACCGACTGTTCGAGATTGGTGATCGACAATGCTCTTTCTCGAGAGTCAGGCGCTAGATCGGCAATGAGATAAGCGAGCTCCTTTGCCTTATCACGAATAGCCTCGTACTTCAGCGGTTGCCCTTCCTTTGGAGCGTGATAACTGAAATTATTCTCGATTACCAGATTCGGTTTCATTGAACATTCCTCCTAATGGGATATTTGTATATGAAAAAAGCCGCCCTTAGAGGACGACTCGAATTATCGCTTTTTGCACGTATTATCAGACATATATATAAAGTTATCTTTTAAATATCTTTATAGTATATATCTTTGTCCTACAATTGCAGTACAAAGTGTCCTACAAATACAGGACGCAAACTGTACTACAAATACAGGACAGACTGTCCTACAATTACAGTACACCTCTACTGTCCTACAATTGCAGGACAGATGCGGTTAAAATGATCAAAATAAAAAGCACCCGAAGGTGCCTAGAATGATCCATTAATTCTTCCCAAGAGAAGAGTTATATTCTTAATATCAGAAAAATTAGCAGATTCAATTTCATTTTTCTTTTCGTTCAAAAAAGTAATTCTCTCTCGCAACTTCGCCAAATATCCACTATATTCTTCATACACTGGACCTTCTTTGGCGCCTTCACTTTCAATAATCGAGTATAAGTCTTTATGTTGCTCGAGATTCTGCAATTCTTCTCGAATATCAAAGGACTTCCCATCTGCAAACGTGTATATACTTTTTAATCTCGCATTAAGTTGCTCCTGTACCCTACTCAGTTGACTCAATCGTCTCACCTCCCACCACAACTATACAACATCTTCCAATTTTCTGCATAGTGTGATATTTTCAGGGAGAAATAACAAGATGACTGGAGGTCAATAATGTTACGTCTCGTCGGTAAGATCCTTAAGACAAATGAGCAGATCCAAGATGCGATCGATAACCAGATTGCGGTTAACGTCTGGCAGAACGGCAGCTATATTGATCAAGGTGGTCTTATCCAGCGTCAAACAGATGATGTTGTAGTAATCGATGGAGATTTCTTTTTAAAAGCCACTTGCGAGTTTCGTACTCGCTAAGTGGTTCTTTTTTTGCAAAGAAAAAGCGCCCGGTTAGGCGCCAATGATAGATGCTCCGATTATGTCATCCACCTTAAACCGCTCGCCATCAATCAGGAATGTGCGAGTGTACGGATCCACCTTATCGACTACACCGATCGCCAAGCAATCCTCGTATTCATGGTATAGCTTAAACTCTGCTACCGAACGCAGCCCGAGCGACTCCATGAGAACCCTCATAAACTCCTCGAGCTCTTGATCATCAAGTGTCGGGCGAGTGCGTCGCGGCTTCAAGTCCGCATTGTTCAGCGCGATGATCCGCTCCTTGTGCTCCGGCAGCATCATTCGCGATGACTCCCAGAATCCATTACCTTCGAGTTTGTGTCCCATGAGATCACCCTTTAGAGATTTGGTGTTCTCATTATACACGAACAAACGTTCTTGTATCCAATCTTATTTTTCGATACATCGAAACCGTCAAAAAGCACTCAGCTGCATTGGCTTAATCAGGCCGCCGCCTTGATGCGAACCTTCCGGATTGGTTGTCGTTTAACGGCTTCGATCTAAGAACGACCATTACCCCAGCAACCATTACCAGTGGCGGCCAGAGCCTCAGAAAGGAGTGTGCACCTCGCGCTCTGGTTTTCCCCTATCCAGAAACGTCATGTCGTCGAGGTGTCTTGGGGCAGGTGTGGAGTAACGAATATACGAGAGGTGCATGACGCCGGCTCAACGCCCGGTCAGGATCTCTCAGGGATAAGCAATGGAGCGGCCGGCGGGAACCCTAGCCTGAAATTCTTTCTTTCCAGTGCAGTTTTCTATGGCAATTAGAACAGAGCACACAGCACTTTTCAATCTCAGCTAAGATTGATTCTCTTCCCTTGCCAAGCCTGAGGCACTGAGCTATGTCAAAACTTTTTGTTGTAGGATCTCGGTGGTGAAAATCCAAGGCAGCGGGATGATTCTCGGAGCATAACTCACATTTTAGCTTAGACTTATATTCCTCAAGCCACCGTTTAATTTCATTTTTATATTCCTTCGCCTTGCGCATCACTTCGCGTTTATTCTTTTCGTAGTGTTTTCTCTTGTATTCGATTTGTTTTTCTTTATTAGCTTCCTTCCATTCCCTAGAAGACATAAAGTATCTCCTGCTAGTACCTCTGTAATAAGCCGACAGCGTTCCATCGTGGGCCGCAGCCCTCCGGTATACGCTGCCGACCTAAAGCCTCGTATGCCCTCCTCTCATGGATCGTCGCACACAATACATTGACAAGTTACATACGAGATCAGGAAACCGCCGTCGGAGCTTTCACCGCAATAGAAAAAGCCGACCTATTGGCCGGCTCGGTTCGTGCGCCGCGGATCGTGTCCGCGAGTCGCAACCAGTATGAACGGGGCATGCATGCCCCCGCGGTGTCCTCTGTTCGGTTTCCCGATGATATAAATATAACAGGTTAAAAGTCCAACAACACGCAAGTAACCCGAATTAATTCAACAAAAAAGCATCACGAAAAAAAATTATATTATAGGGTACTGCGGAGAATTGTTGTTGCCATTGATTTTGAATAATCGTTTTGCTTCGATATTAAAGCATCGACGGCACAACTTGAATTCCCGTCTAGAATGATGATCCCTATGGAACCCGACTGCTGCCTCGATTGCAGAAAAGCCAATCCAAGCTGTATCGTATATGTAATCCATCGGATCGTTGTTCTCGTCATACTCCTCGTAACTCTTCGCAAGAACCACTAAGGAGCAGCTATCCTTATGTAATGTAAGACGATTGGTCCGTTGCTCGTATTTAAGCCAACAATTGATCGTCATGGGAATAATCACTCCTCATGTCGAATGGTACCACAAATTTAGATTTCAAAGAACAATATATGTAAAGGGGAGCGTTCGACGGCCTGTTCTGCTTGCATGGGAATAATAGGAATTGATACCGTTTGTTTGGTTGTCTATAATATCAGTTATCAACCCAAAGATCGAAAACCAAATGCAAGCGGAGGTATTGAATTGTTAAACCCAGACTATCTCTCGAAGCTCGGCATCGAAAACATCGTCAACTACAATCGCAAATCACGCCAAGATGAAGAACTAGAGAAGCGCACAGGTGAGGACACGCTCAAATCGATTCGCGATTTGATGGATCGCGTTCTTGCACCTCTGGGGATCCCATACGACCAAGAAGATGAGATCGGATCTGGTGATAAAATCTCGAGCCGCCCGGTCTTTCAAGATGTGCTTGTTAAGCTGCGGGAAGGTAAATATCAAGCGATCGCGGTAAAAGAAATTACCCGGATGGGCCGCGGCAGCTACACCGATATGGGTGTGATTTACGATCTTATCGTCGATAAATGCATTTTCATCATCACACCTTGGAAGGTGTACGATCCGAGGAATAATGCCGATCTACGTCAAATCCGCTTCGAACTGTTCCTGTCTCGTGAGGAGTTTGAGACTACTCGGGAGCGCCTAACAGGCGGACGCTATAATAAGGCTCTGGAAGGACGTTGGATGGCCGGCAAGCCTCCGTTCGGCTATGACCTGAACAAGAAGACACGAAAGCTTACAGTCAACCAAGACGAAGCAACAATCGTCCGTTTGGTCTATGACCTGTACGTGAATGGAATAGCTGAACAGGATGGAACTCGGCGCGACGTCGGTCACAGGGCTTTATGCACTTACCTGACCAGGAACGGTGTACCTTCCCCTTCTGGCAGCTACAAGTGGTATACTTCCGTTCTCCGATACATGCTCGTAAATGAGGTATATCTCGGTACGATGATCTACGGCGCCACCAAAGGTGGAAATCGGAAACAAACGAAGCCTATCGAAGAGCAGATTATCGTTGAGCATGCTCATCCGGCAATCATCGATGCAGAAACGTGGGCTGCATCTAAAGAAAAAGATGATGCATCGAAAGTTCCAGAATCTCAGAAGTCTAAGGTTAAGCTGGACTTTGTGCCAAGCGAACTCACCGGCTTGATTGTCTGCAAAGTATGTGGAAACCGAATGTTGAAGCAGTTCACGAAACAGCGCTATACGCGCAAAAAAGATAACGTCCAGATGGAATACACCAAAGAATTTCTATGGTGTCGCAATCCCGGATGCACATTCGTGAAGTACAGAGCGATCGAAGAAGATCTCCTGTTTACCATGCGTCATCTGGTATCACTGGACAAAGCCAGCATGGAGACGACATTGCAGCAGCTCGCTGACCAGGAGACTAAGAAGCGATCGAATGAAGATGATCTGAAGGTATTGCATGAAAAGAAGCTTCAGGATCTCATGACCAGACGATCATTCATTTTGGAGAAATACGAGAGCGGCATGTATTCGGATGAGCTTTATCGCGAACGTATGGAAGAGGTCGAAAAGCGGATCAGTGAGTTGAATAAATCTGCTCAAGAAACTGAGATCAGCTACGTGAAGAGCGAAGCCCGACCAGATATATCACTGATTCAAGGTCAAATCAGCAGCCTTGTTGACACATATACTAATGCGACGAACACAGCACTTAAGAATGAGATCCTACGTAAGGTATTCAGCTATGTGGTCGTCGAAGTAATTGAAAAAGGGCGCGGCTCAATCCCCGCGAAACACAAGGTTTATCCAGCCCTGAACCCTCAAATAGCATCCTTCGATTTCTTAGTTGTATGAATACCTAATCGTTTTGTCCTGCACAAGCAGTTCAAAGACTTCGCGTTCCCGAATGGTTAGGAGAAACTTACTTTTGTGGTCGCTGCCTTTCAACGTGTGTCACCCCTCCTTGCCCGGGAATGTAGTGAATACAAGGTATAGGGATACAGTCAACTTTATCATATGAAAGGGCTTTTCGGTCGGTGCGGAGGACGAGGAAAATGGGCGGTTAAAACGATGGGGACCTCGTTGAAACGCGTAAAAGCCGGCCCATCTGGACGATGGACCGGCTTGATTAAGGTTATTCGCGGTTAGCGGTTGCTTCTGCTGGATTCAGCAGGGAAGATCCGTTCGACTAGCGCGTTGAACTCCGTAATGAAGCCTTGAACCGGATGGCCGCTCCGAACGTCTTGGGCGAAGCCCTGCATCCGGCTCATGAAATCCGGATTTTGCGTGACGTAGACGTTCTCGGTCGACGGCGACATCGATTTGACTTTGTCGGCGATCTTCGTCTTCGTCGCGCCGGACAATTCAGTCGCGCTGTGGGCGTGCATGCCTCCGCCTTGTTCCTTAACCGCCACGTACGCGTTGCGGTCCGTCATCATGACGTAAGCGGAATCGATGCCGGGCAATGCTGCCACCTTGTCGGCGATTATATCGCTCATCTGCATATGGGCGTTGCCGTGCATGCCTACGACGTTATTGTTTGCCCGACGTTCGCCGTTGATTCTGTTCATTGCGTTCCGTTGATCGTTAGCGAATCGCATTTTGTTCGTGCCGATGATCCCGTCGTTGCTCACGGCGTTCGGTCTTATGTTTTTATTGCCGAGATCGCCGGTTTTCTGCAAACATCCTGTAACCGTCAGCGCAGTCGATAACAGCAACGTACCCATGACCAATCCTTTGCGCATTTGCTGAATCCCCCTCTTGGTGTAATAGGCATATGCCATTACACGTTAAGATTCGCAAGTTGGCGAAACGGTATTCATGGGGGACGATTACGATATATCGCTCGCGAGTACTCTTACCACGGAACAGGGCCATCCTCGTTATAGAATACGCCGGTAGGGCCGTCAGGCGGGAGTGTGGCCAACCGTACCGCTGCGATCGCCCCTTGTGCAGGACTTCTCGAACCGGCATGGCCGGTCATATCCGTTGCGCAATAGCCGGGATCGGCAGAATTGACTTTAATCCTGGTGTTCTTTAATTCATTCGCGAAGAATACGGTTAGAGCGTTGACGGCCGTCTTGGAGGAGTTATACCCGAGAACCAAGAAAGAAGCGAGCTCGAAGCCGGGGTCGCTGTTCAGAGTCAGGGACCCTAGGGAGCTGGACAGGTTGACGACCCGGCCGTTGTCGGATTTCCGCAGCAATGGCAGCATTGCTTTCGTGGTCCGAAATACGCCGAATACGTTCGTGTCGTAAACTTGCAACAAGGTGGCGACGTCGTTCTCGCTCGGCTCTTTCTCCTGTAAGAAAATACCCGCGTTGTTAACCAGAATGTCTAGCTTACCGTACTTTCCTTCGATAAATCCTGCCGCCTGATCGATCGACTGATGGTTAATGACATCCAGCCGAATGAACTCGGCCGAGATTCCCTCCGCTCGCAGCCGGTTCGCCGCCTCTTGGCCCCGCGCCTCATCCCTTGCTCCCAATAACACCGTGACGCCTTCCTGTTGACCAAGCTGCCTGGCGATTTCCAAGCCAATGCCTTTATTCGCCCCGGTGATTAAGGCTATACGTTCGAATCTAGCCATTTCTCATTCGACCTCCGCAGCCACATAATTTACAAGCTCCAACCGAGTTGATTTTGTATGATGCCGTTAGCAGTTCAGCCTTATTTAACCATCTAAATTGTCATCGCGGACAGTGACCCCAGTCACCATAACTGTCACATTATGCCATGGCTTCATTGCCGAGCATTTGCCCTTTCTTCGCGTCGGCTTCGGCTACTTTCTTTAACAGCTTCAGGCTTTGCTCCGTCGTCCGCGCTAGATAAGACTGGTACATGAATCGGTCGGCGATTCGTCCGAGCAAGGTGTCTTTCGGGGTGAAATTCTGCGTGGCCCGGAACCGACACCGCGAATCGCCGAGCTCTTCGTACTTCCACGTGCCTCCGCCTTTCACGAAAGGCATTCCCTTCGAACCGACCAATACGACAGCGCATTTGCTGCCGGGTTCGAAGACGACCGTCTCCAGATCGAAGTAGAACGGTCTGCCCCACGCCTTACCGAGCGTTCGCATAATCGTTCCTTTCTTCTGCGTCTTCGCGTTCAACAGCTCCACCCGATTCACCCGGCCGTCCCACTCCGGCCTGCGCTCGGCGCTTTGCGTGAGCGCCCATACGATTTCGATGGGGGCATCGATATCGATGGACGTATCGTATTTTGCCATGCGTAACAACTCCCTCTTCCTATGATTGTGACTAAATATATCACCTGTCTAGGAAGCGTTCTATTCTACGAAAGTAGAAGATGCGGTAGACTTTCGTCGATTTCCATCGGATGTAAGCGCGCGGGGCGATCATTCGGCGTCAAGGAACAGCGAAGACCCGCTCGGCTGAGCGGGTCTTCGCAAGGGGAGCGTTCCTCTTCCTCGACTGTTACCGGTTCGTCTCTTGCCGGCCGATACGCATGGCCAGCTGGCTGCGGCGCTTAAGCCCAAGCTTCTCGAATATGGTCGAGAGATGCTTCTTCACCGTCGCTTCGCTAATGTACAACTCCGTCGCAATATCGGCGTTGGACAGCCCTTCCGCCGCAAGCAACGCCACTTCGCGCTCCCGCGCGGAAAGGATCTTCGCAATATGATCGGCGTCGGCCGAAGGCTCCGCCGCGCGCCGCCAGGCGATACCCGATCGGTTCAATAGCTGCTCCAGCAACCGAGCCAGTCGTTCTCCGCGCGTATCGAGCACCAGCATGGGGGCAGGAATTCCATCGTAGCATACGTGTTCCGAGCCGACGGCCGCTTCAAAACCCATTCCTTCGTGCGTGCGCATGAACACCTCGATCGGCGGCGGACAGCAAACAAGAAGCTTGCCCGAGCACAGATAGCCGAACATGAGCGAGAAGATTTCCGTATAACTGAGATGATCGGCCCAATCGCGATAATCGATGGAACGAATGAACCAACCCGCCGGATTGTCGGGCGAAGCCTCCATGGACCGGCGCACGGCCGTAGATAGAGTAGCCAGGAACGGAGCGCTGAACGGGTCCCGGTTCATATAGGCAAGCGTCCCGGCATGAATCGGCAATATGGCAGCCAGTCCGACAACCTCCCGGTTATGATCGCGAAGTAAATGAAGGCTTCGACGGTCCATCTCGTACCACGCTCGCGGAACCAGTCCTTGCAGACTGGCTTTCGGCATCGCGTCCGAAAACTCTGCGCGAACCTCTTGCCCGCTATCGGGTTTGATCGCGACAGCCGAGATGATCCGGTCAGGCGCAGCGAACCGATGCTTGATGTATTGTTCCGCTTCAATAACCGTCTCGCTGTTCACCTGCTCCCACAGCGAATAGGTACGGGCGTTGCGGTAAAAGGCGGCTATCGTCTCCCCGCCGACGAGTTGATAGAGCTCGCCAACTTCGGGAGTTACGCTTCGCGTCCCCGAATATTCCAGAATCCGATCGGCGAAATAGCTGGCAAGTCTGGCGGTAAGCGCTTGGTGCCGGTCCGGTTCGCGCTCGCGAAGGTAGGCGGCGACCGCATCCCGCATCAGATCGTGCATGGCCCAGCCTTTCTCCGCCTTCCGAATGAACGAGACTCGAATCAGTCCATCGAACGAAGCGGGCGGAAGCTCCGGAACGTTCAATGCCGCAGCCAGAATGCTCGCGTTAAACCTGGCGGGCAGCGACGCCGCTTCTACGAGAAGACGCAAGTTCGGATCGGCGGCCTCCTTCAACCAGACGTCCGCCATGACATGGAACCAGGAACGGCTGTCCATGGCATCCGCATTCGTGCCGATGCTCGAGCGGTGCGCCGTGGCTAGCGACATCGCGAGCGGATGACCGAGAGAAGCTAGCCATACGCGATCCGCTTCTTCTCCTTGCGGCAGACCGCAGCGTTCCGCATACTCCTTAGACTCCTCTCGTGACAGCGCGCCCAGATGAATCGGGTTCAGGCGCTCCCTCCAAGCAGGGGACACGGTCCATGTTCCGCCAAGCGGGAATCGGCCGGCCGTAATCAAGAGAACGCAGTCCGCAACCCGGGCGAACAGCCTCTCGCGCAGCCAGACTTCCAAATCGGAGAACTCCTCGAACGTATCAAAAGCGAGAATCACCCGGCGCTGATTCGCGATCTCGCGCAGCGCTCCGATACACGCTTCCGTCCACGCGGATATGATGCTGTCGCTTCCCGGCATCCGATCCGTCGCGACTTCCAGCAACGCGAGGATTCTGCGGCATACCTCGTCCTCCCGATGAGGAAGATCGCGGCTGTCGACCAGCACGAATACGGCCCCGGCACGCTCGGCGTCCCGGCGGAATGCGGATAGCAGAGACGTTTTGCCCATGCCTCCTATTCCGCTGACGCTCCAAAGCGTGCGTTGCTCCGTCCGACCTGACAAATAGTCGCGGAAGCGTTGACGCTCGGCGTATCGACCGACAAAATAGTAATCTTCCCGTTCAGCGAAGCTTTGTTCCCTCTCTCCGGTTCCATCGTTCTCGAAACTTGTCGTCAATCGCGTTCACCGCCCGCACTCGTGGATATCGTTGTCTACTAAGAGTATAGGGCTTTTTCTGGCTTGGGCATAGCATTCTCGGAACGCCGGCGCGCGGTTGCATCGCCAGACAAACGAAAGAGCGTCGGGAGCCTAGTACCCCCGGCGCTTTGTTCGCTTCTTGTGTTATTCGATCTTCCGAACTTGAATACCCTTAGAACGAGTCCGGCTTAACGATCATGAGAATAAAGATGATAAGGCCGAGGCCGGAAGCCGTGTACAACAACCCGCTAGCCCGATTGACCCATTGCTGCTGCTCTGCCGGAAAAGCGTTTACGTGCTCATTCACGGGATCGGATAGCCAGGCGCCTATTTTCTTAAGAACAGGACCGATTCCCGCGATCATCGTAATCTGAATCAGAACGTAGATCACTAGCGTTCCGTACATCCAGATTTGGGCGAAAGTCCCGTAATTCCCCGACAGAGCAAGGCCGAGGCCCGATAGAACGGCGATGCTGCCTCCGATTTTCGGAAACATTTCCATTCGGCCTACGAAGCTGATCGACGAGCGATATTGCTGTACGCTCTGGTTTCGCCGAAGGAACACATGTCCGAGATACGTAGGTCCGATTCCGATCAACGCCGACAGAACATGAACAACAACTAAAAATTCCCATCCATTCATTCGATATAATCCTCCATTCGCGCGAGCATGAGGCCGTCGTCATGGCCCCCTCTACTTTAGCACCCGCGAAGAATAGAGGTAATTATACGAAAGTTGTAAATTTGTAAATGGCGCCGATCTCGCGGGTCGAGAACATAAACAAGCCTATTCGGCATCCCATGAAGTGATCCAGCTTGTAGATCATGCGATGAGCGGGCCCGATCCGTTTCCATTCTCCGCGGTCGAGATAGGAGAACTTCGGTTGCCGGCCGATCGTCGACAAGGTTACCGAAGATCGACTCGTCTTCGCTGTCCCGTGCCAATACGACCAAGTAAGCTTGCCTCGATTCCTTGGTTAACGCGATTAAACCGTAGGTGCCGATCAGGAAGCATAACCCTGCATAATCCCCGTCATTCAGTTCGCTGGCATCTAACGTTACCGTAGCTTCGCATGCAGGTCCCATTGCGCGCTGCGTTAAAGTATTTACCGCGAACGTCAAGTTCGGGCTAATCCGACTGGAGGAAACCCGGTAAACGCCCGGTTTGGGACAGCCCCTTATCGCGGAATACTAGACGATTATTCCATTTGGATCTTGAAGACGATCGGGCGAGAACTCTTGACCGTTGCCGTCCGAATCGTAAGCGCTTCGTCGTCGCGGTCCCATGACGGCTTCTCGTCGAATCCGAGCGCGCGAATATCCCGAATGAGCCCATGATAATAGGGAGATCTCTCTCTTAATGAACGGATATGCACGACGCCGTCTTCCGGGCACGCCATAACCGTGGCGTATAAATAGCTTCCCTTGGCGGTGAACCGGATGTCCGCGCTTGTAAAAGCAGTAGCCGTTCCGTCCGTAAATTGCCCTTCTTTGATTTCCGTCGGACCTTCGCCGAACGTTTTCCAATACGACGTGCCGTAAATCGATTCGCCGTTAACCCGCAGCCAATCGCCGATGGCTAACAGAATCGCCCGGTCCTCTTCGGGGATCGTCCCGTCCGCCTTTGGCCCGACGTTTAGAAGCATACTGCCGTTTTTGCTTACGATATCGACCAGGTTCTGAATGATCTCTACGGGCGATTTGTATTCATTATCGGAAGTATAGCACCAGGAGTTTCTAGCAACGGCCGTACAGGTTTGCCAGAAGTACGGCTTCAATTCGGCGAATTGGCCTCTTTCCACGTCGAGTACGGCGGTGCCGAGCATGAAGGCGTCGTGCTTGTAATTGATCGCGACGGGATATCCCCACTCATCGCCCTTGTTATAATAATACGCCGCGAATTTCTTCAGATACGGCTTGAACGCCGTCGTTTGAATCCACCAGTCGAAATAAAACACTTTCGGACGATAACGGTCCACGAGCTCGCAGCAGCGAAGCAGCCAATCCTCAAGAAATTCTTCACTCGGAGGGGATCCTGACAGATCATGATGATCGGGCTCCGGCATCGCCGGCCAGTAGAAGTCGCCGCGTGCAAGAGGTTCGTGAATGTCCGAGTCGAATTGTTTGCCATGCGACATGAAGAACCA
The DNA here is from genome assembly GCF_042655785.1 of Cohnella yongneupensis. Classification (NCBI taxonomy): domain Bacteria; kingdom Bacillati; phylum Bacillota; class Bacilli; order Caryophanales; family Paenibacillaceae; genus Cohnella; species Cohnella yongneupensis. The sequence continues at coordinate 124,903 of NZ_JBHSNC010000010.1, forward strand.
ATGCTCCGCGCGGTGGGAAGAGACGCATAATTCCAGCCCTTTGCCTTCGAACGCGGATTTCATTTCGGCGAGAAGATCCCGTCTCGGGCCCATGTCATAGGCATTGAACCTCGAAAGCCCGCTTCGGTACATCTGGAACCCGTCATGGTGCTCCGCGACCGGCATCACGTATTTGGCGCCGCTGAGGCTGAACAATTCCGCCCACTCTTCCGCGTCGAACCGCTCCGCCTTGAACATCGGAATGAAATCCTTGTATCCGAACTGCTTGTGATCTCCATAGGTGCGGATATGATGCTCGTATTCCTTGGAATCCTTGATGTACATATTGCGAGAATACCATTCATTCGAAAAGGCGGGGACGGAATATAAGCCCCAGTGGATGAAAATTCCGAATTTGGCTTCTCTGTACCATTCCGGAACCCGGAATGACGCGAGGGAGTTCCAATCTTCTTTGAATCGGCCTCTTGCTATCGTGTCCTCGATCGCTTGCAATTTGTTCGTCTTGTCCATTTGGCCCTGATCCCCATTTCGGTTGTTCTCTCTCTCAGGATATCGTGATGACCGATGGGGAAGAATCGATAATATTCATTTATTCTTGTAATTTATTAACTTGTAAAAGGTGATTCGATTGGCGGTAGGCGGATGGAGAGAAGCCCGTCATCGTTTTGAACAGCTTGGACAGGTAAGAAACGTCGGGAATGCCGACCGACCTGCCGATCTCGGCAAGCGTGAGATTCGTCGTCGTCAGCAACCACTTCGCTTCCTCTATTCTTTTGTTGTTGACGAATTGAATAGGGGAGGTGCCGAAGTGTCGTTTGAATACGCGGATGAAATAATTCGGATGCAAATGTACCCTATCGGCCAAATTCCGGACTGTCAGGTTGTCGCGATAATGAGAGTGAATGTAGGCAATGACCGACTGGAGCGGCTCGAATGCCGCGTCCAGCCGAATGCCGTCTTCGCTACCGTATGCATGCTCCAAGTAGTAAGCAATCAGATTGTAAAGAGAGGCTTTAAGCAGCAGAGGAGAAGTTGCGAAATCGGATGTCCAGTTTGAAAGCAAGTCGCGAAATAACCGCTCGGGTTCCCTGTCATTGCAAGTATCGATGAAGTAAGGCGTCTTTAGCAAATCGAACAGGTTGTTTTCCCCGATTTTGGCCGTAAAGTGGCACCAGTATTTCGTATAGCGAGGTCCATCCGTGACGGAGTACGATTGCTTCACTCCTTGCGGCATCAGGAACCATTGCCCTGGTATGGGATAGTATTCCGATCCATCGATCTTAAGCCAGCCTTCCCCTTCGCAAATCAAATAAAATTTGTTGTAGTCCGGCGTGTAGTCCAGTTCACGCCAATCGGACCAAACCTGGTTGTATGACATTGCGGTCACGTTAACTTGAAGGTTAGCGAGAAAATGCCGGATCAATCGATGTCGAGAATGGTTCATGAGCGTTCTCCGATCATGAGAAGTTGGGGTGTTTAGCCTGCATAATAACTCGTTATCCATACTATCACAAACTTTGCAAACGTTCTCTAGAATGCTGACGCCACACTTATTGATCTTGCTCTATCGCGAGCTTGACAGGACATACTCTGAAAGCCATAATAATATTTAATACCAGGTACTAATACTATGTACTAAGATAGGCGAATGAACGAAGAAGAAGGAGGACTTCCCATGGCTTCTCTAACGAACGCAACCGCCGGTGCCACGCGCATTGCCTCCAACGCAGTAATAACTGCTATCGGCAGCTATGCGCCGGAACGTGTAATAACGAACGCGGATTTGGAACGCATGGTAGAAACCGACCACGATTGGATCGTTCGGCGTACCGGTATCGTTGAACGGCACCAGGCGCGGGACGATCAATATGCAAGCGATATGGCCATCGCGGCCGCCCAGGATTTGTTCCGGCGGTTCCCTATTGCTCCGGAGGATGTTGACGCCATACTTGTCGCAACGACGTCACCGGATATGGCTTGCCCATCCGTCGCTTCGCGCGTACAACTGGCGATCGGCGCTGCTAGCTGTTTAGCCGTCGATATGAATGCCGCATGCGCGGGCTTCGTGACCGCTCTGCAAATGGCTAACGGTCTTATCCTGACGAACGCTTACCGCAAAGTGCTCGTCATCGGCGCGGAGACGCTTACGAAGCTAACGGACTATACCGATCGATCGACCTGCATCCTGTTCGGCGACGGCGCCGGCGCCGTCCTCGTGGAGCGCGCGGAGATAGGGTCGATGCTCGCTTCAAACGCCGTAACGGACGGCGCCGGAGGCTTCCACGTGTATGCTACGGGGCTATCCAAAGTAGGTGACGGCGTTCCGTTGCAAGGCGACGGCAAGCTTGTCCAGAACGGCAGAGAAGTGTACAAATGGGCGCTCTCCACCGTGCCCGAAGGCGTACAACAACTGTTGCAAGCCATCGATGCGACGATCGACGACGTCGATTGGTTCGTTCCCCATAGCGCGAATTTGCGGATGATCGAGGCAATCTGCGAGCGGCTTGGCTTGCCGATCGATCAAGCGCTGCATAGCGTTACCCAATATGGCAATACGTCTTCCGCGTCGATTCCGCTTGCGCTGGACGTTGCTTACAAGGCAGGTAGACTAGCTCCTGGGCAACTGATCGTACTCTATGGCTTCGGCTCGGGCCTCACGCAATCCGGCTTGGCGCTGCGTTGGGAACTTTCCTCGAATTAAATCGATAAAGGGATGCGCGTTCTATATGCGACGCGCATCCCTTTCCTTATCTCTTCGCACGTCTGCGAACCGATTTATGCCTTCTTGCACGACCGACCGCACGCGTCGTTCGGCTGGATCTGCGTCTGACGGGATGAGCGCGGCCAGTAGGCCGATGTAAGTTCCTCCGCGCGGTCGGTCTTGTTTTCTTCCGCTTCGATATCGTTCGAATTTGTCTATTTGAACGTGCGCTGATCGTACGCGCGCGACTTGGTGTCGGAGCCGGCGCATCCTGCGGCGCCGTCAAGACCGGAACCGGAATCGGCGGTCGATTTTTCGGGATCACATCGATCATGGCCATCAATGCCGACAGCTTGACGCGGAAGCGGTCGACTCCGAACTCGCGCAAAGCCGCATCGCTGTTGCGCTTAGCAATAACGAGCCGATAGGTCTCGTCTTTGACTAACCAGCGTACACGTTCCGTAAGCCCGGATATGTCGCCTTTAGGGACTAAAAACCGCTCGTTGCCCGTGGCGGTCAATATTTCCGCGAGGCCGCCGGAAGAATAAGCTACGACTGCTTTGCCGAACATCATCCCTTCGAGCGACGTCATGCCGAAGCCTTCCGTCATCAGGCTCGGGACGACGACGATATCCATTGCCGGATAAACTTGATGAATATGTTCCGCGAACGGATAAAACACGAACCGGTCCTCGAAACCCGCCTTGAGCACCCGCGTGCGACAAGCCATATAATGGCCTTCGTCGACTTGGCTGCCGACGATGAGAAATCTCGCGTTCGGATTTTCCGCGGCGATCGGCAGCATCGCTTCGACGAATTGAAGCTGTCCTTTGTTCGGATAGATCGTAGCCGCTATGAAACCGACAACGCAATGCTCATCTTTCCAGCGATACAGCCTGCGAAGCTGCGTTCTAGCCTGCGGCCACACGCCGGGCACAAGCTCATCTAGCTTAAGATATGGCGGCATCTTGTACGTCTTGCGCGCGTGTTTTACCCCTTGAAAAGGCTTGAGCACCGTTCGGGACATCCCGACGATAATATCGCAGTTGGCTGCGATGAAGGCTGCACATTTATCCCGATGCACCGTATCGTATAGGGTCTCCATTAATAACCATACCGTCGGTATGCCTCGCGAGTACGCGGCCATCGCGGGAAGAGGATGAACGGACGTATTCACCATGACGACGTCGGGACGCTCATGAGCGAGCAGAGCATGTACCGTTCGCCATGCGGGCTGTTGCTTCAAAGTTTCGATCTCCTGGAAGACGGAGGGCGCGCAAGTATATAACGAGAAGCATAGCGGAATATCGAGCACGACCGTCCGGATGCCTATGGACTTAGCTTTATGCGCGATCGCGCCGAACTCCGGCACGATCATCACGCAGTCATAGTGAATCACCAGCTCCTGCAAAAATAAAGAAAGTACTTTCTCTCCGCCCGTAACGAGCACCGGGTTGCAAATATGCGAGAAAATGAGCAGCTTCGGTTTCGTCCGGTTCATGGCGACATCGCCACGTCGAACAGTTGATTCAGTCTCGACGCATACGTATGGTCCCTCATCGTTCGATAAAGCCCCCTGAGCGCGATCTCCTGTCGCTCCGATTCATGATGTAAGTAATACTCCGCTTTATTCGCCAAATCCTGAGGCGAGTCGTAAGTAACCACCTCTACCCCCGGCACGTAAAATTGTTCCAGGTCCTGCCGCATGTCGGTCATCTGAAGCGTACCCGAAGCCGAGATTTCGAACGTGCGCGGATTCGGCGATACGGCTGCGACTTTGGCTTTGTTCATATTGTAAGATTCGTCATCAGTCGAGCGATGCGCGTTAATGACGATCTTGTTGGCGTTGTATCTCTCGCACGTTTTCGAGGGATCTTGCCAGGCTTGATGATCGAAGTGCCCCTTATACTTCGTATAATTCGATAGCCGATCCCACCACAAGCCGGAAATGTACAGTTTATGTCGCGCGATAAGCGGAATAAGCCGTTCGAAAAAATACACCCTGTTCCAATAGGCGGAACCGATAAAGGTAATGTCTCCGCGAAGCGCTTGCCTCGGGTTGAACGGACGGAAGGCCGGCGGGAATACTCCCAGCGGCAAATAGTATACGCGCGCGCAGCCCAGGGTTTGATAGAATGGCAAGCAATTTCGTTCCAGCGTAAACACGCAATCGTAATGCGGGGCGATGCCTGCCGTGATGTCCGTATAGTAGGGATCGTCGGTAAACCAGATCGCGGTCTTGATGCCTAGCGCTCTTACGGCGGTCACCTTCTCGGGCGGCAAGTTCATTCCGTCCAGCACGAGCATTAGATCCGGCCTCGCTTGAGAAGCGATGAATGCGATGTCCTGTTTCGGTTCGGCTATCGTGACGCGGGTCGCGACTTCTTTCAACGTCTCCTGGATGGCAAAATCCAGCGGGCTATACGGATAGCCTTTGCCCGAGGTCACGTACATGACGTGCAGTGGGCGCTTGACGACAAGTGGCATCGCTCGCTGCCTGGCGACTTCGCACCTTCCGAACCAATGGCCGTGGCTCCATCCGAGCGCATAGGCATCGCTTCGCGCCTGTCTTCGCGAACGTATCCTCCATGCTGCCATAGCAATCCCTCCCGCGCTAAGATATAGTACCGAGTCTTATCGGATTCCGATTATGTCCAATAGCCTTTTGATTCGATCGTCGAACGTATGATGCTTTCTCGTGCGCCGGTAACCTCTCGCGGCAACTTGCAGTCTTTCGGAATCGTGTTTGAGATAATGATCGATTTTCTCCATCAAATCTTTGGCATCGCGATAGACCGCAAGCTCCGAGCCGACCGCGTACAATTCCGGAAGCTCGCTTCTCGCATCCGTTAACTGCAGCGTACCGCATGCCGACATGTCGAAAGTACGGGGATTGATGGACTCCGCGGGCCAATCGATTTTGTTGCGATTCTCGGGGCTCGCCCCAGGGACACGATGCAGATTGATGACGATTTTCGCACCGTTGTAGTACAAGGCCGACTCAGGAACCGGAACGCCGTTTTTGTTGAGAAAACGTTCGATGAGCGGATAGTTTTTCATGCGGTCCCATAGCGCGCCGGCGATAAACACCTTCTTGTCTTTCAAATAAGGAGCGATCTTATCGAACAACTCAATCCGGTTCGGAAAGCCCGTGCCGATGAAGCACACGTCCGTGTCATACGTTCTAGGCACCGGCATCGGCCGGAACATGCCGAAGTGCGCGGCGAGAGGCAGATGGTGTACGTTCGCGCAGCCGATCGATTGATATAAACTTACGCAGGATCGTTCATGCGTAAAGACGTAATCGTAATGAAGCGCCAGCTTCACCGTATTGTCGGTTACATAAGGATCGTCGACGAACCAGACAACGACCGGGATGCCCATCTGATGCCGAATGGCGTCGATCTGTTCCAAATAGTCTTTGGCGAACAGATGAACGCCGTTCAAGACGACGATCGCATCCGGTCTGTGCTGCTCCGCTTGACGTTTGACTTGATCGTTGGAACCCAAAATCACTTCCGAAACGTTAGCTTGCAGGGCTTCGAATATTCCGGCATCGATAGCTTCGAAGCCCTGCGGAACATAGAGCACCCGCCCGTTGCGTATCGGTCCTGCTTCCGGGACGATCGACTCGTCGATCCGCCCGCAGGCGCCGAGCCGCCATCCTTGCATCCAACCGCTGCGGAACGCCGATTCACGTTCGCTTTGTCGTCCCATTGCTTCACGATGTGTCCGCATCCTCATCACCCGCAATCAATATATGCACATTAGCGGGGATGGACTTGGATACATACCCGCCCGAAGCGCGAATTTAGGCACAAGCATGGACGTTTGTCCCGCCACCGCGACTAACCGGACAACAGCAAGGGATGGGGCATCCTTCTTAGCCCCATCCCGGTATTAGGCAACCCTATCTATCTCCGTTCACGCTTGCTGTTCGTAAGCGATCTGATGGCCGTCCTCGAAGCCTTTGCTGAACCCTGCATTATATCCTTCGTTATAAGCCTGGGTCAGATCCGCGCGCGGCCTCTGCAACCTGCTTGCTATACGCCGCCTGCGACCGCGAATGAGACTTCTGTTGCGGAGTTTGCCGATGCCGCTTCTCGACTTCCGTCGTCTTGTCGTCGGACGTTTTCGCGTACCGCTTCCCCTTACCTTCGCCTTCCCTCCGACTCGCTTGCGCAATCGAGAGCTTCGCTTTTTCCGCTTCATTACGAGGCACCTCCTGGAAGTATGTTCCTCCGGTTATCGCCGATTGCCGGCCGTATGTTGTCGGCGTTGCGAAATTTGTTCCGATAACCATGGAGAAGCCGGCGTACCTCTTACGGGCGGGCGCCAACTGAATCCGGTAACCATGTGCAGCAAAGCACCTTGCATGCCCGTAATGACCCTCACGTGCTCTTGCAACGTCTCCGGAGTTACGCCCGTCAGATCAGTGACATTCGCCGCGTTCTGCAAAATTTTCGCCAATGCTTCCTGACTTCTCGCGATGGAGCCCATCAAGCTAAGCTTGATCGTCCATTCCTGCTCACGCCGGCTCATTTGCTTTTATCCTCGGACCCGAATCCGCTCATGAACGACGACATGGCGTCGGAGTTATCTTTTTCCGGATTGATGATTTCTTTAAGGTTCCGGCTTAGACCATTACATAGCTTTACGAGTCCGTCGATTACTTCGACGTTTTGCTCATGAAATTGCAAACAGGTCGTCAGTTGCTCGCTATGCGCTTCGTAAGTATCGTTCGTAACGTGATGAAGCAGCCAATTCCGGACTTTCTCGGCTTCCGTAGCTTTCGCTTCGAGGATCATCGCTACGTTCCATTGCATCTTGGCGATCGCGTCAAGCGTAATATTATAAGCATCTTCGCGCGTCATTGTCGCCCTCCTTTCCAGGCCGGTATCGTCACTCTTCGTCCCCTGAATTCCCGATCGCTTTGAGCACGTGCGTCATGCTATCCGCTACAGCTTCCTCGAGATCCGCTATGCTGTTCAAAAAAGAGATTACGCTCTTGGTCACTTCGGTGGAGCTATCGACCAATCCGCTCAATCCGTTCAGATGAGGATGCTCGTTCGGCAACACGTCGATCAGCTGCGCCATTCGGACGGTCACTTGCCTCTTGGCGCTCAAAATTCTTGCCATCTGCTGATGGGAGTGAGACAAGTGGATGACGATCTCCGTCAATAGCTCCTGTTGCATTTGTTGCATGCGATCCGACTCCTCCCGTCGCTCTAATCATCTATAGCATATGCCGCCTCGCGTCGCTTGCCACAGCGGCGCCGAACAACAACTGCCCGCTCGGCGGCAGGCAGGCGGCCGAGCGGGCAGTGCGTCTTTATAGCGATTGCTTCATGACAGGCGGGGCAATGATCGGTAAACCGACGTGCAACCTGGATAATTGATCGGACGATATCGTCTTCTCGGGTTTGAGGTGCAAACTCCAACCGCGTAAGGCAGATTCGCCTTGCAGCTTGCGAATCGTGCTCCCCTCGATATAGTAAAGCGCTCCGTCCGGCATCTTAACGGTGCAAGTTGTAGCATCGGCCGCATCCGCTCCCGATTGCCCGAACCATCGGCGTTCCGCTTCTCCAGCTTGTATCGGTTCCCCGATCGGCCAGCGGAGCAAATCGACGTGCGACACTTTGACGACGGGCACGTTCACGACCCCGTTCACGAGTCTTCTCGTCCCCTGCTCGATCCAAAAATAGTCCGCGCCGACTCCCCTTACGATGATGCGTTCCGGATATAGCGCTGCCGTACCCGCTGGCATGGCTCTAGATACGGCGTGTACTTTTAGAGACTCCATTAGCTCGCCGATTCGGGGCCATTTGCGATTATAGAACGCCTCGTTCTGATTGTTTACCTTTACCATGCGATCTCCGACCGCTTTGATGCTCACGCTGCCGATATGATGAATGAAGGAATCGTCGGCGATCATCAATTTTTTGCCAAGCAGCTGTACGCGGACGCTATAATCGTTATCTTCGTAATTGCCGATCTCGAATCCCTCGTCGAAATAACCGACCTCTTCGAACAGCTCCCTGCGGAACAGCAAGCAGAACCCGATTAGCTTATCCGTTTGCCGCCAGCGCGATGGATCCGAACGGTTGTTGCGCCTAGCGAACTCCGGCATCTCCCTAAGCGATTTGTAGGGAACCTTAACGAGCTGGCTTCCGCTGATGTAGTTGGTAATCGGACCGACCATGCCGATGCGTTCGTCGCTGTTCAAGCAACGCAGCATATTGGTCAGCCAGTTCGCCGTAACGATCGTATCGTTATTAAGCAGGACGATGGTGCGTCCTTTCGCCATCATCAGACCGACGTTGATCGCCCCGGAAAAGCCGTAGTTTTTGTCCAACACGCGAGATCGGACCTCGCCGCATACTTTTTGTAAATAGGCAGCCGTGCCGTCGGTCGAAGCGTTGTCCACGACGATGATCTCGTAAGGCTCCGGCGTGTTCCACTTGATCGTCTCGATGCATTGCTGCACGAGCGCCGCTTGGTTGTAGGTCGGAATGACGATGCTCGTGCCTTCGAACGGCACCGGATACCGCTGTATCCCCGTCTGAACGCCAAGCTGATAGCCTTGTTCAAAACCTTCTTTGAAAATCGCGCCGTAACCGTCATTAATCGGTTGGTTAGCTACTCGGACTTGGCGACGGCCGGCACTTCCTCTTGCGGTACCGTTCCTTCGCCGCCCGCGTTGCCCGGCGGATCGACGATTGTTCCGATGCGATGGGCTACGGGACGCCGCCATGCCTCTCACCTCTCTTATTCGCTTTGAATCGCGGCGATTCTCGTTTTGATCCCCGCTATTTGATCGGCCAAATGGCCGAAATCGATCGCTACTTTGCCCGTAAGCTCAGCAATGCGCGCGACGATCGGAACGGCCGGGATGCCCGCCGACACGATCGCGAGATCGAAGTCGTGCGTTACGGCCTCGGCGACGACGCGCCCGACGTCCGGATATCCTTTGACCGGGCAGACTATCCCCGCGACGTTATGGCCTTGAGCCTTCAGCGCCTGCGCTAGTTCCGCCGCGACGTTGCCGACTAGCAGCAGCCTGCGTCCCGCAATCAACCGTTGCAGGTAACCGTGCTCATGGAGCGCATAGTTCATCGTCGAGGTCGTGAGCTTGAGACTAGAGCATGCTATGCCGTGCGCTTGAAAAACGCGAAATAATAACGGTTGAAAATGCGGTTGCCTGGAAATAGGCACGCCGACGAGATTAACGGAACGAATGATCCGGGCTAGCTCGTCTCGCGCCTCGAGGTCCGGTACGACGATACCCGCGTACGGCAAATAAGGACTGGACGCGCGAACCTCGGACACGGGCAATACGACGTTCTGGGCGAGCGTCATTAATTCGCCGTCCCCGAGACGGACGAACGCATAGGGACGCCGGTTCCGAATCGCGTCCTCCAACTCCTCGAAGACGCTCTCCATTCCGAGCAAAGGCAACGCCCTTGCTTTTAACGCTTGGACGCCTGCCGCCATCGCCTCCGTCGCCGTGATCCCGGGAATGATGGCATCGGTAGGCAAATGTTTCTCCAATAATCTCTCCGCGCCGTCTATCATCCCGCGCTTGTAGCCGAGTTCGTATTCGGAGCTGAAGGAAGCCCCGTATCCGGAACCCGCATTCGTCGGTAGCTGGCTAACCGTCTTTCGCTTGGGCGACCGCAACGATGTACGCCTAATCGAACGACGGTGTTTGCCGGTACGGCGTACGCGGATTTTGCTGCGGAATCGCTTCGACTGTCGAGAAGACCGAATAGCCATAATGAGGGCTTTTATGAGATCGCCCCCTTTAGTCTCCTTCCTGCCTCCTCTAGCGATTCGAACGTACCCGCGTCCGTCCACCAAGCTTTCAGTTCTTGGTAGGTCAGCACTCCAAGCTCCGCGTAGGCGTTGTTCACGTCGGTAATTTCAAGCTCTCCCCTGCGGGAAGGCTTCACGCCGTCGATAAGGTTGAACACGCTGGTATCGTAGAAATATAACCCCGTCACGCAGTAGTTCGACTGCGGAATTTCCGGTTTCTCTTCGATGTACGCGATCCGCCCGCTTGCTTCATCCAGTTTAGGCACGCCGTATCGGCGAGGATCCGCTACCTTCTTCAGCAGCAGCATCGCCCCTCCGTTTTGCCGTTCGTATAGTTCGCAGTAAGGCCGCAAGCTCTCTTCGAACAGGTTGTCGCCGAGCAGGACGACGAACTTCTCTTTGGGCGCCATAATCGGTCTCGCCAACTCAAGCGCCTGCGCGATGCCTCCCGCTTCCTCTTGAATCCGATAGACGATGGATACGCCCCAATCCCGACCGCTCCCCAACACTTCGGCGAAGCCTCCGATCGCCGACCGGTTCGTTACGATGACGATATCTCGGATGCCGGCTTCGCGAAGCTTCGCTACGCCGTAACAGATCATCGGGTAGGAACCGACCGGGAGCAGATGTTTGTTCGTCCAGTAAGTAAGCGGCTTGAGGCGCGATCCCGTTCCACCCGCTAGTATGACTGCCTTCAAGACAATACCTCCCCGTAGTTGTAACGATCATCGATCCATGTCGCCCAAAACCTCTCGATTGCGATACAGATCCGGACGCGTAAGCCTGCTTCCCTTAATCGCGATCGCAGTATGCCACGCCTCGGCATGATCCCCGGCGATCAAGCGGCTAACGGATTCGCCCGCGGGCGTCCGCGCGGAACCCGCCACCGTGCCGCCGGTAACGATACGCAGCTTGCTCAAGATGGCGACGGCATGCGCCTTCGCCGGAACGCACAACGTGGCCGCTCCGATCGTGTCCAGCGCTTTGCGGGACAACGCATAGGGCAACGCCGTTAAGGAATTCGACTTTAAATCCGGGCGATTGAGACTCGCGTTCAGAAATTCTTGCAATTTCTGAATACCCCCGCGCTCATGAAACCATATTTTTTTCATGGACAGATCGTTAAGCGCGATATCCGCCCCTCTATCGCATTCCCATAGAAACCTTGCCAAGACGCTCGCGGACACCGGTTTATTGCCGTCCACGAACAGCAAAATTTTCGCGACTGCTAGTTTAGCGCCTAGTGCCCGTCCAATATCGGGGTCCGTTACGTCCGATAAATAGATAACCGACGAGCGCGGAGGGACGAATTCCGTCAGCAACGGCTGCGTCTGAACGCCGTACACGACGACGATGATTTCCTGTAGCGGCAACGCATCAAGCTCCGCTAGCGCGCGAAATAGCGCGCCTGAAGGGTGCCGGATACAGACGATCGCGGCCGCCGTATTGCGCAGCGGAACCGGCATAATCGGCTTCGTATCCGCGCAACGCTGCAAGAATCCCGCGCCGTATCGTTCACCGAGATTAATAAGCCTTTTCCATTCAATGCGCTTTAACGCGGTTTCGGAGTAATACCGGTTGCTCCACAGGCGATGAACGGCCGCTCTTGCATCCTCGAATCCGATACTTTCCGCTTGCCGGGATTGGAGCCATAACTCGCCGTCGCGCAAACCTTGCGCATACGATCCGCGAAAGTCGGACGATGGTTGTAAGTTTGATCGTTTATAGCGAACGACCTCTCCGTGTTTTCTTACGTTCATTTTCGACGCCGCCCGCGGCGCACTGCGTCTTGTTCTCATCTTCTGTTAAGTCACCATCCAACGTTGTCGCGCTCCGTCTTCGTAGCCGCCGCGATAATCCGTCTGCTTCAGCCACCACTGTATCGCTTCCAGATGGTCGCCTACGATTAGCGGCTCCAAGGAATGCCTCCGTTCGCGTTTCCTCCTGAGCGGATTTAACCGTCCAACGTTAATGCGAACGGCTCTTTGAACCTTCAGTCCCTCGCGTATGGCCATCGTATGCGCTAAAGGAGGAACGGACAGCGCGTACGTACCTATGCGCTCCAGCGCTTTGCGGCTTATCGCATGAGGGATGGCGGTCATCGACGCGCCTTGCAAATCGGGTCTGCCGAATAATAGGTTAAGCGCATGCTTGGCAAGCACGACGCCATGTACGACTGCTTTTTTAACCGGTCCGGAATAATCGTTAAGCGCGACGTCTACGCCGTCGGAGACGCAATCGACGAACGGCCTCAGCTTCGCGGCAGGGATGACCATATCCGCGTCGATGAACAGGATGACGTCTCCTTGCGCTTCTTTGGCGCCGATCGCCCTTGGCACATCGTGACCTAACGGACGTTTGTAGGCGAGTACTTTGGCTCCGCATCTTTTGGCGATCGCCATCGACCCGTCAGTCGACCCGTTCGCAACGACGATGACTTCCGTCTTCGGATGAACGCGGAAAGCTTCGGCGATCACCCTGCTAAGCGTTCTTCTCTCGTTCATGACCGGAATAACGACCGAAACATAAGGCGACGAATGAGACAACGTCAGCTGACCGGACGTTGCGTCCTTGTCGGTCAACCGTACGGGAGGCATCGCGAGCTTCGCCGGAAGGCGCTGGTTCATGCGCCTCGAACGCGGCGCGGATGCGCGGACCGGCTTCCTCCCACGCTTGTAGGCCAATCCATCCACCCCCTCAGCTCGGGCATCGGTTTACAAACCATTGTATGTGTGACGTGTCCATTCGCAACGGCATATGTACAGGTCGGAGGAACGGCAACCTATTTACCATAAAAGAGCCAGCATAGGCTCGTCTCTTGCGCATAATCGGATAATTTGCTTTAAGGCGGTGTTGGGAGAAATGGGGGTTCGCGGCCCTTTATAACGATATCCCCTTCGCTCAGGGAGATCGGTTTTATCGGTTTCATCGGTTTAACGGTGCAGGAGAACGCTAATTTGGCGGAAAGACGACTCCCGCACAGGAAAGGCGCCGACCTAGATCGGCGCCTTTTTCCCATATTATTGCGATGACTTAGTTCCTACCGCGATCCATTGAATCCAACCTTTAGGCTCGGGTCCCAGTCGCGTGCGGATGACTTCGAGTTCAGCTTCGTTTGCTTTCTTGTCGCGCAAGTAACAAATACAGGAAGGATGATCGCACATCGCTACTAGGACGTAAGATAGATCCTCGAAAGGCTCCGCGAACGAAACCGTCAGCCGGATCGTTTCCATGGCGCCAACGAAAGCATAGGGCTGGCTACCGAACAGTAGCGAGACGCCCGGTTGCTGCGCGATTACGGGAAGGAATGACAGTTGCGCGTTTCCGATAGTACCTTCCGCGATGTGCTTGGCAGTTACGCTACCTGCTTCCAGCTCAAACGCGAAGGCGTCCGTGGTGAACGGTGCCGGTGTTGGTTCAGGTTGCTCAAATCGCGGCTCCTGGATCTGCAACTGCGCAAGTAGCTCAAGTACGTCGTCGGATAGCTTCTCTATGCCTACGCTTCCGTCCGCGATATGCTCGGAACCGACGATTTTCTCGCTAAGATGCTCTCTCGTTATGCTGCCTGCGCGTAGTTTCTCGCCATCGACCGCGCCTTCGGCCAGTTTATCCGACGTTACCGCGCCGTAAGCGAGCTTACTCGTTTCGACCGAGCCATCGGCCAGTTCATCCGACGTCACCGCGCTGTAGGCGAGCTTACTCGTTTCGACCGAGCCCTCGGCCAGTTTATCCGACGTCACCGCGCCATAAGCGAGTTTACTCGTTTCCACCGAGCCATCAGACAGTTCATCCGACGTTACCGCGCCGTAGGCGAGCTTACTCGTTTCCACCGCGCCATCTGCCAGTTTATCCGTCGTCACCGCGCCATAGGCGAGCTTACTCGTTTCCACCGAGCCATCAGACAGTTCATCCGACGTTACCGCGCCGTAGGCGAGTTTACTCGTTTCCACCGCGCCCTCCGCCAGTTTATCCGACGTCACCGCTTCGTCGGCCAAACGATCCGGCGTTATGATGGATGCGGACAACTCTAGCAGTTCTATGATTTCCGGGGCTAGCTTGCTGCCGGTGACCGCTCCATCGGAGAGCTTCGCGGACGTTACGCTGCCTTCCGCGAGCTTACTGGAACTAACACTATTTTCCGCCAGTTTGCCGGTCAATACGCTTCCGTCCGCTAGCTTGCTCGCTACGATAAGTCCTTCGGCCAGTTTGCTGGTAAGGATGCTGCCTTCGGCAAGCTTGCTAGCGATGATGCTGCCGTCCGCTATTTTACCGGAACCTACGCTACCTTCCGCAAGCTTGCTGGACAATACGCTTCCGTTCGCCAGCTTCGTGGAAACGACGCTGCCCTCCGCCAGCTTGCTGGACAATACGCTTCCGTTCGCCAGCTTTGCCGGAACGACGCTTCCGTCAGCTAGCTTGCTTGACGTTACGCTGCCTTCCGCCAGTTTACCGGCAACGATGCTTCCTTCCGCCAACTTGTCGGTTCCGACGCTTCCGTCCGCGAACTTGTCGGACGTTACGCTACCTTCTGCCAGCTTATCGGCAACAACGCTGCCTTCCGCCAACTTGTCGGATCCGACGCTTCCATCCGCTAGCTTACTTGACGTTACGCTGCCTTCCGCAAGCTTTTCGGTAACAACGCTGCCTTCCGCCAATTTGTCGGATCCAACGCTGCCATCAGCCAGCTTACTGGACGTTACGCTTCCTTCGGCCAGTTTGACGGTAACGACGCTGCCTTCCGCCAACTTGTCGGATACCACGCTACCATCGGCTAGCTTGCCGGACACGACGCTGCCTTCCGCCAGCTTCTCCGATATTACGCTGCCTTCCGCCAACTTATCGGATACGACGCTGCCTTCCGCCAGCTTGCCGGACACGACGCTGCCTTCCGCCAGCTTACCCGACACGACGCTTCCGTCCGCCAGCTTACCGGTCACTACGCTGCCTTCCGCGAGCTTGTCGGTAGTGACGCTTTCTTCCGCAAGCTTATCGGCTATTACGCTTCCGTCCGCCAGCTTACCGGTCACTACGCTGTCTTCCGTAAGCTTATCGGCAGTGACGCTTCCTTCCGCAAGCTTCTCGGCAGTGACGCTTCCGTCCGCCAACTTGCCTGTTACTACGCTGCCTACCGCGAGTTTATCCGACGTGACGCTTTCTTCCCCAAGCTTGTCGGCAATTACGCTTCCGTCCGCTAGCTTACCCGTCACTACGCTACCTTCCGCCAGCTTGTCGGCATCAACGCTTCCGTCCGCCAACTTGTCGGCTACGACGCTTCCGTCCGCTAGCTTACCGGTCACTACGCTGCCTTCCGCCAGTTTGCCTGTGACTACGCTGAACTCAGCCAGTTTGTCGGCTACGATGCTTCCGTCCGCCAACTTGCCGGTGACTACGCTGCCTTCCGCCAATTTATCGGATAAGACGCTAGCATCCGCAAGCTTACTGGACACGATGCTGCCTTCCGCAAGTTTATCGGTAACTACGCTACCTACCGCCAACTTGTCGGACGTAACGCTTTCCTCCGCCAGCTTGTCGGCTATTACGCTGCCCTCCGCCAGTTTACTGGACACGACGCTGCCTTCCGCCAACTTATCGGCTACGACGCTTCCGTCCGCCAGTTTGCCGGATACGACGCTGCCTTCCGCCAGCTTAGCGGCTACGACGCTTCCGTCCGCCAGCTTGCCGGACACGACGCTTCCGTCCGCCAGCTTACCCGACACCACGCTTCCGTCCGCCAACTTGTCGGACACCACGCTGCCATCGGCCAGCTTACCCGACACGACGCTGCCTTCCGCCAGCTTACCCGATAACACGCTGCCTTCCGCCAGCTTATCGGACAGGACGCTGCCTTCCGCCAACTTGCCGGACACGACGCTGCCTTCCGCCAGCTTGCCGGCTTCGACGCTTCCATCCGCCAGCTTGTCGGCTACGACGCTTCCATCCGCCAGCTTAGCGGCTACGACGCTTCCGTCCGCCAGCTTGCCGGACACGACGCTTCCATCCGCCAGCTTGTCGGCTATGACGCTGCCTTCCGCCAGCTTACTGGACACGACGCTGCCTTCCGCCAGCTTGCCGGCTATGACGCTTCCGTCCGCCAGCTTACCGGACACTACGCTGCCTTCCGCCAGCTTGTCGGACACGACGCTGCCTTCCGCTAACTTGCCGGATACCACGCTGCTTTCCGCCAGCTTACCCGACACTACGCTGCCTTCCGCCAGCTTACCCGATAACACGCTGCCTTCCGCCAGCTTATCGGACAGGACGCTGCCTTCCGCCAACTTGCCGGACACGACGCTGCCTTCCGCCAGCTTGCCGGCTTCGACGCTTCCATCCGCCAGCTTGTCGGCTACGACGCTTCCATCCGCCAGCTTAATCGACGTAACGGCATAGTCCGTCAAATGACGCTCGTCGACCGCAGCCGACTCGATCCGTTCGGCGTTTACGCGACATTCGGCCAGCTTGGCGATTTCCAACAAATCCGGGGCCAAATGCGTAAGAGAAATCGTATTTTTACGTATATGGAACCCGTGAACGGACTCGGGACGCAAGTGCTTGCCGCCGATGCTCTCCAGCTGCACATGACCTCCGCCGACGCTGCCCTGAGCAAGCTTCGCTCCCGTAACGCTCTCGTCCGCCAGCTTGCCCGTCGTTACGGAGCCTTCGATGAGCGCGGATTCGTCGACGCTATCTACCGCCAAATGCTCGGTCATAATGCTTTCTTTGCGAAGATGAATCGAATCGACGGATTCAAGCTGCAAGTGAACCGAAGACACCGCTTGGCTCGCGATATGTCCGTATCCGATCGCGCTTGGCCGCAGATGCTCGCCATTGACGCTACCCGACGCCAGCTTAGCCGAAGTCACGATACCGTCGTTAAGATGCTGCTCCCGTATGCTGTTATCCGTCAAATGCAAGCCCACTATGGACTGCTCCGCCAAATGAATTCCGCGTACCGCTTCTTCGGCCAGATGATTCGCCTGAACGGAGCGGTCGGCGATGCTCCTGGAAGTAATCGCTCCGTCCGCGATCGCACTGAAAGTAACGGCCCCGTCCTCCAAGTGATAAGAACGAACGGCTTTCGGTTGCAAATGAGGGGCGTCGATCGCTCCCTCCGCCAACGCTCGACCGGTAACCGAACCGTCTTGCAGCGCTCTCTCGTACACCGCGTATTCGTCCAATTTGTCTGCGGTGACGCTAGCGTCCGCCAGCTTTGTCGAGGTGACCGAGTAATCCGCGATTTTGTCCGTCGATACGCATTCCGGAGATAATTTCAAGGACGTGATCAAATGATCGGCGAGATGATGCGAAAATACGGAACGTATGCCGAGCTGACGTTCCCCTACCGCTCCCGGGGCAATGACCCGCTCCGTTACCGATTCGTGCTGCAACGCATAGGTTCCGACGGAGCCTCCGGTCAAGTGCTCGGCTTGAACGGCATTCGCGCGAATATGCCGGCTCTCGACCACATCGGACGCGATCGCGTCTCCCATGACGATCTCCGGTCCGAAATGATAGGGTCTGAGCGCGCCGGTAGCCAATTGCTCCGCGCCTACGCTCTCCGGAGACAAATGCCTCGTTTGAATGCTGGACAAGCCTAATTGTCTTGCGCCTACCGATTTGTCCGCAAGCTTGCCTGCGCCGACCGAGCCATCCGCTAACTGCACCGGACCGACCGCTCCGTCCGCGATATGCTGCGAGTCTACGGACCCTACGGACAATTGCTCCGAACCGACGAGCTTATCCCGCAGATGCTCCCGTCCGACCGACCGAAGCGCAAGATGCGCGTTCTCTACCGACCGCTCGGTGAGATGACGCGACTCTATGCTTCCTTCGATCAGCTTCTCGGAGCCTACGCTGCCTTTAGCCAAATGACGGAACTGAATCGCTTCGTCCGCGACTTTGCCGGAGACGACGTTCTGGTCCGCGATCTTGGTCGAAGTAACGGCGTGGTCTACGAGCTTGAGCGTCGAGACGGATTGCTCCGCCAGCTTGGAGGCGATAACCGCCCCGTCGACCAAGTGCTTCGCCTCAACGGCCTCTTCTGCTAGATGATCGCTTTGTACGGCTCCCTTGTGAAGATGCTCGCTTCCAATCGACTCGGAGGCTAGCTTTATTCCTGATACGGACCGGTCGGCCAACTCTCGGGTACCGACTGCCCCGTTCGCGAGGTGCTCCGCCTCTACGGCGTTCGGGGCCAAATGCTTTCCCTGCAATTGCCCGACGGCGACATGGTCCGCCAATATAAGTCCGTCCGTCAGGTGATAGGACGCTAAGGAACCGCCCGCGAGTTTATCCCCGGTTACCGATCTGTCTCTCAGCTTGGAAGCCGTAACGGCGCCGTCCGCGAGCTTCGAGGTGTCGATGCTTTCATTCGCCAAGCTGTCGCTGCGGATCGCTCCGCTGCGGATTTTATCCGAGGTAATGCTTTTATCTTGCAGTAAATCCGACGTAATGATTGACACGCTCAGGTGCTTCGACTGTATCGATCCCTCAGCCAGCTTGTCGGCGCTAATCGTCCGGTCCGCCAGCTTCTCGGACGATACGCTGCCGTCGCGGATTTTATCTCCTGTTATGGAACGGTCGCGAATCTTTTGCCCCGAAATGGCGTTCTTGGCGATATGATCGCCGAGGATCGCTTCCGTCGCGAGCTTGGAACTCGTAACGGCCCCGTCCGCCAGCTTGATCGCCGTTACCGAGAAGTCGGCCAACGCGTGCCCGTCGACAGATTCGGCGGCAAGCCTCGAAGCGCTAATGGAGTATGGCGCGAGCTTATCCCCGGTAATCGATTCGTCGGCCAGATCGTCCGTGTATACAAGCGGTGCGGGACGGAAAGGCGAGCGTTTCTCTTCCAGCTTGGACGCGCGCAGTTCGCGGGAATTAAGCAACGCTTCCGCTTCGGCTTGCGTCTCTCTCTCGTCCTCGATGATCAGCGCGACGATCGCGTCCGCGTCCGCTGCAGCCTCCTGCAACTTTACCTGCAGAGCCGTGTTCTCCGGCTCCGATGTCGCGACGGCAACGATTTCGTCGATCTGGAGAGGCGTGGATACGTACTCGTAAGCGGCGTTGAATTCGGACGGCTCCGACAACCGGTGCACCTCAATCGGGATAACGTTGGCGAAATTTCTGCTTCCCGTTCTCGCTTTCGCGAGGTTTAATCGGCTCTCCGCTTGCTCATTCGCATAGCCTTCCACCGGCTCGGCGCCGTGAACCGTAATCGGCTTATCGCTTGGCCTCTTTATGTCATCCAGCCAGTTCAGCTCCAGATTGTTCGGGTTATCGACGTAATATAGCGGTCGGCGCGATTTGGGCTGCGACTTTGGCTGCTTTGATGCCCTCTTCTTTTTCATGTCCGTCTCCTTCCTATCCATCGTAATCTCCAGTATCATATGCATTCACCCATGGGCACGTCACGAGGATGGGCGGTTACCCCGTAGTGTACGGGCATTCATTCTCTAGTAAGCTGCAACCATCGCTGTGCGGTATGCTCCCACAGGAACCTATTCATGACGCGTTCCCGACCTCTTTCACCCATCTCGTATCGCATGTCCTCGTTGCCGAATAGCTCCGAAATGCGCTCGGCAAGCCCGCGGACGATTCCCGGACGCTCCTTCGTTACCAAAAACCCCGTCACGCCGTCTAAGACGATTTCCTTCATGCCGCCCGCCGTCGTCGCGACGACCGGAAGTTCTGCCGCCATGGCCTCGACATTGACCAGCCCGAACGCTTCGTTGCCGATCGAAGGGACGACCGCGAGATCCGCCATCGCGAACCAACGAGGAATTTCGTTATGAGAAACATAAGGTTGAAAATGAACGTGATGGCGCCATGCCTTAGCCTGCCGATGCAAGGAACGCGCGTAACGCGTCGTTCGGTGGGAGCCGTAAAGCGCGCTGCCGACGATAACGATAAGCGCATCCGGATGTTTGGCGACGATCTCCGGCACCGCGGCCAGCAGATGATGTACGCCCTTCTGGGGCACGAGCCTTCCGACGAACAACGCGATTTTGCGCCCGACCCATCCGCGTTCGACACGTCCGATGGCGCGTAAAGCCTGCCCTTCGAACGTCGAATGGCCCGGAAAACGAAAAGCTTCGACGCCCAAGTGGTTGACGTGGATTTTCATCCCCGTGTTCGGCACGTTCCGTAAAATATAAGACTTCAAATAATCGCTGTTCACGAAAATCCGATCTGCCGCCCTCAGACACCGCCCGCGCTCTTTTTTGCGAAGCTTGGAGCCCGAGATGAACGTCGTCGAGTGCAAGTTAAGCCACACCCTGCATCCCGGAAAACGCCGCTTAAGCCGCGGGACCCACTTCGGCCGATTTTCCACTTGAATGATGTTCGGTCGAAAGCGCTGCAGTCTGCGACATACGCTAGCAAAATACTTTTCCTTGCTGACGGCCGGAAACCGTTCGATCGGCACATAGTTCAGTTCCCCCCGCGAGGTCAGCCCTGTGCCGGTTCTGCTGTAGATGACTACGTCCAATTCCGGCGCGAGCCTAGGCACGACCTTCTCGACGACGCGCTCCACTGATC
The DNA here is from genome assembly GCF_042655785.1 of Cohnella yongneupensis. Lineage (NCBI taxonomy): Bacteria > Bacillati > Bacillota > Bacilli > Caryophanales > Paenibacillaceae > Cohnella > Cohnella yongneupensis. The sequence continues at coordinate 145,952 of NZ_JBHSNC010000010.1, forward strand.
CGCCCATGGCTGAAGGTACGGGGAATGCCCCCGGCGTGACAAAAGCCGCCTTCATATATGCCCCATCTCCTCGTTGGCCCCTTCTGCTCGTGACAGCATATACAATTGCCCTCCGCAGGGCGATGGGCGCGTGACATGGAAACCGCAACTATTGCACTTTGCGTACCGATATGTCACACTGTCTCAGAATTCAATTTGACTACAAAGGAGTGCACGGCCGCATGAAACGCTCGCTGCTGCGCATGATGACGGAGCTGTCCTCACGCAAATTCATTTCCCGAATGACGGGACGTTTCGCTAAATCCTCATTAAGCCGCAGGTGGATTTCAAAGTTCGCCTCGATGTATAAAATTCCGGTGGAAGAAGCGGAGAAAAAGCTAGAGGAGTATCGCTCGTTGAACGAGTTTTTCACGCGCAGGCTGAAACCCGGCAGCCGTACCGTCGACATGTCCGCCGGAGCGCTCGTTAGTCCGGTAGACGCCAAAATCACCGCGTGCGGCACGATCGCGGACGGGCTGATGCTGCAAGTGAAAGGTCAAGATTATACGATCGAAGAGCTGCTGAACGGTTCTCCGCGCGTCGCTCAATATTTGCACGGCTATTACTGGGTGCTCTACCTGAGCCCGACCGATTACCACCGCATTCACTCGCCTTGCGATGGCGACGTGGTTGAAACCGAGCATATTCCCGGCCGCGTCTATCCCGTGAACGAATTCGGATTAACGTCCATGCGCCGCGTCCTCTCCCGCAACGAGCGGCTAGTCACCTACATCCGTCACGACATAGGCGAGGCGGCCGTCGTCAAAGTCGGCGCGCTGAACGTCAGCAGCATCAAATTCGTCGAGCCTCAGCCGTCTAAGCTTGAACGCGGCCAAGAGCTTGCCTACTTCGAGTTCGGCTCCACGATCGTCCTGCTAACGCAAGACGGCACGCTATCTCCTCGCACCGACCTTAAAGTCGGAGACAAAGTACGCATGGGCGAGAAGCTCGGCATTTTGACTAAGGTAGAGTAAAGGAACTCCCCTTACGCAAAAACGCCTCCATCCTTCGCTATTAGCGGGAATGGAGGCGTTTTTCTATTGAACGATTAGCGAATTTCCGAAGGACTCTTGCCCGTGTATTGTTTAAATTGACGACTGAAGAAGAAAATATCGCGATACCCGAGCGCGTCCGCCACTTCGGTGACGTTCATGCCGGCATGAATGAGCAGATGCTGCGCCCGCTCGATACGCGACCTAATCATGTACGTCTGCACGGATACGCCGATCAGTTCCTTGAACTTGATCGAGAAGTAACGAGTGGACAGCCCCGCCCGGGCAGCCAAATCGTCGACCCGATGCACGTTGCCGGGATGTTGCTGGATATAATTCGCGATCTCGTGAATGCTCTCTGTTAATTGGTTGCTTGCCCGTCTTTCGACCGGCTCGTCCAAGTCCGCGCGGAGCAAGTGGATGACCAACTGCTTCAAAATCAATCTAGCCTCTTCCTCCGCCGCGAACGTGCGAACGAGGAACAAGCGGACATAGCGGGACAGCAGCTGTTCGAAATCGAACGTGTCTTCCAGAACGCGATACGGCTCCGGCACGGCTTCCGGCCGCTCCTTCGTATCGAAATGAATATACGTTAACACGAGCGGCTTTTGCGGATTATGCGTTGCGCTCGTATGATCTCCAGGTCGAAACAAGAAGCAACTGCCTTTGCCGACCGCATACGGTTTGCCGTTCAAGACAACTTCCCCTTCGCCGCTCCATACATAGAATAAATCGTAATTGGCCAGCGGCTTTTCCCGCTTCTGCCATTTCCAGCCCGGCTCGCACACGATTTTGGCGAATGCGCTTAACAATACGTACGATGAAGGCGCCAAACTTAGCATACGACACAATCCTCCTCAACCGTTGCAACTCGTCTTCTAGCTTGAATTTAAATGTGTTGGCCGCTTCTGTCAATCTAGATGACGGTGTCCGCCCGTTGGTGTATAATATCTCCTAATGACAACTGGCTCCAATAGGCCTGATTACGTTTATTCGGAAGGAAGAACACGATGAACACGCTCGCACAACAGTTAAACGATACGATTGCAGCGCAATCTCCCAACGTATTGAACATGCTGTCTGGCCTGGGCAAAGCGATCTATTTCCCTAAGATCGGCATTCTAAGCCAAGGAGCCGAAGCCAAGCAAAAAGCGAACCGCTATAACGCGACGATCGGAATGGCTACCGAAAACGGCATTCCGATGCACCTCGATATCATTCAACGGACGTTATCCGCTTACGATCCCAAAGATATTTACGAATACGCGCCGCCTGCCGGCAAGCAAGAGCTTCGCACCGTATGGCGCGACAAGATGCTGAAGGAGAACCCCTCGATGGTCGGCGTCAAAACCAGCCTGCCTATCGTGACTAACGCGCTGACTCACGGCCTTAGCATCGTGGCGGATCTGTTCGCGGACAGCGGCGACGCCATCGTCATCCCGGACAAAAACTGGGAAAACTACGAGCTGACCTTCGGCATTCGCCGCGGAGCGGAGATGGTATACTATCCGCTCTACAACGCGGATAACCGCTTTAACGCGGACGGTCTGCGCGACGCTTTGCTCGCCCAGAAGAGCAAAGGCAAAGCGATCGTTCTATTGAATTTCCCGAACAACCCGACCGGTTATACCCCGGACGCCGAAGAAGGCCGCGAGATCGTCGCCGCGTTGAAAGACGCCGCGGAAGCCGGCATTAACGTTGTCGCGGTAACCGACGACGCGTATTTCGGGCTGTTCTTCGAAAATTCGTTGCAAGAGTCGTTGTTCGGCCAGCTGTGCGGCTTGCACGAGCGCATTCTGCCGATCAAAATCGACGGCGCGACGAAGGAAGAATACGTTTGGGGCTTCCGCGTAGGCTTCATCACTTACGGCGGATTGCCGGAAGCGGTTCTGTCCTCGCTCGAGCAAAAGACGCTAGGCATCATTCGCGCGACGATTTCCAGCGGCGCTCACCCGTCGCAGACGTTCGTGCTGCACGCGTTGAAGTCTCCCGAATTTGAAACGCAAAAACAACAGAAGTTCGACATCATGAAGGGCCGCGCCAACAAGGTCAAGCAATTGCTTGATAGCGGAAAATTCGGCGACGACTTGCCTTACTACGAATTTAACTCCGGCTACTTCATGTGCTTGAAGCTGGCGGTAGACGCGGAGTCCGTGCGTCAAAGACTGCTCGACGCCTACGGCGTCGGCACGATCGCGCTCGGCTCGTCCGATCTGCGCGTCGCCTTCTCCTGCACCGAGGAGTCAGATCTGGAAGATTTGTTCGATCGCATCCATCAAGCGGTGCTTGACGTGAAGTCCGGCAAAGCTTAAGCGAATTAGCCTAACGATAAATCGCCCGAGCCGTTCTCTTGAACGGCTCGGGCGATTTTTTTTGCTTTGGGGGCTTTTTTAATGATATCCCCTTCGCTCGGGAGAATATCTTACCCTATTTTCCTGAATCTCAGCATGGGCTTACCTCAGCTTAAAACATTAACTCTGTCTCACCGCGTTATCCCGCAAAACCAAACGTTCTCTCGCACAATAACTCGGTCCCGTCGCGTTAACTCGTACAATCGAGTCTACTCTTGCGCAATAACTCGGTCTCGTCGCGTTATCTTGCACAAACGGGTCTACTCTTGCGTAATAACTCGGTCTCATCGCGTTATCTCGTACAATCGAGTCTATTCTTGCGCAATAACTCGGTCTCGTCGCGTTATTTTGCACAATCGAGTCTACTCTTGCGCAATAACTCGGTCTCGTCGCGTTATTTTGCACAATCGAGTCTACTCTTGCGCAATAACTCGGTCCTGTCGCGTTATTTCGCAACGCGCTCAGTCCAAGTCCTCGGTCGGTTTAGCAATTCTTCGCGGCAGCAGCCAGCCCGTCCATAACAGCCCTACGGCGAGTACCGTCGCATCAACCGTCGGTGAGAAATCGCCGCCAGCTGTCGCCGCAGCCACGCAAGCAAGCGCGACGGCCGCCGTCAAACCGAGCATGCGCGCCACGGACGCCGCGGCCGGCAGACGCTCTTCCGCCGGAATCGGCAGCGCGTCCGCGGTCTCGACGAACCTTACGCGCTTCAGCTCGCTAAGCTGCATCCCGCCTACTAGCAACGCTATAGCGTAGACAACGGCATCTACGGTCGGATTGTCGGATGCCGCCAATACGAACGCCGCGACGATGATCCATCTGAAGAATGCGCCGAACGTCTCGCCGCGCAGCAACGTCAGCGTGTACAAATAATGCCATGCTCGGCTTTGACGCCAAGCCATCCTATCCGCGATCCACGTAATCCATTTGCGCCGATACGTTTTAACGGATTCGGTCGGCACGTCCACGAACCAACCTAGGAAAGCCATCCACCTGCGCCGAACGGCTTCTTCCTCCGCGATTAGCCGCTCCCAAGGCAGCGCATGCTGCGAAGACAGTCGCCACAATAACGATGGAATCGCCATGCAGAGCAGGACGAACGGAATCGCCCATACGAGCGGCTTAAGAAGCACCGCGGTAATCGCCAATACGGTCAAGCCCCAGCGTACCGCACGCAGCGGCAGCCGCCAGCTAGCCGACGCCAGCTGCCGCTCCCGCCATCCGCCATAGGCGTTTAAGCCTCCGATTAGCGATACGAGCAGCGCCACGATAGCCAATTCCATCGGTTGCTCGTGCGCTACGCCTGCCAGAGCTTCGGACCGGACATAGATAGGCGCATAGAGCGCGAAGACGAGCAAGCATCGCACGAAGCCCGAAGCATTCGCTTTGCCTATGGCCGGACCTATGTAGTGGCGCAATAACTGCGTTTCCATCGGCAATAGGAACACCGTATCCGCCGAACGCATGTAAGTCCTCAGCGGAGATATAACAGCCGCGGTACTGAGCGTAACGATGCCTACCGTCCTCACGGGCCAGTCTGCCGGCACCGCTTTAATGAGATCCACGTACCAGATGAGCGCAGCGAAAAAACAGGCCGATAAGAACAAACCGAAACCGCTCTGAAAGACGTAACGGAAATAAGGCACGATCTCGCCGCGAAAAGAAGACGCCCGATTAGCGCGGAGCGAGCGCAAGAACTCGGCCTGCTCCTTCATTCGGTCACCCACGGCGGCTGCCTCCCTCGGCAGCCGTCACGAGCGCTTCGAACGCGTCGTCCAGCGTCGATTCGCGCGCCTGCGCCATTACGGACGACGGCGTTCCCTCCGCGATGACGTGCCCGCGGTGCAGCACGATGAGCCGATCGGCTCTACGCTCGAGCGCGGGCAAAATATGCGAGCTTAAGAGGATCGCGCTCCCTTTCGCCCTCGCGTCTTCCAGCGCCGCAAGCAAGCCTTTGATCGCAAGCGGATCCAATCCCAAAAAAGGCTCGTCGATAATGAGCAGCGGCGGCGAGACGAGCAGCGCGTTCATAAGCATCACTTTCTGCTTCATCCCCTTGGACAGCGTTCCCGGCAGCGCGCCGAGCGCTTCGGTCATCCGGAACGTGTCCGCAAGCTCGGCCATCTTCCGCTCGGAGGATTCCTTGTCCAATCCGTAAGCCATCGCGGTCCAGCGCATGTGCTCCCTTACCGATAAGTTCGGGAACAGGGAAGGCTGCTCGGGGACGTAAGCCGTCATTGCCCGGTACTTTTCACGGTTATCCGCAAGCGTAGCTCCCGCGATTCGCACTTCCCCGCCGTGCGGCACCATAAGTCCCAATATATGCTTGATCGCGGTGCTCTTGCCCGCGCCGTTCAACCCGATCAGTCCTACCAGCTCTCCGGGATGAACGGTCATCGATACCCCGTGCAGCACCGGCTTGCGCGTGCTATATCCGCCAGTCAGCTGCTTCATCTCCAGCGCCGGAACCGTCGTTCGTTGTTGCGGCAACGCCATTCGCGAATCCCCCTCGGCAACCATTCACTCTATCCCTTCATTATACCGACCAACTTCGCTCCGCACAAAAAAACAAAGCGATCGGCGCGGCCTTCCCCGCGCGATCGCTCTGTTGTATCCAACGATATTGTTATTAGTTCTGAATCTCGATTGCTTTAACGATGCTCGTATCGCCCTTCACGACGATGACAGAGTTTATCGCAAGCACACCGTTGCCGCCCGTAATCGTAACGTTCGAATCCACGTTGTACGTGACGGATTGATCCACGCCGTTCACTTGCTTCGTCACCGTGACGGTGGCGATTTTCGCTTGGTTATTCAGCGTGAAGTTGGTCAGCTTGCCCAAGTCGGTGAACTGAATGCTCGCCGCGGCGACCTTCGTCACCTCGATGAACACCGCTTTACCCTCGAACGTACGGAGAAGTACTTCGTCCCCGGCGACGATCGACGAGATCGGCGCTTTAACGTCGTTGCGGAAAATAAAGACGTTCGGAGCTGCGGTAACCGCAACCGACTTGCCGTCCGCTTTTTTCACGGTAACGATGCCGTTGACGACGCTTTGTACTACGCCGGTGATAGCCATCGCGTTCTGTTCTTCAGGCAGTTGCTCGTCCACGCGATCGAGCAATGCAGCCAGCTCGGCGCGAGTTACGGGCTTGTTCGGCATGAATATCCGATTGTAGGCAACGGATTCAGAGCCCTCTTGATCGTTATCGTCGCCGTCTTCTTTGTCCGAATGGTGACCAGAACGATGATTATCGTCATCGCTCCATTTGGAAGCGGGAACCTCGTAACCCGTGATCAGGTTTTTCTCGAGCGCAACCGCGACGTAACCCACGGATCCGGCCGGAATATCGCGCGCATCGCGGAACGGCAGCTCCGTACCCATTTTCGCTTTCGCATCGGCTTCAAGCTTCATCGCTTTTACCAGCAATACGGAAGCCCACAGGCGGGTTGCCGGTTGTTCGGGATTGATGGAGATATCGTTCTCGGAGAACAAGTCGTTCTCGAGCGCTACCGTAACATATCCGACTGCCCAGCCGTATTTCGATTTCATCTTATCGAAATCTTTGAAGTTCAATTTCGCGTTCATGTTCTCTGGCTTCTCCGCTTCGGCTTGCAAGCCTAGCAGGCGAACAGCCGCTACCAAAGCTTCGATGCGAGTGATCTTCGCTTGCGGTTTGAAGCTGCCGTCCTCGTATCCATTGAATACGCCTTGCGACGCCAAGCGGATAATGTGCTCGTAAGCCCATTTCCATTGCTTGTCGTTCAGATCCTTGAAGTTGAGTTCGATTTTATGCGAAGAAGATTTATCTTTGCCTTTACCGTGGGAGTCTTCGTTCTTGGAATGGGCGGATGCGATTCCCACCGCGCTTCCTGCGAGCATGCTTGTCGCCAACAATGCGACTGCGGTTTTTTTCATGATAGATGGTGCGTGTGTCATTTGATAACACTCCTTCTGTCAAGGTATTTGTGCGGCGATTAACCGTCTGCCTATAACATTCGGGAGCATGGTCGAATATAAGGCGGTCCTAGATGAAATTTAAGACCAAAGTATGAAAAAGGACCTACCCTCGCCGACAAACTCGTGAGAATAGGCCCATAAATCGTTTATTTATTATTCGTGTTGCCTTCGCGCTTCTCTTTCAGCCATTTCGGCGCGCCTTTGTTTTTGCGGTCGCGTTCGCGGTCCGCTTTCGGCTTCGGTTTGGCGGCTGCAGATTTAGCTGCTTGCGGCGGCGTGCCGGGTTTCGATACAGTGCCGGATTTGGTGACATTGCCAGGTTTCGCCGAGTTGCCCGCTTGCGGAACCGAAGCGAAACGCGCCGCAGGTTTAGCGCCGAACAACGGCTTGCCGCCTAGCGAAGCTTGCCCCGGCTTGGCGCCCGGAGAAGTTTCCGCTCCCCCTTGCGGTCTTGCCGGGCGGAGGTCCTTCCGGTCGCGGTCGCCTTCGCTCAGCTTGCGCTCGAACTCCCTGCTTTTGCGAACTCCAGCTTCCTCGGGAGCCACGATACGTCCTTCGGACAGCATCTTCGGCGCGACTTCAATGTTCAACTGCTTCTCGAGCTTATCGATGATGAACCGCTCCTGCGGCGTAATGAGCGTAATCGAGGTGCCTTCGCGTCCCATTCTAGCCGTTCGTCCCGCGCGATGCACGTAATGGTCCGCGTCGAGCGCCGGCTCGAGCTGGATAACGATCGGCAATCCCGGGATATCGAGCCCCCGCGCAGCGACGTCGGTCGCGATCAAGAGCGACGTTCTGCCTTTGCGGAACCGCTGCATCACTTCCCCGCGCTCGCGACCCGGCGTATCTCCGTACAACGCATCGACGGAGAATCCCTCGTAGCGCAGTTTCGAGAGCAACTCTCCGATCTTTTCCGTATCGTTGACGAACAATAACGCCGAAGTAGGCTTCATATGCCGAACGATTTTGCGGATCATGTCGATCTTATCTCTGCGGTCGCTGAGGAAGTACCAATGCTTAAGCGTCGGCGACAAGCCGTTATCGTTGCCGCTGGCCGTCTCGTCCGCGACCCACGGCTCCTTCTGCCACTTGCGCTCGGCTTCCTTCATCGCATCGGAGCGCGTAGCCGACACGAACACGGTTTGGCGTTCGCGCGCGCAATGCCTCATCATATGTTCTACGTCGCTCTTGCCTCCGAGCGCGAACACCCGGTCCGTCTCATCGACGACGACGAAGGAGACCGCATGCAGCGAAAGCTTCTTCGTCTGCGAAACTTCGCGCACCCGTCCCGGCGTACCGACGACAAGCGCCGGCTTAGTCTTCATCCGCTCAAGCTGGCGGGAGAGCGCGGCTCCGCCGATAAGCGCCACCGCGCGAATGCCAAGCGGTTCGCCGTACGTCTGCGCTTCGCGCATAATTTGCATCGCCAGCTCTTGGGTCGGCGCAAGCACGATCGCCTGCACCTCGCGGCGGGAGCCGTCGATCTTATTCAATAACGGGAGCAAGTACGCAAGCGTCTTGCCCGTTCCCGTCGGGGAGACGATGACGCCGTCTTTCCCGGACACCAGCTCCGGAATCGCCGCTTTCTGCACGTCGGTCGGCTCGGCGATTCCCGCTGCCGCCAAACGCTCCGCCAGCTCTATTTTCAACCCTAATTGTTCGAAACTCATCTGCACAACTCCTTAGACTTCCTACTTCTTATTCAAAAATTTTCCGAACACCGCATCGAACGCACGAGGGAACACTTGCGCGAACTTCGCGCCGACTCCCGCCGCCCACGGCAAGTCCAGCTCCTGCTTGCGCCGCTCCATGACGGACACGATCGCGCTCGCGACGCGGTCAGGCGACAAAATGTACTTGCGAACGTTGCGGACGTACGTGCCTCCCGGGTCCGCCCGCACGAAAAACGGCGTATCGATCGGTCCCGGATTGACCGCCGACACGAACACTCCGCTCCCGCGAAGTTCTCTTCTAAGCGCGTTCGTGAACCCAAGCACCGCGTGCTTCGTCGCCGCATAACCGGTAGACTTGGCGGTAGCCATCTTGCCCGCCATCGACGCGACGTTGACGATGTGTCCGCCGCCCGCTTGCAGCATGTACGGCAGTACGGCGTGCGTGCAACGCACCGTGCCCATATAGTTAACGTCCATCATCTCTTGGAAATGCCCCAAAGGAGCTTCAAGGAACGCCATGAATTCGCCGTAACCGGCATTGTTGAGTAGAATATCTATTTTACCATACCGCGCATGAACTTCCGATACGACGCTAGCGACTTGCTCCGCCGACGTGACATCCATCTCGTAGAAGGCATGCTCGCCTCGGATTACGCCGGACAGCTGCATCAGCTTATCCCGGGATCTGGCCGTGAGCACAGGAATCGCCCCCCGCTCGGCGAGCAGCTTCGCCGTCAAAGCCCCGATCCCGCTAGAAGCGCCGGTAATGAGAACGACTCGCCCGCGCAACGATATCATATTAATTCCCCTCTCTTGCCGATATAAGCATGCGTAACCATAGAAAAAGCCCCTGACGGGGCTAATACGATAATCATAGGTTGTGATTACCTTAATGGAAGTACGCGTTAGGCGATGAGCACCTGAATTTCCATCTCGCCGATTCCGTCCATAATGAGCGGAACCGCTAGCGCGCGGCGCGTGCCGAACGCGGCGTTCACGAACTTCGGCGGCGTAATGTCGACGTGCACGCCTTGGTTGTACAGCATCGTGCTCGCGTTGCCGCTGATCATATTGCCAAGCTCGGATATCGCGCTCTTGCCCATCTCGTCGATCTCCGTAATGACGTAACCGCCCATCATAGCCGAAATCATGCGCAATGCGACGGGCTCGCTGAGACCGAATACGATGTCTCCCGTCATATGACCCGTTAGTCCGATCTGTATCCATACATGGTTTTCCGTGAATTTAATGTCCCGGATCGCCAATTGGCCCGTACTAGGACGGATCTGCATCATTTGTTCGATGACCATGCGCGCGGATTCTAAAAATGGGTTGATGTATTCAGCCTTCATGTCTGAACGCGCCCCTTTGTATATATAAATTGAAACCGCTACCGTAACCGCTTTCTCCCATTATACTGAAATCGTACGGACAAGTATACAGCTTTTTGTTGCATAAGAGGGACTTCGGATGTAGCACGCGGGAGTTTCTGTCTAGTCCTTGTCGAAAAAAACGTTGTCATTCCGTGCTGTCTTTACGCCTGCGCATAGGCGAGAATACCCGCCGGTGATACAATGGGGGCATGAGGTGATCGCAATGCCTAACCTATGGGCGCATATTCAATTCGGACGGGAATTGTTGACGGAGCTAAGGCAAGACGAAGCCCTTCGAAAGCCGGAATGGAAAGTCGCTTTCCAGCTCGGCTGCCAAGGGCCGGATTTTCTATTCTATCATCATTACTTGCCGTGGCAGTCTTCCACCGCGCTCAATCAACTAGGAACGCTACAGCATAACGTGCGATGCGGGCTTTTCCTGCTCTCCTTATTCGAAGAATCGCGCGATCGGGAGTTTACGGATCCGGCCGTCGCTTATACGCTAGGTTTCTTGCTTCATCACGTGCTAGACCGTCATCTTCACCCGTTCGTGTTCAGCCTGTCGGGCTTCCGCAAATGGCACCATCAACGCTTCGAGACGACGATGGACTCCGCGATCATGCACCTTCGCGCGGGTATCCATACGGGTCGCGTTCCCGTCGCTCCCGAGATCGACACCGGCGACGGACTGCCTGGCGGTTTAAGCGGCGCTTTCGCCCGCATCTCGGCCGCGCATTATCCGGCGTTAGCGGACCGCGTTACTCCGGCGCTTCTCGATGAAGCGGTTCGGTCGATGGTAAGCGCGCAGCGGTTGTTCTTCGATCCTACCGGCATTAAAGGCCGTCTAACCTTCGGGCAAATCGCTCCGTTCTCCCCGCCCAAGCGGCAACCGGATTGGGATGTGCTGAACGTTGCACGCGCCCCGTGGATCGATCCGTGCGATCGTACGATCGTCCATCGCGAGAGCGCGCTCGAGCTGTGGGACCGGGCGTTAGCCGACGGACGCGAAGTGATGGCTGCCGCGATCGCATGGCTCGCCGAGCCTGACGCGAGTAAAGCTTCCTCGTTGCGCGCCACGTTCGCCGGGCTGCTCGGGGACGTCTCGTACGAGACGGGCAGAACTTGCGGCACGGCGTGGATCACGTTCGCAGAGTCGATCGTGCCTTAACGACCGCCGATTGGAACTGCCCGCATCATTCGAACGTATAGAGTAGTAACAAACCTTCGGATCGGGGTGCCGCATGCGCTTACTGGCCTTTTTCAGACGGATAAGCTATACGCTGTTAACTTACTTTCACAAATTTCAAACCGTTATTTTATCGCTTATGGTCATCGGCATCGTCGACTATTTCTTCCTTTACGAAATTCTGTTAGCTATATCTCCGATGGCGCTCGAGGCGGCTCCGGTCATCCTACTCATCCTATCGATCATCGCGGTCAGAGGCGCCGTTAAGTACACCAAGAAGAAGGCGAAGGAAAAGAAGCATTATTCGTTCATGTCTATAGGTTGAACCAAAGAAACAATTGGAGCGTATCCGGTGTTTACGTGCGCGTTTAGGCGAAGCTGCATGATTATACGTTACATTTTATCGTATAGCTTGAACCTATCGGCAAAATGATGAGTCTTTAGCGCTTATCTGTTATTTTTCATCCTATATTCGCGTCAAATTCGAGCATTCCCAGATTATGCGATATTTTGTAGCGTATAGCTTTGCAATGAAGCTTCGATTCTTTCCCCCTGCTAACTCGCTTGCAAAGCTTCCCGTTCACCCTTCGCGAGATTCACGAAAGACAGCAGCACCATCCCCATCAAGAAGAAGAACGCAATCGCTAGCAGAGCTGTCCGGCTCGAATCGGTGAAGATGCGTACGAGCGCGAACACGAGCGGCCCGCCGAACGAGAAGAACCGGCTCGTGAAAGTCAGGAACCCGTTGAACTCGGCCGCCCTTCCTTCCGGCAGCAGCTTGCTATAGATCGAACGGGCCGTCGCTTGGGAGCCGCCTTGCACGAGTCCGACTAGCGCGGCAAGGATGTAGAAGTGCGTAGCGTTCTGCATGAAATAGCCGAGCACGACGATGACTAGATAAAGCGCCTGCGACGCGACCAGCATCCGTCTAGGCCCGAACTTGACCGCGAGGTTACCGAAGATGTACGTCGCCGGGAAGCCGATGAACTGCGTAATGAGCAGCGCCGTAATGAGCGGCCCCGTCTCTATGCCGATCGACTTGCCGTAGCTCGTCGCCATGACGATCACGGTGTTGACGCCGTCGAAGAAGAACCAATAAGCAACCATGAACTTCCATAGCTCGGGATACTGCCGAATGCGGGAGAACGTCTCGCGCAATCGCGATAGACCGACCCGGATCTGTTCGCCGACTTTGGCGCTCGTTTGGGCGGCCGTCTTCTCCTGCTTCAGCCGAAGCAGCGGAACGGAGAAGATCAACCACCAGAGACCGACCGACAAGAACGACACCTGAGATCCGCCGGTGCTGTCTTGAAGACCGAACCATTCCGGCTTCTGGATGACGACAACATTCAATGCGAGCAGAATGCCGCCGCCCATATAGCCCATCGAGAAGCCGCGGGCGCTCACCTTTTCCCGTAAGCCGGGAGAAGTGATGTCGTTGAGAAGCGCGTCGTAGAACGTATTGCCGGCGCCGAAGCCGATCATGCCGACGATAACGATCAACGAGGCCAGTAGCACGTCCCCTTTGCCCGGAAACGCCAGCAGCAGGCTCGCCAGCGCGCCGATTAGCGTGAACGCGCGCAAGAACGAAATTTTATTGTTCGAATGATCGGCGATCGCGCCGAGCAAAGGCGATAAAAGCGCAACGACAAGACCGGCCGCCGACTGGGTGAATCCCCACCCCGCATCCGTGCCTCCGATCGCGTCGATGTAATAAATCGGCATGACGGCAGCCATAATCGTCGTCGCAAACGCAGAATTCGCCCAGTCGTACATGACCCAGGACTTGATAGTTTTCGGCTGATCCCGCAAGATGAATGCCCCTCTCGTCGTAAACGACTTATGACGGAAACATTCGACTCGGGCTATCCGAATTCCTGTCTTATCCTGGCCCGTACGATGGGCGAATTCAAAATTTATTAGCTATTAAGTTAATCCGGTTCGGGGCTTCCGCCCTGACAATCGATTCCGCTGCCCGCGTTCAGCCGGTCGGACTTGGCGTCCCTGAGCAAGTTCTCTAGCCATAATCGCTCCGCCACGCTGAAGGTCTTCATTCCTTCTATAAGATGCGTGGCGCCTGACGGCAGTAGGGAACGCTTCACGTCCAGCACCGTTTGAAGGCGTTCGATTCTGCAGGCGCAAGCCTCTAGATGCTTCTCGACTAGAGCTTCTACGGTGCGCGCATCGGCGTACTGAATGAACGGCAACGCGGCGAAAATCGGATGCTGCGGATACGATTGCTGTTCCATTTGATGAACCATCAAATCCATGAACTCGGCTTTCCCTTGCTCCGTAATCCGATACACGGTCTTGTCGGGACGGCTGTCCCCCGGAACCGGAATTACCTCGATCGCCTCGATCAGGCCGTCGTTCCGCAGTTGGTCAACCGCATAATAGAGCGACCCGTCTCTTAGCTTAAAGGAAATGTTCCAATTCCGCTGCTTGATCGTCTGCCTGATCTCGTAGGGATGCTGGTCTTTCTCCATCAGCAGCCCTAGGATGAACAGCTTCATGGACATATCGCTTACCCTCTGTCGTAGGAAGGTTCCGGTTTACCGGCAGCTCCGCCGCTTTGCGGTCCGTGCGCGCCAGGCGCTCCTTGCGTTCCCGGTTTTGCGATTTCCATGCGCGCGCGTCCCATCAAGAAGACGAATACGAGCGCCAATACTGGCAAGATCACCGACCATTGGAAAATAAACAGGATCGAGTCGGACAACTTAGGAATTAACGAGTCAAACATGCCGTTCGGTAGCGCCTTTTGGAAATCCTCATTAAGAAAATGTCCTTCTTTGATATTTGCGAGCACTTCCGCCGGCAAGTTCTGAATCCCATTGATCTCTTTGATGCCATTCTGGAAATGATGCTTCTGCAACGTGCCAAATACCGCAATGCCAAGAGCCGAACCGATCGTCCGGAAGAACACGATAAGCGACGAAGCTGAGCCTTTGTATTGCGGCGGAACGGCATTGAGCGTCGAGATGTTCAGCAAAGAGAAAGAAACGCCGATGCCAAGACCGATAATGACCATAAACAGCGTAATTAACGCGCGGCTGGTGTCCGGACCCATGACAAAGCCCAGCAAAGTCGATCCGCCGATCAATACTAACGCGGACAACAGCATAACGTCGCGATAACGGAACTTGATGGCGATCCGTCCGCCGAGCTGCGCGCTCACGACGACGCCGAGCATCATCGGTGTAAGTACGGTACTTGTTTCGGTTGCAGTCTTATGGAACACGCCTTGGATAAACAGCGGAATGTAAGTCGCGCTGGCCATCATGACGCCGCCATACAGGAGGCTGATGCCCATGCTCCCCGTGAACAACCGGGTTTTGAACAAAGTGAGCTTGATGATCGGATCTTTCGCGAAACGCTCTACGAGCAAGAAAGCTACGAACAGCACAACCGCAGCGACGAACAACGAAATCGTTTTGCCGGAGTCCCATGCCCAGCCTTCAGTACCGCCAAGTGATAGTCCGAACATCAAGAACAAAATCCAGCCTGCGAGCAGAATCGCTCCCGCCCAGTCGATCGATTGCTTCTTAACGACCTTGGATTCATGATAGCCGCGAAGGATAAAGAGCACCGACAGAATGCCGATCGGCACGTTAATGTAGAAAATCCATCTCCAACTCAAGCTGTCCGTGATCGCGCCGCCCATGATTGGACCGAAGACGCTGGAAAGACCGAACACGGCGCCGAACAAGCCCATCATTTTGCCGCGTTTCTCGGCAGGGAACAAGT
The DNA here is from genome assembly GCF_042655785.1 of Cohnella yongneupensis. Lineage (NCBI taxonomy): Bacteria > Bacillati > Bacillota > Bacilli > Caryophanales > Paenibacillaceae > Cohnella > Cohnella yongneupensis. The sequence goes on from NZ_JBHSNC010000010.1 coordinate 161,271, forward strand.
CGAAGATCATCGTGAACGCGATCGGCATCAATGCCCCGCCGCCGATCCCTTGAAGCGCGCGATAAATGATCAACTGATCCATATTCTGCGCCGTACCGCACAGGATCGAGCCGATGAGGAACACGACCAAGCCCATTAGGAAAAAGTTTTTGCGGCCGTACATATCCGACAGCTTGCCGAGAATCGGCGTAGCGACGACCATTGCGATCATGTACGCGGAATAAACCCAGGTGAAGTTACCAAATCCGCCTAGCTTCTCGATGATCGTCGTCATCGCCGTCGACACGATCGTCTGATCGAGCGCAGCCATGAACAGTCCCAGCAGCAAGCCGGCGACCACGAGGTTTATGTTGCTTTTTTTGTGATCCATGTCACTACTTCCTTCCACGTTCCGAGTAGGCAGATAACTACTCAAATTTGATTACCTAAAACAAGATTATACTCAAATTTGAGTAAGTTTCAATCCCCTTTGCGACGAATCGCGAAATCCCCTATAATGAGGCTAATGACAAAAGGTTTTTATATCCTTTGATAACCTTGATAAATATATTCAATGTCGGGAGGCGATCACTTGAACATTAGCCAACTGGAAACGTTGCTCACGATCTCCAAGACGCTTAGCTTTCGCAAAGCCGGCGAGCTGCTCAACCTGACGCAGCCTGCTGTATCCGCGCAGATCAAAAGCCTGGAAGACGAATTCAGCGCCGTTCTCGTAGACCGGAACCACCCCGTGGCGCTGACGGACCGGGGCAAAGTATTTCTGGAGCATGCCGAGCAAATATTAGCCGTCGTGGAACAATTGAAGCAGAAGCTTTCGGACTTGAACCACATTCCGCAAGGACACATCGTGCTCGGGACGACGACATCGATCGCGATACAAATTTTGCCGCGGGTGCTATCCTATTTTCAAAACCAATTTCCGCTTATCAAAACCTCGATCCTCTCGATGTCGTCCACTCAAGTGCTTAGCCACGTGGAGAACGGTACGGTTGACGTAGGCATCGGTTATTTGTCCGACCGCAGCCCGCAGGTGGAGACGTCCGTCCTCTATTACGACACGTTCGAATTCGTCGTATCGCCTCGGCATCCGCTCGCGTCCGTTCCTCGTGCAACTATAGGTATGCTTAAAGATATACCACTTATTCTATTGTCGCCGGATACGCTCGGCCGGAGGTTCGTGGACCGGATCTTCCGCGAGAACAATCTTCAGCCGAACATTGTCATGGAACTCGGAAGCAGCGAGGAAGTGAAGCGGATGGTCGAGCTTAATTTAGGCGCAGCCATCGTCTCCAAGCTCTCGATCGCGGGCGAACTGCGACAGGGAACGCTGAAAATGATCCCGGTAGACGAGCTCGAGACCAGCCATCCGGTAGGCGTAATGACCAAGTCGGGCCGATACGTTAATAGCGCCATGAGGCAATTTTTGAACGACCTGAAGGGGATGCCCGAGGATCAGTTCATCAGCAGCGAATGATTGAAGGGAGAACCTAAGGATGAAATTTGACCTACACACGCACCACGACAGATGCGGACACGCGAGCGGAACGATCGAGGACTACATTAAGTCCGCGATAGAGGCAGGCATTACGGCGATCGGAATATCGGACCATTCCCCTTATTTCGCCCATGAGAAAGACCATCCGCAGCCCGGAATCGCCATGGCCAGAAGCGAATTTCCGAATTACATCGCGGAAGTTCTCCGGTTGAAGGCGCAATATGAAGGACGCATCGAAGTACTGCTCGGCGTCGAATCCGACTTCTACCCCGAGCATATCGAGCTGTACCGCTCTTCTTACGCGCTATATCCGTTCGATTACATTATCGGGTCCGTGCACCAGACGCGCGGCGTAAGCATATTCAATCGCAATAGGTGGAAAAACCTTGCCGAAGATAAGCATACCGACGAAAAACGCCACTATTACGAGCTCATCCGGCAATCCGCCGACAGCCGGTTGTTCCAGGTGCTCGGACATATCGACGCGATGAAGGGATACTACCCAAGCTTCGCGGAAATCGCCGGCGCGGAAGCGGAAATCGACGAAGCGCTGAAAGCCGTCGCGCGTAACGATATCGCGATCGAGATCAATACGAGCGGCAGCACGAAGGATTGCGGCGGTTGGTACCCTACCGATGCCATTCTCGAGCGCGCGTTGCACTTCGGCGCCGACGTAACGTTCGGATCGGACGCCCACGTTGCGGGCCGCGTCGGGGACGAATGGGAGCTCGTGCAGACGCGGTTGCGCGAGATCGGCTTTAAGCGCTGGGTATTCTATCGGCAAAAGGAGAAAGTACTCGTCCCCATTTGACTTCAGGGACGCAACGGCTAAGCAATCGCGGCTTTCAGGGTCTTTCCCCGGAAAGCCTTTTTTATTTATGCATTTATTTATAATAATTACAATGTTATAATTCATATAAACAATTCGATCGATACCCCCTGAACAAAAAAAGGAAGCCTACCAACGGTGGCAGGCTTCAACAATATAAAAAAGGGGGTCTTAAGAACAATTGTAGCCATCTACTGCGACAGCACCGTAACAGGTATATTGCAATTGTGTAACAAATCTAGCTTTCGCCTACATTTCAGACCGATAAGGAGTGTTCAACATGCATCAACATGCCGGTCCCGACTATGATTATCATCATCTGCAGCACGTCAAGGAGCAATCCCGTTCCAAAAAAACATTGTGGATAACGTTACTGCTGACGTTATTTTTCACGATCGTCGAAATCGTCGGCGGCTTGCTATCAAACTCTCTCGCGCTATTGTCCGATTCCGCGCACATGATTTCGGACGTTATCGCGCTCGGCCTTAGCATGGCGGCGATCTATCTCGCGACCAGACCCCCTAACGCGAAATATACGTTCGGTTTTTTGCGCTTCGAGATCATCGCGTCTTTCTTGAACGGCTTGGCGCTATGCGTCATTGCCGTCGGAATTTTCGCGGAAGGTATCCGGCGGTTCATTCATCCGGAGGAGATGGATTTCAAGCTGATGCTGGCGATCGCCTCCATCGGTTTCGTCGTTAATCTCGTGCTCACCATCGTTCTAAGCCGCAGCATGAAGGAAGAAGAGAACTTGAACGTCCAAAGTGCGCTCTGGCACTTCATCGGCGATCTCTTAAGCTCCGCGGGCGTCATTATTGCCGCAATCGTTATTTATTTTACGGATTGGCTGTTTTTCGATCCCTTAATCAGCATCGTGATCGGCGGCATTATTTTCGTGGGCGGGGGCAAAATCATTAAAGAATCGACCGTCGTGCTCATGGAGTCCGTCCCTGAGAAGTTCGATTTGGATGAAATACGTGCGGCTCTCGCAACCGTCGAAGGAGTCGAAGACGTTCACGAGATGCATCTATGGGCGATTTCCACGGACCATTATTCGTTAACCGCCCACATGTTCGTCCGGGCGGATATTCAGCCCTTCTGTATCATCCTCGCCGTGAACGAATTACTGAAGACGCAATACGGCATTACACACTCGACCATTCAAATGGAACATGCCAACATTCACCCGCACGGCGAGTACGGCAAGCAATTTTTGCGACAGCAAGAAGGGAAGCTCCTAAACGTGTAGGAGCTCTTTATTATTCCAGTAACTTACTTATATGTAGTTACACTCAATAGACCAGTGATTACTTACTTTTCTGAAGTGGGTATGCTACAATAGGAAGCGAAGAAGGGGGAAATCCGAATGGACTATTCCAAAATGTGCCCCAAGTACGAATCGGCCGCGGAACTTCTAGGCAAAAAGTGGACTGGACTCATTATCCGCGTATTGCTTGGCGGGCCTAAACGGTTTAAGGATATTAAAGAACAGATCCCCGATATGAGCGACAAGATGTTAACCGACCGCATGAAGGAGCTGGAATCGCTCGGGATTCTGACCCGAACCGTATATCCGGATATGCCCGTGCGCATTGAATATGAACTCACCGAGAAGGGTCGTAATTTGGAGGAAGTCATCCTGTCGATTCAGTCTTGGGGAGAAAATTGGCTTTGATTTTGATTAAACGAAAGCGGCATCGCCAGGAGTATTCTCCCGCGATGCCGCTTTTGTTATTTACTGAAAACGGTTGGCCGCTTGCTCGAGGTCGCGAATGCGATTCGAGAGCGTTCCCATCGCTTCCGCTACTCTACGTACGGCGTTCATCTGCGCTTCGGCAATGCCCGCTACGTCCTGCGAACGTTCCGCGCTCGATTCCGAGATCGCCTCCGTCTGGGTGACGAGCGAAGCCAGTTCTTCGACGCGGGCGCCGATCTCTTGGCCGGAGGCGGCGATTTCGCGCAGCTCCCCTTCCATCTCCGCGATCCCCGACGAAATGCCTTGGAAAGCCGATCCTGCATCTTTGACGAGCGTCGTCCCGCTCTGTACTTCACGGAAACCTTCTTCGATCGTTCGCATGACCTCAATTATCCCCGTCTGAACGTCTTCGATTCGACCGGTTATTTCGTCCGCCGTCTTGTTGGCTTGCAGCGCAAGCTTGCGAACTTCGTCAGCTACGACCGCGAACCCGCGCCCCTGCTCTCCCGCGCGGCTCGCTTCGATATTCGCGTTAAGAGCCAATATGTTCGTTCTGTAGGCGATCGCGGCGATCGCCTCGACCATTTGACCGATTTGCGCGGATTTGTCGTGCAATAGACGCGCGTCGTTGACCGAGGTTTCGACGGCTGAGGCAATACGCTCCATCTGGCCGACCGCTTGTTGAATCGTCTCGTTGCCTTCTCCCGCTTGCTTCGTCGCTTGCTCGGCTACGGCGGCAACGGAAGTCGTACGGTCTCCGATATGCATCATTTGATGCTGGATTTCACGCGTAACGTCGGTACCGCGTCTCATGCCTTCGCGCTGCGAATCCGCGCCAGCTGCCACCTCGCGCATAGATTCCGCGATCCGATCGGCGCTCTGCGCCGCTTGGTCCGCATCGCCCGTCAACTGTCCCGCGGCCGTCGCGGAAGCGGTTGCCGTCGACCGTATGCTGGACACGAGCTTCTGCAATTGACCGGACATCTCCAGGAGCGACTTAGCGATCGATCCGATTTCATCCGAACGCTTGGCGTATCGGTCAGGCAACGAGCCTGAAAGCTTGCCTTCGGACACTTCCTTCAAGTAACCGTCGAACTTGACTAGCGGCAATACGATCCGACGGCGCAAAATCATCGAAATCAACACGATGAGCGCGATGACGAGTACGGCAACGATGATGCTGATTCGGATCATCTCGCGCTGCACCGTACCGCTAGTTTCCGCAGGAACGGATACGCTGATCTCCGCAACCGAATCTCCCGCGATTCCTGGATGCGCGGAGTTGACCTCGCTATACCGCTTGCCGTCGCGCTTAACCGACCGGAAGACGGCATCCTGAGCGATCGGCGGCAACTGGGCGTCGTCGGATAATTGTCCGATCGTACCTTGATCGCTTCCGAGCTTCTGACCGGTTGCCGATTTAATGGCGATGCCCGAATTGAGCAAGTTGCCGATTCCCGCCATGGTCTCATCATTGATCAAACTCCCGAAGATCAGCACGCCGGAGGGTACTTCTTTGGACTCTTCGTCCGTTATGAGCGATGCCGCGACGACCGCGAGGCCTTTGGACGTTTGGATCATGCCGTACGTGTCCGGAACCGCTTTCAGCTTCTCGAGTATGGTTTTGTCCGCAAGCTGCCCGGTAAACTCCTTAACGTCCCCTGTTTGAGAAAGGACATTTCCTTCCGGATCGGTTGTCGCAAGGAAACTGAGATGCGGAATAATAGCGATCGACACGTTCACGTTCTCTTCGATCCAGGAAACGTCTTTATCTTTGACCGCCTGCCAGTTAGCTCTCCACTTGGAGTTCGTGATCGTGGAGCTCGACAGTTGCTCGCCGAGCTGCGTCACCAGACGATGCGCCGATGCGTTAACTTCCATGGCGTGCGATTGTTCGATCTCGTTTAAATCCGAGCTCATGGTCGAATAATAAAACCATCCGACTCCGCCCAGAGGCAAGAGCAAGACGACAAACATAATCAGTATAACTTGAATGCGCAGATATCCCCAAAACCGACGATTGCTCTTCATGTTCTCAACATTCCTCCTGTTATCTCTATCTTAAGACTTAGACAAGGACCCATCATTTTCCTGCCTTCCATTCGTGAAAATCAGACAAAATACGCTATTTTCTCCGGCAAGCGAGGTCTATAATGAGGGACACGCTTGTCATAGAACAACAGGATGGGAAGACACTTATGAGCAACAAGAGAATGTTAATCGGCTTAATAGCCGTAATCGTGGCGGTTGGCGCGTGGACTCAAGTCAATGGCTTGACGCTCAAAAAACGCGACGGCACGCCGCCCGTACCTACCGCAACCGCTTCCGCGGAACCATCGCCGCAACCGACGGCATCCGAACCTCCGCAGGATGCGCGAGTGATCGCAAGCTTACCCAACCGCACGATCGCGACCAATGACCTAGGCATAGCGGTCGTAACGAATGCGGAAAGCACGCTGGTGCTTGCGAATAAGAAACGGAACTTGCCTGCCGACTACGAACCAAGCGACCTTGTCATTCCTAACGTCCCGTTCGCTTTCTCCGACAATTCGCCGAAGAAACAGCTACGACAGGTAGCAGCGGATGCGTTGGAATCGCTCTTCGCAGCCGCAAAGGAGGACAGCATCGATCTTAAGGTCGTATCCGGCTATCGTTCCTACAAGACGCAGCAGTCTCTGTTCGCGTACTACGTCAGTAAGCATGGCGAAGAAGCCGCGGCGCGGTTTAGCGCGCACGCCGGCCAGAGCGAGCATCAGACCGGTCTTGCGCTCGACGTATCTAGCGCAAGCGTCGGATACGGGCTGGAAGAGAGCTACGGGGAGACGCTAGAAGGCAAATGGCTCGTCGCGCATGCCGCCGAGCACGGCTTCATCATCCGTTATCCGAAAGACAAAGAGGACATTACCGGCTATTCCTACGAGCCGTGGCACATCCGCTATGTCGGCACCGACGTCGCGAAGCAAGTGATGGACAAAGGAATTACGTTAGAGGAATTTTTCGACGCCGTGGCCGTGTCGGCGGGCAAATCTGCGGGGAACACAGCTAAGTAATTTCAGTCCTATTGATGAGATGAGTTTAAGGGCACATATGCCTCTATCTTGCTACTCCGTGCGTGTTCGAAGCTTTTAGGGGCATATATGCCTCTATTCCGCTGACCGGTAATCATCCGATGCATTTAGAGGCACATATGCCTCTATTCCGCTGATCGGTAGTCAAGCGACGCATTTAGGGGCACATATGCCTCTATTCGACTGGATCGAGTTACTCCAACTAACTGCCAATCACAAAAGAACACCCGCGAGCGATCCAAGGATCGCCGCGGGCGTTTTTTGCTGCTATTACATGCCCAGCCACTTTTTGAACAAGTGCTTGGTCGTGTCTTTGTTCATCGCCGCGATGGACGTCGTCAGCGGAATGCCTTTAGGGCACGAGCGCACGCAGTTCTGCGAGTTGCCACAGCCTTCGATGCCGCCGTCTTCCATCAACGCTTCCAGACGCTCGAACGCGTTCATCTCGCCCGTCGGATGCGCATTGAACAGGCGCACTTGGGAGATCGGCGCCGGGCCGATGAACGTGCTGCGATCGTTAACGTTAGGGCAGGCTTCCAAGCAGACGCCGCACGTCATGCACTTGGACAATTCGTACGCCCATTGGCGCTTCGACTCGGCCATGCGCGGACCCGGTCCCAGATCGTACGTACCGTCGATCGGAATCCAAGCTTTGACCTTCTTCAGCGATTGGAACATCCGCTCGCGGTTGATGACGAGGTCGCGAACGATCGGGAACGTGCTCATCGGCTCGAGGCGGATCGGCTGCTCCAGACGGTCGATAAGCGCGGAACACGCTTGGCGAGGCTTGCCGTTAATGACCATCGAGCAAGCGCCACACACTTCCTCCAAGCAGTTCGATTCCCAGCATACCGGCGCGGTTTTCGAACCGTCCGCTTTAACCGGATTCCGCTGAATTTCCATGAGCGCGCTGATGACGTTCATGTTAGGGCGGTAAGGAACCTCGAATTCCTCCGTATAAGAGGAGGCATCAGGCTGATCCCGACGCGTAATAATGAACTTTACCGTTCGTTTTGCCGTTGCCGTATCTGCCATCGCTTAGCCCTCCTTCTTCTTGTTCGAGGAATAGTCGCGCGTACGCGGCTTGATCAAGGAAACGTCGACTTCTTCGTACGAAATTTGCGGCCCTTCGGCCGTCCACTTCGCCTTGGTCGTCTTCAGGAACTTCTCGTCGTTGCGACCCGGGAAGTCCGGCTTGTAGTGAGCGCCGCGGCTCTCGTCGCGCATGAGCGCGCTGACCGTCATCGACTCCGCCAACTCAAGCATGTTCCACAATTGACGCGTATAAGCCGCGCCGGCATTGTTCCACTTGAGCGTATCGTTGATGTTGATTTTCGTGTAGCGTTGCTTGAGCTCTTTGATCTTGTCGATCGTCTGCTGAAGCTTGTCGTTGTGGCGAACGACGGTCATGTTGTTCGTCATCCACTCGCCGAGCTCCTTGCTGATGACGTACGCGTTCTCGTTGCCGTCCATCTTCGTGATCGCGTCGTATTTGCTCGCTTGCTTGTTGCGCTCGCGCTCGAATACGCTTTCCGATACGTCCTCGGCGGACTTCTTCAATCCTTTGATATATTCGATCGCTTTAGGTCCGGTTACCATGCCGCCGAAGATCGCGGACAGCAAGGAGTTCGCTCCGAGACGGTTCGCGCCGTGGTATTGGTACTCGCACTCTCCGCAAGCGAACAAGCCCGGGATGTTCGTCATTTGGTTGTAATCGACCCATAGTCCGCCCATCGAGTAGTGAACCGCCGGGAAAATTTGCATCGGAATTTTGCGCGGGTCGTCGCCCATGAACTTCTCGTAAATCTCGATAATGCCGCCGAGTTTAACGTCGAGCTCCTTCGGATCTTTATGCGACAAATCGAGATACACTCTGTTCTCGCCGTTGATGCCGAGCTTTTGGTTGACGCATACGTCGAAAATTTCGCGAGTCGCGATATCCCGAGGCACGAGGTTACCGTACGCCGGATATTTCTCCTCGAGGAAGTACCAAGGCTTGCCGTCCTTGTACGTCCAAATCCGTCCGCCTTCGCCGCGGGCGGATTCGCTCATGAGGCGGTTCTTATCGTCGCCCGGAATAGCCGTCGGGTGAATTTGGATGAACTCGCCGTTCGCGTAGTATACACCTTGCTGATACACCGCGCTGGCCGCGGTACCCGTATTGATAACCGAGTTCGTCGTTTTGCCGAAAATAATGCCGGGACCGCCGGTCGCGAGAATAACCGCGTCGCCGCGGAATGTGACCGACTCCATCGTGCGCAAGTCTTGCGCCGAGATGCCGCGGCAAATGCCGTCGTCGTCCACTACCGCTCCCGTGAACTCCCAGTGCTCGTACTTTTGCACGAGTCCGGCCGCTTCCCAGCGGCGAACTTGCTCGTCCAACGCGTACAGGAGCTGCTGGCCCGTCGTCGCGCCCGCGAACGCCGTGCGGTGGTATTGCGTTCCGCCGAACCGGCGGAAGTCAAGCAAGCCTTCCGGCGTACGGCTGAACATAACGCCCATCCGGTCCATCAAGTGAATGATGCCGGGCGCCGCTTCGCACATCGCTTTAACCGGCGGCTGGTTGGCGAGGAAGTCGCCTCCATAAACCGTATCGTCGAAGTGCTCCCACGGGGAGTCGCCTTCGCCCTTCGTATTGACTGCTCCGTTAATGCCGCCTTGCGCGCATACGGAGTGCGATCTTTTGACCGGAACGAGCGAGAACAGATCGACCCGTACGCCCGCTTCAGCCGCTTTTATCGTTGCCATAAGGCCGGCCAGTCCGCCGCCTACAACTATGACTTTACCTGTAGCCATTACGTCTTCTTCCTCCCTAAAAAAAAGTTCTGCCTCAGCAAAACTGGGTGCGATTGCCTAAGCTTAACCTGCCGTTACGGAAGCGATCGACGCAGCGGCATCGAACTCGTCGCCGCGGAACGCGATCAGCGACAGCAAGAATAACACGGACACGATAACGAAGATGCCCATGCAAATGTTCGCGGACACTTTTTGCGCGCGCGGACCGATCGTGATTCCCCAACTGACGAGGAATGCCCAGATGCCGTTGGCGAAGTGGAACGTAGCCGCAAGGACAGCAATGATATAGATCGTGAACACGGCCGGATTGCTGACGATATCGTGCATATGCGAGCCGAGTTGTTCATACGTCGTGTTGCCGAACGTAACTTGCAAGCGCGTCTCGTAGACATGCCAAGCGACGAAGATGAACGTGATTACTCCGGTAACGCGTTGCAACGCGAACGCCCAGTTCCGGGAGTAGCTGAAGCGGCCGACGTTAAGGTTGGATTGGAACGCCATGTACAACCCGTAAACGCCGTGGAACAAAATCGGCAACCAAATAAAGAACAGCTCTAGGAACGGTAACAACGGAAGCCCGTGCAAAAAGTCGATGCTGTCCGCGAATCCCTCGGTTCCGCCTTCGTATGCGGAGTAGTTCGTCAATGCGTGCTCGACCAAGAACAGGCCTAGCGGAATGACACCGAGCAAAGAGTGAAGCTTGCGCGGTAAGTAAGAATTCCCTTTCATGTCCGTATGTGTTCTCCTTTCGTAACCGTGCGATTGTCGCTGTGGACGCTCTTAGACATTGCCTTCAATGCCATTCGCCACCATCAGTCACCGCTTTATAGGTTACTCTATTTTCGCTTATAATGGAACTGCATATTTCTTATTATAACTTATAACGATTATGCATATGGTACCTTTATTCGACAATGAAGGAGTCGTCCGACATGCTTGATGACATGCGCGCGTTCGCCACGATCGTGGAGCAGACGAGCCTGAACAAAGCGGCAGAGCGGCTGAACGTCTCTCAGCCCGCGCTATCCCGGCGAATCGCCAAGCTGGAATCGGAGCTGGAAGTGACCCTGTTCCGCCGCATCGGCAAACGCCTTGAGCTCACCGCGGCCGGACAACTGACTTATGAATTCGCATTGGAGCTTCGCCGGTTCCACAGCAATTACTTGCAAAAGCTGAACGCTTTCAAGTCCGAGGAAGCGCCGGTCGCCACGATCGGAGCTAGCCTAACGACGCTGCAGACGACGTTGCCTGAGCTTATCCAAGCGATGACGGAGAAACATCCTCAGCTCGAGATCAAAGCGGTCACCGGCAAAGCGCACGAAATCGCGACGCTAGTGAAGGAGCGTAAAGTCGACTTCGGTCTCGTCGCGTCCGCCGTCGATGCCGATCCCGCCATTACAAGTTTACCCTTATTTGACGATCACCTCATACTCGTCCTTCCCCGAACGCACTATATATTAGAGAGAACGCAGCTGGCGATGTCCGATCTGAACGGATTGCCCATGATTTTGTTCGCGCCGGGCACCTGGTACCGCACGCACACGGACGAGCTGTTCCGTAAATACAATCTGAAGCCGGACGTTCGCATGGAAATCGATTCGTTCGAAGCCATCATCCGGTTGTTATCCGCGTGCCGGGCCGGGACGCTTTTGCCCAAATCGTATATGCGCGAGCAGCTACTCGCAGACAACGACCTGTACCTGGTCCGCATTCCGGAACTGGAAGAGACGAAGCGGACGATATCGATCATTCACGGGGATCCGGCATGGCTTGCGCCTTCGACCCGCTATTTGATCGACGAGATGACCGCTTATTTCAGCCGTCGGACGAACACTCCGTAAATGCAGTCCCGGCGCGGGTTTGAGGGCGATTGCCGGGATTTTCCGGTTCCAACGATCTGCCTGCTGTGTTAACCTCTACAAGACGTATAAACGGTTGCCGCCAATCTTGGAAGATAGCGGCATAACGTTTGTATCTAAGCCATTCAGAGTGGAACCGTGTAACAATCGTTCCCTATGAATGGACAACCAAATCTGGCCTAAACCATTTGGTGCGGGGGAAAATACTTAACGTGCGCATAGGCGCGGATGGCTCGGCCATCGTCCAACGCCGACTGCACTCGGGGTGAATCGAAACGTACTTAGCGACGGAGACGTCGCTCGTCCGATCGTAGGGTTGTACTCCCAATCCGAACCCGACAGCTAACCTCGCCGGCCCCATTTTATTAGGAGGCAAGTATACTTATGAACCGAAAACTGAAGAATCTCGGCACGCGCACGGCATCGCTCGTCTTGGGCGGCGCTCTGCTCATTCCTGCATTAACCGCCCATGCGGCAACGACTCACATCGCTACGGACACGACGACGTTCTGGAAGCTATCCCAATATTACGGCATTCCGACGCAGCTTCTGCTGGACGCCAATCCGAACGTGGACCCGACGAACATCTACGCGGGCTTGCGGCTTTCGATTCCGACGACCAACACGGTCACGGCGAAGTCGACCGAGCAACCGTCGGTTACGGCGCAATCGATCACCACGAATGCAGGGGTTTCGCTCGCATACTCCAAAGTGCTCGATATCAAAGCAACGGCGTACTCGTCGGCTCCGGAAGAAAACGGCCCCTGGGGCGCCGTCGACTACTTCGGCAACGCGCTGAAGCTGGGTACGATCGCCGTCGATCCGAGCGTAATCCCGTTCGGAACGAAGCTGTACATTACGGGCTACGACTTCAACGGCTTGCCGGTCGGCGGCATGGTCGGAACGGCGACCGACAAAGGCTCGGCCATCAAAGGTAAACGCGTCGATATTTTCATTCCCGGCACCCCGGCGTTCGTCTCCGAATTCGGCATTCAGAACGTGAAAGTGTACATTTTGAAATAAGTTACTCGATAGCTCCTTCGGGCAGATGCAACATCTGCTTGAGGGAGTTATCGCGTTTTACCGGCAATCCGAGCAGCTCCGACAAGGAGACCGGCTCGTAGTCATGCTCCCTCAGCCAATCGATAATCCGAGGCAGCGCTTTGACCGTACCGGCGAGACTTTGCCCTTCCCCGCCTCCCGCATGCATAAGAATGACCGATCCCGGCCTGACCGACTTCGTCACGTTGCGGAACACTTCATTCTCAGTCAATTGCCGCCAATCCGCGGAATCCACGTCCCAATTGACGACCGTATACCCTTGCGTTTTCGCCCACTCCAGCTGTTCCGGCATAATTTCCCCGTACGGCGGGCGGACAAGCTTCGGCTTGTAACCGATAATACCCGCGATGACCGTCTCCGCGCGCGTAATCTGCCGCTTCACGTCCTCGACCGGCAGCTTGGAGAAATCCGGATGGCTGTAGGAATGGTTGCCTACGTCATGCCCTTCGCGCTTAATGCGCCTAAGCAGATCCGGATGTTTCATGCTGCGCGTCCCCATAGCGAAAAAAGTAGCCGTCACGTGCTTTTTCTTTAATACGTCGAGAACTTGACCCGTAAATCTAGGATCCGGCACGTCATCGAACGTTAGCGCCACTTTCCTAGACTCGCGCGAAGCGGATAAGACGAATACCCCTTCGAATTTGCGTTCCAAATCCGTCCACTGTATGCCGGGCGGTACGGCTCCGGCCGAACGAGCCGACCCCATCAAACATAAAAGGGTGACGGCGCCCCCCAGCACCATCACCGCGATTCGATAACGCCAACCTGCCATTGTGCCACCCTCCCAGGACCGATCGTCTACCTTATATCCTGAGCAAGTGGGAACTTTTTCATACTTACGGCTGCAAATCGATTATTTGTTGAGCGAGTGCTGGAACTGCTCAATTTGCTCGTTCGTCCCGATGACGACCATGACGTCCTTCTCGGCAAGCACATCGTTGGCTGCCGGCGCGATGATGATACCCTTCGGTTTGTTAATCGCCACGATGCTGCAACCGAACCGTCCTCTCGGATTGACGTCTTCGAGCGATTGTCCCGATAGGCATTGCGGAACCGCGAGCTCCGCGATCGTATACTGCTTTGAAAGCTCGATGTAATCGAGCAGATTCGGCGAGACGAGCTGGTGCGCGACGCGAATGCCCATATCGCGCTCGGGATAAATAATGCGGTCGACGCCCATGCGCTCCAACACGCGGCCGTGCAACTCGGACACCGCCTTCGCCACTACTTTCTTCACGCCGAGCTCCTGCAACAGGATCGTCGCTAAAATGCTAGCCTCGACATCGTCTCCGATCGCGACGACGCCGCAATCGAAGTTGCGCGCGCCGATCGATCGTAGCACTTCTTCTTCCGTCGCATCCGCTACTATCGCATGCGTAAATATTTTGGACAACTCCTGTACTTTTTCCTCGTCGCGGTCGACGCCGAGCACTTCGTGGCCCAATCGGATAAGCTCTTGGCCGATGCTCGAGCCGAAACGGCCTAATCCGATAATGATGAATTGATTCGCCTTCATGTTGTCCTGCTCTCCTACCCGATTATGATTTTGCCTTCCGCTTCGCGGTAAAGCTTGCGTTCTTGTTTAGGTCCTAGCGCGTAGGTTAGCGTTAACGGACCTAGACGTCCGATGAACATCATGACGATGATAATGATTTTACCCGCAATCGTAAGCTGCGTAGTCAGCCCCATCGTTAAGCCGACCGTACCGAAAGCCGATGTCACCTCGAACAAAATCATGAGGAAGGGATGATCCTCGGTCGTCGCCAAAATCATCGTTGCGATCGTGACGAGCACGAAAGCGAACAGCGTAACGGTAAGCGCCTTGTACACCCGCTCCTGCGCGAGACGGTATCGGAACAGAACTACGTCGTCCTTGCCCCGGATCATGGCCACGACGGCGCCGATGAGCGCGGTGAACGTCGTCGTCTTGATGCCGCCTCCCGTCGAGCCGGGAGATGCACCGATAAACATGAGGATGACGATAAAAAATTGCGTCGCTTGCCGCAGTCCCGCCAAATCGACCGTATTAACACCGGCGGTTCGCGGCGACACGGACTGCGTGAACGAGGCCAACAGCTTCTCTCCGAAGCCCAAATGCGCCATCGTTGCCTGGTTCGTATACTCGAAAATAAAGATGACGACGGCCCCGGCGACGATAAGTATGCCCGACATGCTAAGCACGACTTTAGAGTGCAAGCTCAGCCTCCGTCTTAGCTTTCGCATTTCCACTAAATCCGCCAATACGACGAAGCCTAGACCGCCGAGAATAATAAGCAGCATCGTCACGATGTTAACGAGCGGATCGCCGACGTAATCGACCAAGCTACGGTAATTGCCCATAATATCGAATCCTGCGTTATTGAAGAACGAGACGCCGTGGAAGACGCCCTTAAAGATGGCCTCTCCGACCGGCATATCGTATGCGAAGCGAATCGCGAACAACAACGATCCTGCCGTCTCGATGGCAAGCGCATAGACGACGACTTTACGTACCAAACGCACGATGCCTTCTATGCTCGTCTGGTTCAACGCCTCTTGAAGCACGAGGCGCTCGCGCAGCGAAATCCGTCGTTTGAGGACGATCGCGAACAACGTCGACATCGTCATGAAGCCTAGGCCGCCGATCTGGATGAGCAATAAAATAATAACTTGTCCGGCTGTAGTCCAATACGTCCCCGTATCCACGACTACGAGTCCCGTCACACAAGTAGCCGACGTCGCGGTGAACAGCGCGTCGAGAAATTTGGGCTGATGTTCCGCAACGTGAGCGAACGGCAGCATAAGGAGTCCCGCGCCGATAAAGATGATTGCTAAAAACCCCGCAACGAGAATACGCGGCGGCGAGCCCATAAATTTACGCAACGCGTCTCGCATCATAAGCCCTCTCCCTATCCGATTAACCGATTATGATTTTACCTTCCGCATGCCGATAGCGGGCGCGTTCCAACTTCGGCGCCAGGGCGTAGGTCAGCGTCAGCGGCCCGAGCCGCCCGATGAACATGAGAACGATGATCGTGAGCTTCCCTGGAGTCGTTAACTCCCCGGTCAATCCCATGGACAAACCGACCGTGCCGAAGGCGGACGTTGCTTCGAACAGTATTTTCAAAAATGCCGCATCTTCCGTCGTACATAAAATCATCGTTCCCAGCATCACGATGCCGATACAGAACAGCGTGACGGTAACGGCTTTGTATACCCGCTCTTGGGCAAGCCGGAGGCGGAACAGAACGACGTCGTCTTTGCCCCGGATCATGGCCAGCACGGCGCCGACGAGCACGGCGAACGTCGTCGTCTTGATCCCCCCGCCCGTTGATCCCGGAGACGAGCCGATAAACATGAGAATAATAATGAAAAATTGCGTCGCTTGACGGAAGTTGGAAATGTCGACGGTAGTCACCCCGCCGGAACGGGTCGTCACCGACTGGAACACCGAAGCGAGCGCCTTCTCTCCGAGAACGCTAGGTCCGATCGATTGGGAATTCGTGAATTCGAACAGGAAGATAATAAGCGCTCCGACGACGATCAGCGTTCCGCTGACAATCAATACGACTTTGGTATGCAAAGACAATCTTCGTTTTAAGTCTAACCGCAAGTCGAACAAGTCGGACAAGACGATAAAGCCGAAGCCGCCTAAAATAATGAGCAGCATCGAGACGACGTTCATATAGAGGTCCGACGAGTAAGCGGAGAAGCTGCTGAAATCGCCCGACAAGTCGAAGCCCGCATTGTTAAAGATCGATATCGAATGAAACACTCCGTGGTATATCGCGCGCCCGATGCTCATATCGAACGCGAACCTTATCGCGTATAAGGCCGCTCCTATGGCTTCGATGGCAAGAGCGAAAGTAATGACTTTGCGCACGAGACGTACGAGCCCTTCAATGCTGCCCTGGTTAAGCGATTCTTGCAGAATAAGTCTTTCCTTGAGCGAGATCCGTCTTCGGAGAATCAAGGCGAACAGCGTCGCCATCGTCATAAAGCCGATTCCGCCGACTTGGACGAGCAAGAGGATAACTGCATGACCGAAAGTCGTAAAATAAGAGCCCGTATCTTCAACGACGAGCCCGGTTACGCACGTCGCGGATGCCGCGGTAAATAGAGCATCGATATAAGGCATCGGCTTTCCGTCCGTCACGGAGACCGGCAGCTTTAACAGCTGCGCGCCTAGAAGGATGATGAACACGAAGCCTAGAAGCAGCGTTCTCGGAGGAGACGCGCTAAACCAGCGAACCATTTTTGTGTACAAGCGATATTCTCCTCTGAAAGCAATGACCGACCATAAAAAAAGAAGCAATGGAGCCCACTGCTTCGAGATTAACATACATGTCCTGTTCCGCACAGTCTGCGAGGGTAGATCTCCGAATACAATAACTTGTACCGGCGATCGGTCGGCGCCCCGTTTTCCATTCGGCAAACCGGCTGGTTCAATATGGAATTACGTGACGTACCATCGAATTATATGCTTTCTAGGTAGTGGGAACAACGTCAAAAAGGGGGCAAACTACCGCGTTTCGACGATATTAAGCACAGCAAACGCATACTATCTTCGGCTAATGCCGCCGCGCTACGATTATCGCTCCCTTTTCTTTCATTTTCATCGAAAATGCGAGATACTTAATGGAAAATCAGAGATCCAATAGGTCATGCCAAGAGAGGAAGCACCCGCCAATGCCCCAACATAATCAAGCATCTCTGTCGCGCCGCTGGGTATGGACCGCCGCGATCAGCTTATTACTCTTTCTATTTATACAAGTATTGCCGACGACCTATCAGCAGTTACAGTCGGATGATCAGAAGGTATTAACCCGCGCCCAAGCGGAAAATCAAGCCGTATCCATTGCGGAAAAGCGCTTCGGGATCGAACGCGGCACGATCGGCAAGGTAACCGTCACCCAGCTGTCGGATAGCGATGCGGTCGGGTATTACGCCAAAAATAACTTGATGTCCGAATACGACAAACGGTTAGACGCCACGTTACCGACCGACTATTACCGCGTAGATCTTCATTTGGGCGGCAGCTCGGGAACGCTTAAGCTGCTGCTTCATCTGAAATCCGGAAACCTCGTAGGCTGGCGGCATCAAGCTAGCGGCGGTATCGGCGCCGAGAACAAGACCGCCTCGGAGTCAGGGAATGGCCAAGCGGAAGCCGAAAGAGCGCTGCGATTCGCCTCCGCTTGGGGAATAGACGCGGGAAGCTGGGAATGGAGCGGCATTCACGAGGCGGACGGAAGCTCCGTATTCGTCTCCAAGCAGTCGGACGTAGGCGAGGCGCAGCAATGGCTGAAAGTGCGCGTGCCGCGTTCGTTCGAGACTTCCGGATCTTCCGCGACTCCGTGGGATGGCGGATATGTCCTTTATGGCACGCAATTGCCGGCGAGCTTCCTAGGCTATATGGATAAGCAAGAGCATTTGGCTTCCCAAATATCGAAGTTCGGTTATATCGTACCTCAGATGCTATTGCTCGTGTGCGCCATCGTTGCCGCGGGTACTTATGCCGCGCATAGCTCGTATCGGCGGGGGATATTCTTGGCCCTCGTGTTCTTCGCCCTCTACGTCGCCTTTACTTACAACCTGATCCCGGGAATGCGGGCTAGCGTGATGGGGACGTCCACCGGCGTCAGCGATACGCTTAACCCGAGCCTAATTACGGTCAGCCTTATTATTTACGGTGCGATGGGCTTGCTCACGTATTTGTCAGCGGTTGGCGGCGATGGCTTGTGGAAGTCGATGGGCGTTGCTTTATGGCCTCGTTGGAAGGATGCCGGATATGGCGAAACCGTGCTCCAGAGCATGAAGACGGGATACTTCCTCGCCTTTATTCTGCTAGGCGCCCAATCCGTTATACTGATCGTGTTGCAGCAATTGCTCGGCTCTTTCGCTGCGTCTGATCCGTCGCAATCGACCTATAACATGACTTATCCGTGGTTATTGCCGATTCTCGCTTGGTGCGCGGGCATTTCCGAAGAGCTGCAAAGCCGGCTGTTCGGCATCGGACTATTCCGTCGTTGGTTCGTCGGAGGCGTCCGCAAGCTGCTCGGCAGGGAGCCTTCGGCCCGAACTGTATCTTGGCTGACTTTCGCCGCTATGTTGCCGCCGGGCTTGTTATGGGCGCTAGGGCACGTCGGTTACGCGGTCTACCCGATCTATACGCGTACGATCGAGCTCGTATTGCTGTCCTTGCTGTTCGGTTGGTTCATGCTTCGCTTCGGGCTTATGGCCGTGATCTTCGCCCACGTGACGCTCGACGCTATCCTCATGGGCGTTCAACTGCTATCCGACGGCTTGCCGGGAGATTATTGGAGCGGACTGTTCAGCCTCCTCATGCCGGGGCTTGCCGGCATCGCGATCTGGTGGCTGCATCGGCGGCTCTCCGCTCGCCCGGGGCATATGGTATAAGGAAAGTCCCTTTTCATCGTTATCCCCTAGGCTCAGGAAACGCACGAAAGGCTCGACGGCCGCTGTAACGCGATATTATCGCGCTATTGCTAGCCGTCGAGCCTTTTTCCGCTTCGTAACTCGATATTATCGCGCTATTGCTAGCCGTCGAACCTTTTTCAGCTCCGTAACTCGATATTATCGTGCTATTGTTTGCCGTCGAGCCTTTTGCCGCTCTGTAACGCGATATTATCGTGCTATTGTTAGCCGACGAACCTTTTTCCGCTCCGTAACTCGATATTATCGCGCTATTGCTAGCCGTCGAGCCCTTTTCCGCTTCGTAACTCGATATTATCGCGTTATTGTTAGCCGTCGAGCCCTTTTCCGCTCCGTAACTCGATATTATCGTGCTATTTCACACCGACGAGCCTCTACTCCGCGTTCAAAGCCTCCAAAATACGGCTCGCCAGCGCTTCGCCGATCGATACCGCTTTGAAATCTTCCACCGAAGCTTCCTTGATCGCCTTAAGCGAGCCGAAATGCTTGAGCAGCTGCTTGCGTCTCTTCTCTCCGATGCCCGGAATCGCGTCGAGCTTGGAAGCGACCATCCCCTTCGCCCGCTTCTCGCGGTGGAACGTAATCGCGAAACGATGCACCTCGTCCTGAATGCGCGTCAGCAAGTAGAATTCCTGGCTGTCCCGCGCTAGCGGGACAGGTTCGGGTGGATCGCCTACAAGCAGCTCCGCCGTGCGGTGCTTGGCGTCTTTCGCCAAGCCGCATACCGGCACGTCGAGCCCGAGCTCGTTGGCTAGCACGTCCATGACGGACGCGATATGCCCTTTGCCGCCGTCGATGACGATCAAATCCGGCATCGGCAGCCCTTCTTTAAGCACCCGTTCATACCGTCTGCGCACGACTTCACGCATCGTCTCGTAATCATCTGGCCCCTCGACGGACCTGACGTTATACTTGCGATATTCCTTCTTATCCGGCTTGCCGTCCGTGAACACGACCATCGCGGAAACCGGCGAAGCACCTTGAATGTTCGAGTTATCGAATGCCTCGATCCGGTGCGCGCTCGGAATGCCGAGTAGCTCGGCCAAGCCGTCCGCCGCTTTCACGGTTCGCGTCTCGTCCCGCTCTAGCAGCTTGAACTTCTCCTCCAGCGCTACCCGCGAGTTGTCGCACGCCATCGCGACGAGTTGCTTCTTCGTGCCGCGGCGAGGCAACGCCACCTTGATCTTCAACCAGCGGCGCAGCGAGTCTCCGACTTCGCCGCCTTCTTCGGACGGCGAATCCGCCGTATCTTCTTCCTCGGCAAGTTTTCTCGTCAAAGCCGCCTCGCTGTCCGTTCCCGCAGCCGGCGTCTCGCGTTCGCCCGCTTCCTCTTCCGGCGGCAACGGCAGTAGCATTTCGCGAGGAAGCGCGGGATTATCGCTGTAATACTGGGTAACATAACTGAGAAAATCATCGTACGGCTCGCCGTAATACGGAAAGACGGACATGTGGCGCTGATTCATTTTGCCTTGGCGCATATAGAGAATTTGCACGCACATCCAGCCTTTGTCGACCGCAAAGCCGAACACGTCGCGATCCATCGCGTCGGTCATATTGATCGTCTGCTTCTCCATCAGCGCATCGATCGCCGTTATCTGGTCGCGGTATTCGCGAGCGCGCTCGAAAGCCAGCTCTTCGGCCGCTTCCTCCATCTTGCGCTTCAGCTCGCGACGGATGTCGGCATGCCCCCCGTTCAGAAACCGCGAAATTTCGCCGATCATCTCGTCGTAAACTTTCTGATCGACCGGATATTCGCATGGCGCGACGCATTGGCCAAGGTGATAATATAAGCACACTTTGTCCGGCAGCACGTTGCACTTGCGAAGCGGATACAGCCGATCGAGCAGCTTCTTCGTCTGTTGGGCCGCGAACGCGTTCGGGTACGGGCCGAAATACTTCGCCTTGTCTTTCACGACCCGCCGCGTCACTTCGAGCTTCGGATGCGCTTCGTGCGTTATTTTTAAATAGGGGAACGATTTGTCGTCCTTGAGCAGCACGTTATATCTCGGCATATGCTCCTTGATCAAATTACACTCGAGGATGAGCGATTCCGTGTTGCTCGCCGTGACGATATATTCGAAGTCCCGGATTTCGGACACTAATTTTTGCGTCTTGCCGTCATGGCTTCCGATAAAATAAGAGCGGACGCGGTTTTTCAGTACTTTCGCTTTGCCTACGTATATGATGCGGCCTTCGCCGTTCTTCATCAGGTAGCAACCCGGCTGATCCGGAAGCAGCGCAAGCTTATGGCGAATATTCGCCATCGCTTCCTCGCGGCTGGCCGCAGGAGGAGTCAAGTTATCCATGCAGGGCACCTCGTCTTTATCGGCATTCGGGTTCGGCGATTCGATCGCCAGGCAGAACACCCGTTCCTCCATTGTACCATAGCCGCGGGCTTTTCGGATTCGCCGCCGTCGCCGATGTCGCAAACTTGTCACCGACTGGCGCTTTGCATGTCTTTACAACAAAAAGCGAAGTTGGGTATACTATCAGTATCGAACGTCTCAGGAGGCTTACCATGGAAAACGTAAGAGATCCGCGTCAACATATTAACGAAGAACCGCGCGACGACTTGAACGATACGGCAATGGGCTTTTTCGCAATGTTCGGCTTCATGTTCGTGGTGTTCACCGTAGCGGTTGTTATTAAATTTATTATCGACTAAGCTTCCGACGAACAGTAAAAAACGCATTCCGAACCCTTCTCGGGAATCCGGAATGCGTTTTTTCGTTATCTCTAAACGTTTCTCAGCCGATCAATCCGATCCACTTCCAGTAAGGCACGCTCGCCATGACCGCCGCCATTGCCGCGACGGCATACCCGAGCGCCATCCATTGGCCTTGCCGATGGCTGAACGACTTGCCTTCCGCGCTATAGTAGGCGGTCAAATATGTCGGAGATTGATAAGCGAAGAAGAACGGATCCGTCGACAGCAAGATGACGAACACGAGCACCCAAGGGTGGATGCCGGCTTGCTCGGCGAGAGGCAGCAGCGCCACGACCAGCAAAATAAGCGCCGGGTCGTCCCTAACGATGAACGTGACGATGAACGACAGCAGCATGACCGCGGCGAGGAACAACATCGGCTGATCGATGAACGCAGACATTCGATCCCCAAGGAAAGACGACATCGCTTCTACGATGCCGAGCTGCTTCGCCGCTTCGGCGAAGCTGAACGCGATGCCGATGAAGAGCAGGAACGTCCAATCCACACCCGTCTTGAGCGTCTGCGTATCCAATGTTTTCGTAATGACCAATACGGAAAACCCGATGAGCAGCACCCAGGCGTTGTCGATGCCGTGAAGCGGTTGAAGGATGAGCATCGCTATGCACCCGACGACGGTCCATACCGTCACGCGCTCTTCTCTGGACAGCTTGCCGATCAGCTTCAGCTGGTCGTCGATCACTTCGCGGGAAACCGGTCTAGCGGGCGCCACGTTACGGAACTTCATGAACAAGAAGCCGAGGATGATAGCGGCGAAGATTAGAAACGCCGGCAAAGCGTACAGGAACCATTCGAACCAGTTCGGCTGCTTCGCGCCGTGCACGAGACCGAACGCCATTACGTTGCTGTACGAGCCCGTCAGCATGAACGGTGCCGCGAAGCCGTAGAATACCATCGCGGCAAGCCCCAATCCAGCGGCCCCGTCGCTTCGGTCCTTGAAGCCCATCGATTCCGACAGCGTACGCGCGATCGGCACGCCGAGCGTAACCTTCGCGGAGGAAGACGGGATAAGCGGATTGAGCAGCGTGCCCCCTGCCACGATTCCCCATAGCTGTCCGCGGTAATTGGCGGGAAATCGCTTAAGCGCGTGCAGCGATAATCGGAATAGAATACCCGACTTCGTGATAACCGCGCCTAGGGCGAGAATGAACAGCATGTATAACCACGTCGTGGACGAGAAGCCCGACAACGCCACCTCCGGCGTTACTAAGCCTCCTAGCACCCAGAACATCGCCATGAGCAGCGCTACGACATAGTCCGGGATCACGTTAACGATCCAGAGCGCCACGGCGGCCAAGCCTATTCCTATGAAATCCATGCCGTGACGCGACAGCCCCGCCACCGGATCCGCGAAGTGAAAATACCCGAGGCAGCCTGCGGCGATCGCTAGCGCGATGACGCCGCTCCACCGGCTTCCACTGAGCAGATTGCCGGCTTTGGAAGCCAAATCATTCGTAATCTGGCGATCCAGCTTCTGCTTCGCCAGCCGGTAAGCCCGCTCGTCGGCGTCGACATCCGCGGCAAGTCCCGCCGCCCCACTTCCGGCCGTCGTCGCTAACGCCTCCGCCATCGCCAAATGCTCGAGCGCCTTCGCTTTCATCCCGATCGCGCGGCTAATCTCGGCTGCCCGCTCATGCAGCAGCACGAGCTGGCCCGTGCTAAACCCATGCCCTGACGCCTCTAGCGTCGCCTCGACTTTAACGAAACCGGCCTCCCGCGCATTCATCGCGCAATTGCGCAAATAACGATCGAGCACGCCGAACTCCGCGCTCCCGAGCGCTTCGATCGGGCACCTATCCAGCGCGTCCCAGCCCTCCGCATCGTCGGGAGCGACCGCGAAGATCCGTATCGCGTCCGCCCACTGCTCCGCCTCCGCGTACATTCGGATCGCCGCGTCCCAGTTTCCGTCCGCGCACCACACCCGCTCTGCTATTTCACGAAGCTCGCTCAACTGCTCCGTAGCGTACCGATCTGCCAGCCGCGCACGCAGCATCCCGCGTACGGCCGCCGTTACCGCGAACCATTGCGATGCTTGTTCTTCAGAGCGCTCGCCTTCAACATCTCCTTCGGCTTCCTCGAACCGGATGAACTCCTCCCACCGAGGCATCCATTCCGCGATCCGTTCCACCGCTTCGATGCCGAACTGCTCGCGCGCAAGCTTCCGGTTCACCCTCGGGAATAACGAGCATGCCTCCACGAACTCGCACCACGCGGTAGGCAATGCCTCCAGCGCCTGCGAAATCCACCTTGCCTTCTCTTCATTCGATTGCTGCAATCTATCGTTCGTCTGCACGAGCCGAGAGGAAAGCAACCCGATGAAATATTTAGAGACGACCGGATGCTCGTCGATCAGCTTCTCGAACATCTCCTTATCCATCACGAAAAGCACCGAATCGGTCGCGGTCCTCGCGGTAGCCGACCTCGCTTCCCCCGTCAAGAGCGCCATTTCGCCGAACGTATCCCCTTCGCTCAGCTCCGCTAACGGCCTGCTGCCGCCGTCCGGCAACGCCGACGAAAGCTGCACTTTGCCCCTCTCGATCAGGAACATGCTGTCCCCGGCATCGCCCTGCTCGAACAACAGCTTCCCCGCCTGCAGCTCGCGCTTGTCCAATTTGCCTAATATTTTCGCCAACTCGATATTCGTTAGCCCGCTGAAAATCCGAAATCCCGCTATCGTCGCCATAATCTAATAGATCCCTCTAGTAGCCATAATTTCAATATCCTTATCTTACATTATCGTTAACCTATTATATAGACGCAAAAGTCCGGACTCCGGGGCGGCGCTGAACAACTTTCAAGAGCTGCGCGACCCATCAAGAAGCTGATCACGAAGAAGATTCCACAGCAGGAAGATCATCCGTATTCGATGGAGGCTATGATCCTGCCGGGAGGGCGTGAAGCCGGGTGGACTCGGAGTTTCGTCGCTGTAGCCTCGTTTAGCGAGGTTGCAGTGGACGCGCTCGGAGTTTCGTCGCTGTAGCCTCGTTTGGCAAGGTTGCAGTGGACGCGCTCGAAGTTTCGTCGCTGTAGCCTCGTTTGGCGAGGTTGCAGTGGATACGCTCGGAGTTTCGTCGCTGTAGCCTCGTTTAGCGAGGTTACAGCGGGTGCGCTCGGAGTTTCGTCGCTGTAGCCTCGTTTGGCGAGGTTACAGCGGGTGCGCTCGGAGTTTCGTCGCTGTAGCCTCGTTTGGCGAGGTTGCAGTGGGTGCGCTCGGAGTTTCGTCGCTGTAGCCTCGTTTGGCAAGGTTGCAGTGGGTGCGCTCGGAGTTTCGTCGCTGTAGCCTCGTTTAGCGAGGTTACAGCGGGCGCCCTCGGCGTTTTACGACTTTCTTCTCGGGAACCGAGGTTACTAAAACGCATTTCTGTAGTCATCCAAGTTAATTCGTCCGCGCGCAAAGCGCAAAAAAACAGCCCGGTTGCCCGGACTGCCCTGTTTAATCGCGATAATTAACCTTGCTTGCGCGGTTTTTTCTCTTCCGTGTGCAGGGTGCGTTGCACGGACGACGTACCGTCGTCGTAGCGGCGACGCTCCTTGCGTTCGATCTGCACGATTCTGCCGTCGTGTACGACGATGTTCACCTCGCCGTATTCCAACCCGTTCACTTGCTCAGCGATGCGCGAGAGCCAACGATCGTCTACTTCTACCGGTTTCGCCATCCGAATCCCCTCCACATTCCTCTTGTTTATCTTTCATGCTCGCGGCTCATGCGGCTTTCCACGATCGACTTAATGACTAGCGTGATGATCGCTAGGATCATTAACAGCGACGCGACGGCGAATGAGGCGCTGAATTGATACTCGTTGTATAAAATTTCGATGTGCAACGGCAGCGTGTTCGTCTCTCCGCGGATATGTCCCGATACGACGGACACGGCGCCGAATTCTCCCATCGCCCTGGCGTTGCACAGAATCAAGCCGTACAACAACCCCCACTTGATATTCGGCAGCGTTACCTTGAAGAACACTCGCCAGCCTCGGGCGCCAAGCGTAACCGCAGCCTCTTCGTCCTGCGTGCCCTGCGCTTCCATGATCGGAATGAGCTCCCTAGCCACGAACGGGAAGGTTACGAACATCGTCGCAAGAACAATGCCCGGCGTAGCGAAAATAATGTGAATGTCGTGTGCTTGTAACCATGGGCCCATGAACCCCTGCGCTCCGAACAATAGAACGAAGATGAGACCGCTGACGACCGGCGATACCGCGAAAGGCAGATCGATCAGCGTGACGAGCAGGTTTTTGCTGCGAAACTTGAACTTCGTGATCGCCCATGCCGCCGCTACGCCGAATATCGCATTAAGCGGAACGGCAATCGCCGCCGTAACGAGCGTTAGCTTCAGCGCCGACATCGCATCCGGATCCTTCAGCGCGCTTACGTACGATTCCCAGCCTTTACGCAAAGACTCGGTAATGACCGTGATCATCGGTAGCACGACGATTAGAGCTACGAAAAGCAAAGCGATCGAGATGAGCACCCAACGTACAATCGGCGACTCCGTCATATGAGGGCGAGTTTTCGTGCTTTTACCGGAGCGCGGGTTCGTAACGATTCCAGCCATAGTCTTACGCCTCCTTCGAAACGACGCGCAGACGGCGGTTAGACCATCGTTGCAGCAAGTTGATGCCTAGCAAGAGCACGAAGGAGATGAGGAGCAAGCCGACCGCGACGGCGGCCGCTTGGCTGTACTGGTACTGCTCAAGCTTCGTGATGATCAGGAGCGGCGCGATCTCGGTTTTCATCGGCATGTTGCCGGAGATGAAGACGACCGAGCCGTATTCGCCGATGCCGCGGGCGAAGGCGAGCGCGAAGCCAGTCAGCAGCGGCGGCAGCAGCTCCGGCAAAATCACTTTGCGGAACGTGCGCAGCCGGTAAGCACCGAGCAATACGGCCGCCTCCTCCATATCGGACTCCATATCCTGAAGTACCGGTTGCACCGTTCTTACGACGAACGGAAGTCCGATGAAGATAAGCGCCAGCGTAATGCCAAGCGGCGTGTAAGCGACCTTAATGCCGAGCGGTTCCAGGAGTGACCCGATCCACCCCTTCGGCGCGTAGATCGTCGTAAGGGCGATACCCGCCACCGCCGTCGGCAACGCGAAGGGGAGATCGATAAGTCCGTCGATAATTCTTTTGCCCGGAAAACGATACCGCACGAGCACCCAGGCAAGCAGCAACCCGAATACGAGATTCGCCAGCGCCGCGTAGAAGGAAGTCAGCAAACTCAGCTTATAGGAGGCGACTACCCGCGGGTTCGTAACCGTATCCCACCACTCCGAAGGGGAGAGATCGAGCGATTTGATGACCAAGGCCGCGAGCGGGATCAGCACAATCAAGCTTAGGTAGAGCACCGTGAATCCGAGCGAGAGATTAAATCCCGGGAGCACCCGGTCCGCTTTGCGTTGTCGCATCATTGTCCTGCCTTAACCCCTCTGGCCGGCCCTCTCTTAGGATCCCGGCGTATAAATTTTGTCGAACGTGCCGCCATCGGCGAAATGCTTAGCTTGCGCTTCTTTCCAGCCGCCGAAATCCTGGTCGATTTGCAGCAGGTTCAATGCCGGGAATTGATCCTTGTATTTGTCTGCTACCGATTGCAGGCGCGGACGGTAGAAGTTTTGCGCCGCGATTTCTTGGCCTTGCTCGGAGTACAAGTATTTCAGATAAGCGTCCGCCGCTTCGCGGGTGCCTTTCTTATCCACGTTCTTATCGACAATCGCTACCGGCGGCTCCGCCAAAATGCTGAGCGAAGGCGTTACGATTTCGAACTTGTCGCCGTACTCTTTCAATGCCAGATACGCTTCGTTCTCCCATGCGAGCAGTACGTCGCCGATGCCCTTCTCTACGAAAGTCGTCGTCGAACCGCGTGCCCCCGTATCCAGAACCGGTACGTTTTTGTACAGCTTGTGGAGGAAATTGAGCGTCTGCGTCTCGTCGTAACCTAGCGTCTTCTGCGCATAGCCCCAAGCGGCCAAGTAGTTCCAGCGTGCGCCGCCCGACGTCTTCGGATTCGGTGTAATGACTCCGACTCCGTCCTTGATCAGATCGTTCCAGTCTTTAATTCCTTTCGGATTTCCTTTGCGTACGAGGAAGACGATCGTCGACGTGTACGGCGTGCTGTTATTCTCGTAAGACTTTTGCCAGTCGGGCTTCAGCAAGCCTTTGTCCGCGACCGCGTCGATATCGTAACCGAGGGCGAGCGTCACGACGTCCGCTTCCAGACCGTCGATGACCGAGCGGGCTTGCGCGCCGGAACCGCCGTGGGATTGCTTGATCGTGATTTCTCCGCCCGTCGTCTGCTTCCAATATTCGGCGAAGCTTTTGTTGAACGCCTCGTAAAGTTCGCGAGTCGGGTCATAAGAAACGTTGAGCAGTTCGATCGGATCCGGAATCTTGCTCGGTTCGGCAGCCGATCCGCTTGGCGATGCTGCGTTCGACGGAGTAGCCGAGGAACCGTTGTTGTTATCGTTATTTGAACCGCAAGCCGACAATGCCGTTACAATCAGTATCGCGATAAGGACCGATTGGAATTTTTTAAATGTTGTCATTTTCATACACCCCAATGTGTTGTAATGTTGCCTCTTCACTCCGGTTGGCCTGACCGGTCGCTTTAGGACATGATTCCCGATAATTCCTACAAGGTTTATAATTCCTACCCGTTTACTAGGTATTGGGGAAATAATAACAGGGCGCCTAGCCCCCTGTCAATAAGTGCTATAAAAATAATTGATAATTTCTGGGCGACTAGTTACGCGTAAAGAAATCGATCGACGTACCACGCGATAACCTGATCGCCGTAATAATAGACGATCAGCGCTCCGAGCGCGATGAACGGACCGAACGGAATAACCGCGTCTCTCTCCCGTTGTCCCGCGAGCGTGCGAGCCCAGCTGAATACGAGCCCGCATACGCTGGCCGCGAACAAGCTTAGCAGCGTAAGCTTAATGCCTAGCGCAATGCCAATGAACGCATAGAGCTTGACGTCGCCCCCACCCATCGTCTCTTTCTTCAACAGATGCCCCGTAATTACGCCGATTAGGAACAGAATCCCGCTGCCGACGAACATGGCGGCGAAGTAATTCCACAGCGGCAGCGGATGGCTCCAAAGCCTGAGCAAGGCGGCGCCCGCGATGCCGACCGCGACGACGGCGTTCGGAATGCGCAAGCTTTGCAAGTCGGTCTGCGTAATGACGATAAGAATGCAGGTAACGAATAAAGCGACGGCCAATTCCCGTTGAAGCCCGAGAATGAGGTATGTAATCGCGAACAATATTCCCGTGGCGAGCTCGCCTATCGGATAACGCGCGGAGATCGGATCTTTGCAGTAGCGACAAAGCCCGCGCAGGAACAAATAGCTGAATACCGGCACAAGATCGAGCGAGCCTAGCGTATGCTCGCATTTTGCGCAGCGCGAAGGAGGATAGGCTATCGATTGCCCCGCAAGCACGCGAATAGCGACCACGTTCAGAAAGCTGCCGATAAGGAGACCGGACAAGAACAGAAGCATCGTCGTTAATAGATTCATATGGCCTCCCGCTCTTAATGAAAAATTAAAAACCGGCAAAATTCTTTATGGGTTCCATAAAGAATCGGCCGGTTTAGTGTAATGCTCCTGATGGCGCTATCCCCGATGATTTCGGCCTCGCACGTGCACGACTTCGACGAACGGACGGACGCGATCCATGAGACGCTGTCCCTTATGCATCTCTTCGCCTTCCTTGTGCGTGAAGCTGAAGTGCTTCTCCAGCGCCTCCAGATCGTGGTTCGACGTATAGAACGTCGGTTTGCGGTTCATGCGATGGTTAAGAATGGCGCCCAATACGTGGTCGCGCACCCAAGGGCTTAAGTTTTCCGCCCCGATATCGTCGAAGACGAGCAAATCCGCTTCTTTCATCAGCGTGATCGTCTCTTTCATCTGCTGCGGCTCCAGCATGAGCGCCTTGACGTCTTCCACGAAATCCGGCATATAGACGATTACGCCGGAGAAGCCTTCCTTCGCCAGCTTCTGAAGCATGAACCCCGCCAAATACGTTTTTCCCGTGCCGAAGTCCCCCTGCAAATACAAGCCTTTCTTCTGCAGTCCTTCGCTTCGCGTCTTCTCGATGTAACCGAGCAGATCCATGACGGCCGGCTCCCGGCTCGGATCGAGATCGAGCATTTCCGACGGGTCGTATTCCGCTCCGAGAATGGTTTCGTCTACGAAGAAATTCGTAATCCGCTTGCGAATTTGCTGTTGTTGCTCGTTTACCGTCCATTTGGAGCAAGCAATTTTCTCGTCTACCACTTGCCAACGTCCGTTCAGCGGCGAGCACGTAATGCCTGTGTAATGACCTTGCATATCGTTCGGACATTTCGCCAACCCCGGGCATTGCTTGCAATTGCGGACTTCGACCGACATCTGATAGAGCCGGTTCATATTAAGTCGCAACGTCTTATCGTCCACGTCGGGATAACGGGAACGAAGCTTCAGCACGAGCGGGTCGTTCAATACTTGCTCGGCCAACTGATCGGAACGCTCCGCTCCTCCGAACTGTGGCAATCGGCGAAGCGCTTCTCCCAAAGATTCCATCTTCCCGTCCCCCTGTTCCCTTTAGCGTTCTTCCTTCATTCTGCGGGCGAGCTCGCGCATCTTCTCCCGCTCTTCCGGCGACACTTCCCGCACTGGTCCTTCGTCCTTGACGACCGGCATCGACGGCTTGCGGCTCGCCGCGCCGCGTCCTTGCCGGGTTCCTCCGCCGCTTCCGCGCGCGGACGGCGCATCTCCGTTGCGTTTACGCTCAAGCGCCGCGTTCAGCTTCTCCTGCTCCCTTACGTACATGACTGCTTTGTCGAGCGTATCGATGCCCTTGGCGAGCATATTGGAGGCGATCGAATCGATGAACGATTTCGTAAGGCGTTGATTGCTGCTCATTCCGAGCACGTAATGGATGAGCACGTTGATGACCGGCTCGGGCAGCTTGTAGTTCATATCGATCTTCTCGAACATACGGATGAAGGCATCCGGAACCGCGCCCGGAAAATACCGCTCCAGCATGCGCGTGTACGGCTCTCTGCGTAGCATCTCGTTGTACTGGCTTGGCGTAACCTCGGCCAAAAACCGCTCCGGCACGTCCAATTGAATCGTAGAAGTCGCGGCCGCGGCGATCGATGCTTCTTCGGTCGTCCGGCCTTCGCCGCGCGACAAAAAGCGCTCTCGCTCTTCGTCCCGCTTGCGGCTCTGACGGTACATCAGATTGGCGCGGTTTTGCAGCTCGTCCCAGACAAGCGTCCCGTCCGCGTGGAAAGTCCCATCTTCGTCGAGCAGACGGCAAATTTCCGGCACTTCAAGATCGTACTTGTACGCGAGATAGTTGAGTTGCTCGAGCAGCTCCGGCGATCGGTTCAACCGCTCCACGTGAACGCGGTTCGCCGAGCCTTTCGGGAATCGCATCATCATGTCGCTATGGCGGATTTTCTCTTGTCCGCGGAACGAAGGCGCCCGCTCGGCGGCGGACGCGCTCTCCGTCCAACCGGATTCGAGCTCCGGATCGACGGATCCCGCTCCGATCTGGAACAGCTCGTAGAACGGAACCGTCGCTTCCTCGCGGTTCATGAAACGCGTGAGCTCCTGCGGAGGCACAGGAACGAATTGTTCCCGCAGTTCAAGCAACCCTGGCTTGCCTAGCTTGTCCCGCAACAGCAACGTCAAATGCAAATTGGAGAAAAACTCCGCCGGCTGAAGCGGTCGGATTAACGCGTATTCGTATAAGGTTTCCTCGGTTAACGGATTATGATGACGGAAAACTTGCATCAGACCGACCGCTTCGAGCTTCGAAGCCGCCTCGATCACGTTTTTGCGTCCGGTTGCGCCGGGCTCGACGCCGAGTCCTAGAAACAGTCCGCGTTGCGATGCGATCGGCGTATATCCGGTCTGGTCGTCCGCGATCTGATGATATAACAATTGATAGAGGCCCATCGACATGGCGCCAACCATCGGCTGATAGAGAGAGAACAGAACCTTGCGGTCGAGAGCGCTAAGCGCGAAATCCCGATTCGCGTAATAACGGTGATTCTCGGTAAATTCCATAAGATTCGATACGCGCATCGCGGAATCGACAACCTTTTCGCTAGAGAATGATTTCTCTATTGTAGCACACTCGGCTATCGGCCATAGATAGAAAAATAGAGCCAATCTAGGCTCTTTGCGCATGGATTCAAGGAAACCGATCTCTATTATGAACTTGATTGACCGCTTTCGGGCTCTATGCGGAACACCCAAAGTTTGTAGCCCAAATAGTTCACGATCAACGATACGACGACGGAACACGCTTTGGCCGCCGCGGCCGTCATTCCCATGTTCTCCAAGGCAAGCAACGTCGCGGTCGAGGCCGCGAAGGATAGCAAGTTCACGGCAACGAAGCGAACGATGTCGCCGGCCTGACGCTTTTTGTTCACTTGGAACGTCCATCTGCGATTTAATAGATAGCTGTTCCCGATCGCGACGCCGTAGGACACCGTTTGCGCCCAAGCGGAACCGAAACCCGCCGCGTACACCAAAACGCAAAAAACGACGAAGTCCACGCCCGTATTCATAATGCCTACGAGCGCGTATTTCGCCATTCTGATCATTTCCGACCGCTTGAACATCTACTAATAGCCCCCTTCGCAGCATCGGGGCCGCAGGTTAGAACATTTTGTAGCCGCCGCGTCTTAATGCGCGAATCGCCCATCCACTTATGTAAGCGCCGAACGCGCCCGCAACGACGAGAATAATATCCGATACTAGCATCGACCGCACGTTCTCCGATACGGTGAGATCGGGCTGCCACAACGAATAGATCCCGATAGGCACGACGATGATCAAGAACAGCCACAGCGGCAGCCACGTCGTCTTGATCAACATGTTCAATATGAAGCCGATGCCGAAAAACAGCACTAGGCAGAGTAGCGATCCGACGATCGCGAACATGATTCCCCCAAGCATTATGCGTCCCTCCAAATTATGCAGTGCCAAACCGTTGTAAGTTACACTTACAGTGTACAAGATCGATTTCCCGCGCGTCAACGTTGCTCCCCCCTCTTCAATTACGCTACAATGGGAACAGCAAGTTGGACAAGGAGAGATGACGTATGAGCGAAGCCGCTCAAACCTTAGAAGGTTGGTACGCGCTGCACGATTTGCGCAGCATAGATTGGGAAGCTTGGAACGCGGCAAGCGCCGCGGAGAAGGATGCCGCGCTGAACGACCTGCTTGGGCTCGTAGCCGACTGGCAAGCGGTCGAGGATCGCAAGGAAGGCAGCCTGGCGCTATACACGGTCGTCGGACAGAAAGCCGATCTGATCTTCATGCACCTGCGGGAGACGCTGCAGGAGCTTAACGATATCGAGAACGCGTTCAACCGTTCCGCGATCGGACGGTTCATGAAAAAAGCTTATTCGTACGTAAGCGTAGTGGAACTGAGCAACTACATGGCCGCGCCGGGCGTCGATCCGATGCAAGTGCCGGAAATCGTTGCGAGGCTGAAGCCGATTTTGCCTAAGAGCAATCATATTTGCTTCTACCCGATGAACAAGAAGCGCGAGCTTCAAGACAACTGGTACATGCTTTCGATGGAAGACCGCAAAACGATGATGCGCAGCCACGGCATGATCGGTCGCGGTTACGCGGGCAAAGTCAAGCAAGTCATTTCCGGCTCCGTCGGTTTCGACGACTGGGAATGGGGCGTTACGCTGTTCGCGGACGATGCGCTTCAATTCAAGAAGCTCGTCTACGAAATGCGCTTTGACGAAGTCAGCGCCCGCTTCGGCGAGTTCGGCGCTTTCTATGTCGGCAACCTGCTGACGGGCGATGCGCTTACCAAGTTACTAAAGTAATCACGCCGCAGGGCACGGACCGGGGATCGCCTCCCCGGTCTTTTTTATCGTCGTTATGGTTAACCTTGATCTTTAAGCAGATGCTCTCCCGCGATGCCGGGAGTCGTCATCTGGACGGGATCGAGGATTTCGTCCATTTCCTCGGCGGTGAGCAGTCCCTTTTCCAGGATAAGCGCCTTTACCGACGCCCCCGTCGCCAGCGCTTCCTTCACGAGCTGCGCGGCAACGTCGTATCCGAGATGCGGATTGAGCGCCGTCACGATTCCGAAGCTATTTTCGACGTACTCCTGGCAACGCTCCCTGTTCGCCGTCATGCCTTGCAACGCGAAGCGATCTAATACATCGAGCGCATGCGCGAGTATATCTAGCGATTGCAACAGATTGAAAGCGATGACCGGCCCCATGACATTCAGCTCGAATTGTCCGGCCTCGCAAGCGAGACAGATCGTGTGGTCGTTGCCCATCACTTGGAAAGCGACCTGATTCACGACTTCGGCCATGACCGGGTTCACTTTCCCCGGCATGATGGAAGAACCCGGCTGCCTCGGCGGCAAAACAAGCTCGCTTAGCCCGACGCGCGGTCCGGATGCCATCATTCGGATGTCGTTGCATATTTTAGACAAGTTGACCGCGAGCACTTTAAGCGCGGCGGATAGCTCCGTATACGCGTCCGTATTTTGCGTAGCGTCCACGAGATCGTCCGCCGTGCGGATAGGAAGGTGCAAATCTTCCGAAAGTTTGGCGACGACTAGACGGATATAGTCCGGCGTCGCATTAAGCCCCGTACCTACCGCCGTCGCCCCCATATTCACGGCGAGCAACCCCTCCATCGCCCGTTCGATCCGACCGATATCCCGCTCCAGCACGCGGCCGTACGCGCCGAATTCTTGCCCCATCCGAATCGGCACGGCGTCCTGCAAGTGCGTCCGTCCCATTTTGAGCACGTCGTCGAACTCGGTTGCTTTGCGGATGAACGATTGCTGTGTCTGGCGAAGCGTAGCAAGCAGCTTATTGGAAGAACGGTAAGCCGCGATCCGCAGCGCCGTAGGAATGGCGTCGTTCGTCGACTGCGACATGTTCACGTGGTTATTCGGGCTGCAGTGAAAATAATCGCCTTTGGCGTAACCCAATATCTCGAGCGCCCGATTGGCCAGCACCTCGTTCATGTTCATGTTGATCGACGTGCCCGCCCCGCCTTGGATCGAATCCACGATAAATTGATCCGCCCATTGCCCGCTGGTTACCTCGGTCGCAGCTTTGGCAATCGCGTCGGCAATGTTGTTCGGCAGTCGCTTCAGCTCCGCGTTCGTCCTCGCCGCAGCCAGCTTTACATGAGCTAAAGCTCCTATCAGCGACGCGTGAACGGGTACGCCGGTAATCGGAAAATTATCGACCGCCCGCATCGTCTGAATCCCGTAGTACGCTTCCTTCGGCACGCTCAAGCTGCCGAGCGAATCTTTCTCGATTCGTTCGCCCAATTCCGACACCCCTTAAGCAAGCAACTCGCTGTAGTATATCGTTACAATTATTTATAGTGTGCCAAACTATATAGGGTGTTACCCAAACGTAAGGTAGCGAATGTACGCAAAAAAGCCGGCAACCAGTCCAATGGACTTGTTGCCGGCTTAGCCGATTTAATCTTCGTCTGCTTCGCTAAGCGCGCGCATCTGGGCTTCCCATTCCGCGCGGCGCTTCTCTTCCAAGTATTCCTGCGTCTTCCGGTCGCGCTCGCGGCCTTTCTCCTTCAGTCGCTCGATGGCGGGCTGAATGAGCAGGTCAACCTCGGCTTGTACGGTCGACACGAGATCATAACGGGATTGCGACTCCAGATAGGAGCCTACCTCCATCAGCGCGTTGTAACGGTCCAGTTCGCCACGCGTTAACAGGCCCCGCACTTGCACGCTGCAATGTCTCATTACAGGAATTTACCTTTGCGCAGCACTAGCGGAATACCGCCGATGATGAACAGGTAACGGATGTCGATAGCCTTCTTCAACCATGCGGCTACGCGACCTTTGTATTTACGACCGAACGCGATCCCGATCGCTTCGCCTTTACCAAGCGACGCAACCGTACCTTTGTTCGAGAACGCGAACTTCTTAAGCGGCTGGTTACGGATCGAAGCAACCAGGTTGTGCGCGCAGTTAACGCCTTGTTGCATGGCCATTTGCGCGGTCGGCGGATATGGACGGCCTTGTTCGTTGAACAACAAGGAGTTGTCGCCGAGGATGAAGATGTTATCGTGACCAGGAGCGCGAAGGAACTCGTCTACTTTCACGCGACCTCTCATCGTCTCGAAACCGGCTTCTTCGATCAAGCGGTTGCCGCGTACGCCGCCGGTCCAGATAACCGTCTGCGATTTGATCTCTTCGCCTTCGCCGACGATAACGCCGTCCGGGCTGCACTCTTTGATCGCCGTGCCGATGCGGAACGTAACGCCTTTCTTCTGAAGCACGTTCATCGCGTATTCGACCAGTTCCGGATCGAAGCCCGGCAACGCGGTCGGAGCCGCTTCGATGTTGATGATCTTAACGAGCTGCGGATCAACGTCGAATTGCTTGCACAGTTCCGGAATACGGTCGGCCAACTCGCCGATGAACTCGATGCCCGTGAAGCCGGCGCCGCCGACTACGAACGTCAAGTAGTCCGTACGGTGCGGCTCGCGCTTGAAGCGCGCGAATTGATATTCGATATGCTCGCGGATTAGGCGAACGGAGTTAATGGAACGAATGCTCATCGCATGCTCGGCGAGTCCAGGGATGCCGAACGTCTCGGACTCTCCGCCGAGGCCGACGATCAGGTAGTCGTAAGACAGTGTGCCGTCTTCGAGGATGACTTTGCGGTCTTGCGGGCGAATTTGCACGACGGTCGATTTAACGAAGTCGATTTTGAATTCGTCGATCAGCTTGGAGATGTTAACGCGTGCGTTCTCCGGGTGATCGGTACCTGCTGCGGGCATGTGCAGGTGAGTCGTGATGTAGTGGTAGTCATGCTTGTTGACCAACGTTACATCCGCTTCATTATAGTTCAATTCCTTTTGCAGCCGAAGAGACGTCAGAACGCCGCCGTATCCCGCGCCAAGGATAACAATTTTCGGAATGCTGCTCATGTGGTAATCCCATCCAATCCTATGATGTGTTTATTTGTGAAAAATTACACAATGTCCGCCGTTAATTTGCGTCGCCGGAACTATACATGCGTATCATATCGGCTTTTTCAACAATTTTCAAGGTTCATTTTCACGAATAAATTTGTGCTACCCTACAAAATCCTTTTCATGTCTCAGTCGCAAGCTTATAATTGTAAATTAGATACAGCAGCCTGTTTCCAGGCAATTGACGGAGGTGTCCTTGACTTGACCCAGAGCATTGAATCCGCCGTAGACGTAGCGATTATCGGCGGCGGTCCTGCAGGCATGTTCGCGGCTTTTTACGGCGGCATGCGCCAGATGTCCGTAACGTTAATCGAGAGCATGCCCCAACTCGGCGGCCAACTCGCAGCGTTATACCCTGAGAAATATATTTATGATGTCGCTGGATTTCCTAAAGTAACCGCGCAAGAGCTTGTAAATAATCTAAGTTCCCAGATGAACCATTTCGAGGCGAACATACGTCTCGAAGAGAAAGTCGTGAAGGTAACGAAGCTCGAAGAACGCCTATTCGAGATCGTTACCGACAAAGGCGTCGTGCATTCGCGCGCCGTCATCATAACGGCCGGCGTCGGAGCCTTCGAGCCGCGCAAGCTCGAATTACCCGAAGCTGCGCGATTCGAGAAGAAGAATCTGCGCTATTTCGTAAGCGATTTGGAGCAATACCGCGGGCAGAAAGTGCTCATCAGCGGCGGCGGCGACTCCGCGGTCGACTGGGCGCTTATGCTGGAGCCGATCGCGGAGCAAGTGCTGCTCGTCCATCGCCGCGATAAGTTCAGAGCGCACGAGCATAGCGTCGAGCTGCTCATGCAATCGAAAGTCAAGGTCATCACGCCGACGGAGATCACCGCTTTGCACGGCGAAGATTTGATCGAAAGCGTGACGCTGACCGACGTCAAATCCGGCGAGGTTACCGAGTATGCGGTCGACGCGGTCATCATCAATTTCGGCTTCGTCAGCTCGCTCGGACCAATCGCCGAGTGGGGCATCGATATCGAGAGCGGCTCGATCGTCGTCGATTCCCGCATGGAGTCGAGCATCCCGGGCGTATTCGCCGCAGGAGATATTACGACTTATCCGGGCAAGCTGAAGCTAATTGCGGTCGGTTTTGGCGAAGCGCCTACGGCGATCAACAACGCCAAGGTATACATAGACCCTAACGCCAAGCTATCCCCAGGCCATAGCAGCAACATGAAGCTATAAATTCTAACAAAAGGGCACCCTACCTTATGATGACCGGAAGCTTCGTTCCGGAAATCACGAGGAGGGTGCCTTTATGATATGTCCCGTATGCAACGCGTTAAGCCTCCTAGCCGTTTCTTGTCCGCAATGCGGTGCCGCCGCCGAAGACGAAGGTCGTTGGAGCGACTGGAGCGGACCTTATGCTCCCTACGAACCCCATCTGCGATCCGAAGCCGAGTTCGGCGTCGAATCCGATCTCGTCTGCAGACATGCCGTCCGATGCGCGCAGTGCCAGCTTCCTTTTACTGCCGAAATTAATGCCTGGGACATCTAGCATACCCGTTCCCCGCGAAGGGTCAGCTTCCGCCTGCGAATTTCCGCGCGAAGCATATACACGAATTCCCTGTCCAACTGCAACCGCAAAGCGCTGCGGTATGCGTCGAGCAACATCTCATCCGGTAACGTCGGCAACATAAAGCCCCACATCCTCTCCACCTTTAAATGGAAGATCGTGAAGGCATCATAGCATGCGTAGAACAAGGTGGACAAGATTACCATCTATCCACAGAAGACTGTGAATAACATGTGTGAAAAATGTTGAAATCTTCTGTCAAGCCACGTCTGATCATGTGGAAATTGTGGATGAAGTTATTCACAGCCTGCGGATCGATTCGGGATATAAAATAGTTTCATAATCTATCGGCGCGCGATTAAAGCTTTCTATAGAAAATAATGTCAAATTGCGCGGATTACTGCGGTCGAGTATTGACCTCCAAAATCCAAATATGTCCGTTCCGGTCGATTCCGTAGTCGTAGCCGAGTTGCCCGATGCCCGGGAACCTGCGCTCCAGCAGCTCTGTTGACGCTTTCGTCAAATGTCGCATCTCGCTCTTCTTGCGGCCGACAAGCCTTGATGACAAAGATAGTCGAATTCCTTGCGCCGCGGTCATCTGGACGCCGCCGCGGCATAAGTTCGTAACGAATAATCCTCTTCGTGCTAACCTGCCCACCATCGACCGATAGGTCCACGTTCCGTTCTCTTTGACGTACTTAACCCGGTAATCGATCGGTCTTCCGGCGATCGTCGCCAGACGAATGCCTCGCTGGATCAAATAAGAACGTCTTCCCCGTCGTCTATTAATCTCGGACATAATCCCCCCGAAGCTCGATCTCGTTACCGTCCGCGACATGTACGTGCAGGAGTACCGTCCCCCTCCATGCTTCGATATTTTCATGACACCCAGTCCGCCGCCGCCGCGAATCGGTTTAATGACTACCATTCCGTAGCTGGAGAGCATCCCGCGTAAGTTGGCGGCATTGAATAACCTAGATGACGGAATGTGCCGCGCGATATAAGGATTCGCGGACATTACGTTCGTTTTCAGCCACTTGCTGGCAAGCTGCCGATTCATCCATCGTGGCTCCTTTCCTGAGTATACCTATACTTTACTCGGGCTAACGGACAGGTTCTTGGATGGATGACGCGGTTGTTTCGCCTGTATTTAGACATTCGACTGTAGTTTTGGCGGGTATGTATCTCCTTACGCTGCTGTTACAATCGTGAAATTTTGAATGGTTGACCCGTTGCACGGTTATTTCACGATCGTAAGAGGCAGGCGCTTCGCTCTTCAGGAGATACATACCCTCTTTTTATTGTCGAAGGCGCAAAAAACAAACTCAAAACGTGGTCATTGAGGGGGGATGGGATAGCTTGGCCGCCAGCTTGCCCAGCCTAAATGGAAGTAGCATCTTTTTGGCGTGAGCCGCATATGGAATTATATTGGCATAGTGTGAAAAGAAGGGGGCTGTTTCATGGGGAAAAATATTCGGCTGTTCACGGTTTTGGTCGCAATGGTGGTGTGGATATCCGGCTGCGGATCCGGCTCCAACGATACCGTGACCGTTAAAACCGACGAGGGCCGCGCAGAAGTGTCTAAGGACGGGGACAAAGTTACGGTGAAGACGGACGAAGGAAAAACGACGATCACGAGCAACGAAGACGACGGGACCGTCCAGTACGAAGCCTCCGACGGTAACGGAGGAACGGTAAAAGTGGAGTCGGGATCGAAGGAGCTGCCGAAAGATTTTCCGAAGGAGATTCCATTGCCCGAAGACGCCGAAATCGTAACGACCGTCAATATGTCTTCCGACCAGATGAAAGGCTACATGGTATCCCTCTCCACCGGACTAGACGTTCAGAAAGGCGCCGATTTCTACCGGGACGCACTCAAAAAAGACGGCTACGAACTAGCCGATACTTCTACTCCGGACGGCGTAACCCTGGTTGGAGAAAACGACACGTACAATATGTTCATCGTCGTGGTGCCAGACACCGCGAACGCCGGTAAAACCTCCATCACGATTACGTTTGGCGCCAAATAAACGATAAAGTACAAATATAGGTAAGCCCTTGGTCGTTCCAATTATGGCGACCAAGGGCCTTTTTACTATTTCCGATCATTTTCCAATAAAACTCTATGTAAGTGTATTTCATACAACTATTTACTGCAGGATCTTTTCGCTGAAGCATGCTAATTGCATCACGTACAACTAAATCGCCGCATTCCCGTTGTATTGGCCATTTTCCCAAATTCTAAGTGTACGAAATCCACCTAGCCCCCTGCCCACCCGACGAAATCCGAAAAGTAATTGCATGAATTGCAACTAGTAACCCTCTATTGGCTTTCTATTGGCTTGTTTGATCCGCGACGCAAAGGGCATGCAAAAACGCCTCCCGAAAGAGAGGCGCTTAAATTTGAACTTTAGTTTAGCAAGGCTCCGCTGCCGGGTTGCCCGCTTCCGTCGCCGTTCTGAAGCTAGAGCCGCAACCGCAAGTTGCGGTCGCGTTCGGATTGTGAATCGTGAACCCGCCGCCCATCGCGGACTCTTTCCAGTCGATCTCGACGCCGTTCAAATATTTGAGGCTTTGTCCGTCAACGACCACCTTTAATCCGCGAATGTCCAGTTCCTTGTCATCCGAGTGCAAGTCATCATCGAAACCCATGCCATATGAAAATCCGCTGCATCCGCCTTCGTTCACGCCAATGCGCAGAAACAAATTCGGAATTTCTTCGGCTGCGAGCATCTCCTGAATTTTCGCGCCTGCGGATTCGCTAATATTGACCATATCTGATTCCTCCCCTGCCTGATCTCTCTTAAGTATACCTTAGAGAACCTCAAGCCTCAAGTGAGGTATCTGTCGCCGCTTGCTGCCCCAATCCTTTGAGCTCGATACGAACTCTGAATTGACCTTTCTCGTTCTGAAGAAAATCGGCAAGCCTGCGGAATACTTGAGCCAGCTCCGGGCCGGACGAATCGGTGTCCAGCGTATAACGGAATTGGTCGGCCGACAAGCCGCGCACTTTGGCACGATCGGCTTCGCGAACGTCGTTGTCTTGCAGGCGACGCCATTCCTTGGAAGGCTCGAACTTGTCCGCGCGTCTTACGATTTGCTCGTAAATGTGCTGTTTTTTGAGCCACATGTAGTATTGAATCGGGTTCGACAACTGCCAAGCGGCGCTCAGGTCCTTGATCGTATAGGCGGCCCGGTATTGTTGAAGCGTCTGGATTTTCTCCGCTTCGTCCAGTTGCTCCAATTCGCTCAGCGGTAAAATTTCTGGTTTCAATTGCATACACCTCCCACTTTAGATTTTCTTTACCTTATTTCCCCTATAACATAACCAAAAAATGTTTATTATTCAAGTTGATTCCCGATTTTGAACGGGTTTATACATTTCATTTTTCCAGTTGCCGGAGGTTGGACATAGGTTTATAATTGTTACAGTTGTTTACTCGTTGTTTTCATACTTCTTTTAGAAAGTTATTTTTTTCACAATTTATTCTACCTAGAGTCTACAGCTTATAGGAGGCGAATGCCTTGACGCTCGTCACGACGCATCCCGACCGCCAAATGGCGGAAATCGCTGACAAAGTACGTAACGGCGAACGTTTATCGATGGAGGATGGCGTATTCCTCTACCGTTCGGACGACTTGCTTACGATCGGCCAATTAGCCAACGAAGTTAACTTGCGCAAGAACGGCAAGAAAGTGTATTTCATTGAAAACATGAGCTTGTATTTCACGAACGTATGCGAAGCTCACTGCGCGTTCTGCAATTTCCGCAAGGACGAAGGCGACGAAGGCGCCTACACACTTACGCCGGAGCAGATGATCGAATACGTCGACCAACACATCCACCCGGGCGTCCGCGAGTTCCATATCGTCGGCGGGCATAACGTCCACGTTCCGTTCGAGTACTACGTCGAATCGATTCGCGCCTTGAAGCAGAAATACCCCGACGTAACGATGAAAGCTTATACGGCGGCGGAGATCGACTTCTTCTCCCGCATCTCCGGCAAGACTTACAAGGAAGTATTGGAAACGCTGATCGAAGCCGGCTTGGAAACGTTAACCGGCGGCGGCGCGGAAATTTTATCCGATCAATACCGTAAAAAAATGCGGGTAGACAAAGCGAATATCGCGCAATATTTGGACGTTCATCGCACCGCTCACGAGCTTGGCCTTCGCACGCACACGACGATGCTGTACGGATCGATCGAATCGGTCGAGGAACGCGTACAGCATATGCTTCACATTCGGGAGCTGCAAGATCAGACGAACGGCTTCCAAGTATTCATTCCGCTGTCGATGCAGCCGATCAGCCCGAAAGCCGGCATTCGCCGTCGCAACTCCGCTTACGACGACTTAAAGGCGATCGCGATCAGCCGTCTGATGTTGGACAATATCCAGCATATCAAAGCTTACTTCATCAATATCGGCACGCAGCTGACGCAGTTGGCTCTGACGATGGGTGCATCCGACGCGCACGGCACGATCGTCCGTGAACGGATCAGCCACTCGGCTGGCGCTTTGACTCCGGCAGGCATTACGAGGGAAGATTTGATCTGGCTTATCAAAGGCGCCGGCCGCATTCCGGTCGAACGCGACACGTTCTACAACGAAATCAAAATATACGAGTAACAACAGAGAGCCCCGTCGGGAAGACTGGGGCTTTTCCGTGTCATACTAACGATTACACGAGGCGTACACAAAGGAGATCTGTAAGATGAGCAATATCGTTATTTTGGGTGGCGGATACGGCGGTTTAACCGTTGCGCAGGAGCTGCTGGACCATATTCCGGACAAATCCCGAATTTACCTCGTCGACCGCATGCCTTATCAAGGCCTGAAGACGGAATACTACGCTCTAGCGGCAGGCACGGTGTCCGATATGGACATCCGCGTCGCATTCCCTATCCACCCGCAATGCGAGCTCGTATACGGCGAAATTACCGACATCGATTTGGACAAGAAGCTCGTGCACATTGAATCGCGCGATCCGCTTCCCTTCGATT
Organism: Cohnella yongneupensis; assembly: GCF_042655785.1. Taxonomy (NCBI): domain Bacteria; kingdom Bacillati; phylum Bacillota; class Bacilli; order Caryophanales; family Paenibacillaceae; genus Cohnella; species Cohnella yongneupensis. Next base: position 204,762 of record NZ_JBHSNC010000010.1, read on the forward strand.
CCCTGGTCATCGCGCTTGGCTGCACGGACAATTATCACGGCATCGTAGGGGTTTCGGACCATGCTTGCAGCATTCAGACGCTATCGGCTACGCGCCGCACGTACCAGCAAATCAACGATACGAAGCCTTATGGCCAAGTGACGATCGTCGGCGGCGGACTTAGCGGCGTCGAGGTAGCTTCGGAGCTGCGCGAGGCGCGTCCGGACATTAACATTCGGATTTTGGACCGGGGCGGCAGCGTCTTGTCCGCGTTCCCGGGCAAGCTGCAGCAATACGTGGCCTCTTGGTTCCGGGAGCACTATGTTGAGATGCGGTCGCACATCTGCATTACGCAACTGGAGCGCGGCGTCATCTATAACGGTACCGAGGAAATCGTAACGGACGTAACCGTATGGACCGCGGGCATTCAGCCAGTGGAGATCGTACAGCGCATGAACCAACCGAAGGATCAACAAGGCCGCCTCGTCGTCAACGAGTACCATGAGCTTCCGGACGCGCCTAACGTATACGTTATCGGCGATTGCTCCAGCCAACCCTTCTCGCCGAGCGCGCAGCTCGCCGGAGCGCAAGGCAAACAAGTCGCCGAAGTCATTAGCGCCCGCTGGAACGACAAAGAACCGAGACTGTCCCGCATCAAGCTCAAGGGAGTTCTCGGTTCGCTCGGCAAAAAATCCGGATTCGGAATTATGGGTAGCGTGCCAATGTTAGGCCGCATACCGCGCATGATCAAGAGCGGCGTTCTCTGGAGAAGCAAACGGCATTTCGGTTAAAGATCGTCGAGCAGCTTGTCGAGCGCGGATTGGCGCGATTCCTGGTCTTCGATCGCCGCCAGCACGAGCTCGTACAGCTGTTCCGCCGTCTCCGCGACGACGGATTCTCCGTTGACCAGCGCGTAAGGCGACAGGAAACATTCACCGCAATTGCCTAGGCAACCGTACTCGATAACCTCGATATGAGGAAGCTGTTCCAGCTTCTTTAGCACCAGATCGGTGCCATGGTGCATATTGCTAACGCAGAACTCTACGATGTGCATGCGAACTTATCCTTTCCCTGCGTCTGGTTACCCAGCAGTCGTCTGTTTGAAAAAAAGCGATCATGTACTATAATAGAATGAGAAAGGAGTGGATGATCATGAGTACAAATGCGCCAAGCACGCAGTATGATGAAGTACTAGATGTGCTCGATAAGTTGCGTCCGTTCCTGCAACGCGACGGCGGCGACGTCGAACTCGTCGAAGTGGAAGACGGTATCGTGAAGCTCCGCTTGATGGGCGCTTGCGGTAGTTGCCCGAGCTCGACGATTACGCTTAAAGCCGGTATCGAGCGCGCGTTGCTGGAAGAAGTCGAAGGCATTCAAGAAGTCGTTCAAGTGTTCTAATTTTCCTTATCTCAAGGAATGAAGAAGGTCTCGCCCTGCGGCGGGACCTTTTGTCATTTCGTGAGCGTCGTGCGAATCGGGTCCAAGCCTCCGGATATGTCGATCGTATTGCCGGTAATGAAATCCGATTCCGGGAGACAGAGGAATGCGATCATGCGCGCCACGTCTTCGCCGGTGCCGGGACGGCCTCGCGGAGACTCTTGGTCTATGATGCCCGCCACGTCGGCGATGCTCTTCTCCTTGTTGCCGCCGCGGATGTCTCCCGGGCATATCATATTGACGGTAATGCCGCTGGCCGCCTCTTCCACCGCGAGTGTCTTCGTAAATGAGACGAGCCCTACCTTGGCTGCCGCATAGACGGCCCTATGCGGCCACGACCGTGCTTCCCCCGCATGCCCGAAGCCGAAGTGAATAATTCTCCCCCATCCGCGGGTCCGCATGCCGGGAAGGACACGATGATCCAACAGCATCGTGCCGACCAGATTGCCGTTCATCAAATAATGGATATCCTCCGGTCGGTAGTCGGCGAACAAACGGCGTTCCCTAATGAAAGGGCCCGCGTTGTTGATAAGGATATCGACGCCTCCAAGCTCCCTCTCGACCTCGGATACGAGCTTGTCCGACGTCTCCGGTTGCGAGATGTCCGCCTTTACCGCGATCGCTCTGCGTCCTAGCGATACGATTTCTTCGGCCAATTGCTCCGCTTCCGTCTGGCTTGTCACGTAATTGATGGCAATGTCGCATCCGAGAGTAGCGAGCTCGATAGCCGTCCTCCGGCCCAATCCTTTGGCGCTGCCCGTGATGAGCGCCGTTCTGCCGATCAGCTTCACGCGGCTCTCCCCTTGCCTTAATGTGTCTGTCCGATTTGCTTGCATGCGTATCGGAAGCTATGTCCTAGCGTGGCTTCGATCGTGTCCCATGCACGATCGAGATCCGCCATATTCGCCTTAAGATCCTCTAACTGTCTCCACTCGCCTTGATGCGGGAGCATCGTTCTCAGATCGTCCTGCAGCTCGGCGTTCATGTGATGGATTTCCGTGTTTCTGCGGCTCCTGAGCCTGTTGAACGACTCTTTGTGCTGCTCTTTCAGCTCGTTAAGCGGAGTCATCAGCTCGGCGTGCAGCCGGTTAAGCCGCATGTTGCGAAGGACGGTGAAAAACGAGAAATGCGCCTTCATCCGTTCCGTCTTCAGCTCCAGCAGCTCGTTCAATAACGTTCCGAGCTTGTCGAGCAACGCGAATACTCGGATGTACGCATTCTTATCGTAGTACACATGGCGATAATAGTTCAGCTTCTCCTCGGGAGTAAACTCGTCTACGCGCGCATGCCGGACTAGGCTGGCGTATTGCTTCGCCGCATACCGGCTTTGCTCCAGCTCGTCCATGGATCGGAGCAAGCCTTCCGCCCAGACCCCGTAGCTCTGGTAGACGTACTTGAGCTTCGCGTCGCGGCTGCGATCCGATGCCGCGAAAGCAAGCCTAATAAACTTCTCGATCGCCCGAACGGTGTCCAGCGACGTTCCGGTCCATTCTCTCGGTTGCTCTCCGAACAACATCCTTAGCAAGGCGATGCCTCCCTTGGTCCGCATCCGCGGCATTCTTACCCATTGTAACGCATAAGAGGCGGAACGCTCAACCGATTCGGTTGCGCCGCTTCCGCCTCTTCCTTATTAACCTCTCCAACCGGAGGTTTGCATATATTCCTTCCATCGCCGATCCACGAGCTCTACGATGTCCTCGCGCGGGAACAGCTCGTCCGGGTAGCCCGGCTTCATGCGCGCGTCGATTACGATCGGCAGACGGTAACCGATATGGTGGCGTCCTGCTTCGCTTGCCGCGTAGATGTCCGCCGCTGGGTTGAACCGGGTGAACGTCGCCCATAAGAACGGAGTTTGACCGTCCGCGATATCCGCGTCGTCGGCGATGACGACGAGCGGCCACGGGCAATCTTCCGCGGATAATCGCTCGGCCAGCCTTGCGCCAAGCTCCGGATCTTCGGCATAAGGTTTGCCTTCCACGACGAGACAGCCTCTACAGTACGGCTTCACCTTGTGAATGCCGGGAATCGGACCGCCTTCGTATTCGCCCGGCAGTTGTCTGATCGGATCGCCTACGCCGAGCAGTACCGCCTTGCTTCCGTGATTAAGACGCGAGCCCGTGTAATCGAGCGTATCGTGGGAAGTTTGGTCGAAGACGAACAAATCCTTGAACGGATCGAACCTCTCCAATACGGTCTCCAGAAGCAGCGGGAAGTTCGCCAAATCGAGCGGGCGATCGGTTAAGATGAGGAACTTGGTCAGCGACAGCTGGCCTTCCCCTAAAATGCGGAACGCCGTGCCGAGAGCCTCCCGCGAATAGCTTTCGCGCACGACCGCTGCCGCGAGCGCGTGAACGCCCGTCTCCGCGTAAGCCCATAAGCTTCGCACGCCGGGCATGACCATCGGAAACGCCGGAGATAGCAACCGTTGCAAGTATTCGCCGAGGAAATAATCTTCCTGCTTCGGCTTGCCCACGATCGTCGCAGGGTAAATCGCGTCTTTACGATGCCACACATGGTCGACGTTGAATACCGGGAAATCGTGCTGGAGCGAGTAATAGCCGAAATGATCGCCAAACGGCCCTTCCGGGCGACGTTCATGCGGTTTGACTCGTCCGACGATGGCGAATTCGGCTTCGGCCGGAATGCGGTGACCGCCATGCGGATTGTCCGCGACCGGAAGCTTGCCGCCCATAACTAGCGATGCCAGCATGAGCTCGGGCATATTCTCGGGCATCGGAGCGATCGCCGATACGATCAACGCCGGCGGTCCTCCGAGAAACACGGTGACGGGCAACGCTTCTCCGCGCTGTTCCGCCGCGTGGTAGTGGAATCCGCCGCCCTTATGGATTTGCCAATGCATGCCGGTCGTCCGGTCATCGAAGATTTGCATGCGATACATGCCTAGGTTATGGCGCTTAGGATGGTCCGGGTGCTCCGTGTAAACTAGCGGAAGCGTAACGAACGGCCCGCCGTCTTCCTGCCAGCTCGTAATAACCGGAAGTCCGGCAAGCGGACGTTCCGTGCGGGAAACTTGAAGCACCGGCGCCTGCTCTCGGCCTACCTTCTTCGTTCCGACCTTCATCAGATCGAAGAACATGCCGCGCTGGCTCCAAAGCGACGAGAACGACGGCGGCAACAGCGTATCTACCGAACCGATCAATTGTTTGACGAGCTGCTCCGGTCTCGGACCGAACGCCATGTCGACTCTGCGCTCGGTGCCGAATAAGTTCGTGACGACGGGGAACGTGCTTCCCTTCACGTTCGTGAACAGTAGCGCGGGACCGCCGAGCTCGATGACTCGGCGATGGATTTCCGCAAGCTCAAGCACCGGATCTACGGGCGCGTCGATGACGATTAATTCTCCATTGGAGCGCAGCGCTTCAAGGAAAGGTCGTAGCGAGGAATAGATCATTGTACTGCCTCCGTTCGAACATCCGTATCGGGACGGCTAAGCTGACGAGCGCGAATCGCCAATAGGCACAGCATGCTGAAGAGCGAAGCGATGATGATCGTATGGATCAATCCCGTAAAAATATACACGTCTTCATTGTCCAGCGTCACCGACAGCAAGCCCCCGCTTAGTACTTGAAGTAGGACGAGGAACGCCGTCTTGGCGGCGATCGATCCTAGCTCGGACCTTTTGCCGACGGTACGGCGGATAAAGCTCGCGAGCAGGAACACGACTATTAGCATGAGTAATGCCGCTACCCGGTGCGCGAACGCGACGGCGGTCGAGCCCGACAGCTCGGGAACGACGTCGCCGTTGCACAGCGGCCAGCCTTCGCAAGCGCCGCCGGAACTCGTATGGCGTATGTAGGCGCCTAAATAAATGACGACGTAGCAATAGACGATAGCGGCGATAACGGCGCGGAACAGCTTAGCCGGAACCGGCGAAGCTTGGGTCGCGGTGCTCGTCCGATCGGCAGCCTTGCTTACGCGCGATACGTACAAATAGTGCAACCACGTGCACGTAAAAGCCAATAAGGAAATACCGAAGTGAAGCGCTAGAACGATGGAGGATTGTTCCCATACGACGGCCATCGCGCCGAGTACCGCCTGCATGACGGTGAAGAGCAAAGCGCCATCCGCGTACAGCATCGCTTCCCGGCTGCGCGCCGGCTTCCAGAAGCGAGTGGCAAGGAACGTCGCGCCGACTAGCAAGCCGACGAGACCACTAATCGCCCTGTGCGTATATTCCACCATGGATTCTACCGTATAAGCGGGAACGAATTTGCCGTTGCAAAGCGGCCAATCCGTGCCGCAGCCCCGTTCGGAGCCCGTGTTCGTTACGAGAACGCCGGCGATCAGCACAAGAAACATGCCGACGCACGTCAAAAGCGATAAAATTTCATATCTACGTTGGGTCATGCCCATCCCCGATTTCTTGTGAAAGTAGGCGCAAGGAGGCCATTTCCCATTATACAGAACCCCATCCGGCATTGCCATGTCACATTTGTGAACGCTGGCCAAAGCCGGACGGGGCTCTATATTTAGCCTATTGGCAACAGGGACGAACGCAACGCCGTCAGACGTTCCTTGATCGCTTGCCCTGTCGCTTTCGGAGAAAAGCGCGTACGGATCGTCGCTTGCCCGATGCGGGCGATCGTCTCCCGCCACTTCGCGTCGGTTGCCATCTTTCGCATCAGGTAGGCGGCATGATCGATATCCGGCTCCGCCCAAATTTGGTGCGCCCGATAAGGCCCGTAATCTTGACCGACCTTTACGAGCTGATAGTCGACGGCACCGGCGTTGCTGGCGTTCATGAAGTCCGTATTGCCCGACCAGTTCGTGCCGATGACCGGCTTGCCAAGATACATCGCTTCGGCGAGAGGCAAGCTGAAGCCTTCGGACCGATGCAACGAGACGACGCAGTCCGCGCAACGGATTAGCGCTTTGACTTCGGTCCTTCCGAGCACCTGATCGATGATTCGCACGTTCGGTATGCCTTCGAGACGTGCCCATAGCGCAGCCGTCTCCTCCGCCGTCGGATGGTTGATTTTCACGACCAGATCCACCGGAAGATCGCATTCGCTCGTCAGCTTGCGATAGGCATCGATGACCCCTTGCGGATTTTTCCTTGCTTTGATGCTGTACGAATCGTACATGCAGAGAAACAAGAACCGGTTGTTCGGCAATCCGAACCATTGCCGGTTCAGATGGTCGGGCAACTCCTCTACATAGACGCCGTGAGGGATAACGATTGTCGGCACTTTGGATTTCGCCGCGATGCTATCCCTGACGAACTTCGTCGGTACCCAAATTTCGTCGAGCAGCTCGAAGCCGTGCATGTACTCATCCGGAAATTCCGGAAGCTCCCAGTGCCAGTAGCCGATATTAAACCGGTCTTGGAACAACGACCCGCCGAATCTTCCTGCGACTAGCGGCATCTCGGGGGCGTTAATATGGAAGATATTCGTCTTGTAGTGCGGAACCGCGTTTTCTTTGTGCGCCCAAGATATGTCCATGTTCACGAGATTGTCCAGATCGACGGAGATGATCCCGAACGGAAGCCCGGCGCTCTCGATCGCCCTGGCCGCCAGACGGCAAGACTCCCCCATCCCCGTCTCGCTACGAGCATAACCGATTAGGTTAATGCCGAATTCGTCGGAGTACGGTTCGGCATCGAGCGCGCGCATTAGTTCCAGCGGAAGATCCTTATCCGTGATGTCCATAACGGACGCATGTTTCGTGGACGCAAGCCGAAGACGCCGTAACCGTGCCGCCCTGCGCCATCTGACTCTGGCCGACGGGCGCCTTCCGCCATCATGTCGGACTATCCGGCTAAGCCGATGGGCTTTGCCGCGATGCTTCGCTCTCGACCTCGCCGTATCCAAAGCGATACTCGCTCTTTGCATTTTTCGCCGGTTCCGCCTGTTCCTTGCTAATGCCGCAGCACCCGCCATCGTTAACCACCGCTTTCGCCATGCGACTGGGAACGCCAATAGTTAAGAAGGTCAAGCATCGTTCGCTCGAACGGGATTTCCGGCCTCCAACCTGTCGCCGCATGAAAATTATCGTAGTTGCCAAGCAGCAGCTCCACATCCGATGGGCGCATCCGCGCCGGATCCTGCCTGGTTTCGATGTTCGCGTCGCTGAATGACAGCAACAGCTTCAACATGTCCGCGATCGACCAGCATGTGCCTGAGGCGATATTATAAACTTCTCCCGGTTGGCCTTTCTCGAGCGCAAGCCAATAGGCGCGCACGACGTCGCGGACATCGGTGAAATCCCGCTTCGCTTCGAGATTCCCGACGCTCATGACGGGAGGCTGCAATCTTTTTTCGATATCCGCGATTTGCTTGGCGAAGTTAGAAGTGACGAACTGTTCTCCGCGGCGTGGACCGGTATGATTGAACGTCCGCGTACGAATAACGTGAAGGCCGTAGCTTTTGTAATATTGATAGCCCATTAAATCCTGAGCTACCTTGCTGATGGCATAGGGGCTTAACGGACGCAGCGGATTCGACTCGAGAATCGGCGTTTCGTGCGGATCGACATGCCCGTACTCTTCGCTGGAGCATGCGATTTGAATTTTCGAAGGCAAATCAAAGCGACGTACCGCCTCGAAAATATGCAGCTGCCCCGCGATATTGTTGTTGATCGTATCCATCGGAGCATTCCAGGACGTCGGAACGAAGCTTTGGGCGGCCAAGTGGAAAATCAAATCCGGCTTCTCCGTCTTCACGAGCGTCTCTACCGAGAACGGGTCGCGAAGCTCGCATTCCACCAAATGCAAATCTCTGAGCATATGTTCAATATGATTCATGCGACTGCGATTGCGAATCGTGCCGACGACCTCAACGCCCTTTTGCAGCAAAAACTCGGCCATATGGCTGCCTACAAATCCGGAGACCCCCGTCACGAGTGCTTTCATGTTAATGCTTGCCTCCTTCTTTGTCCTCCAGTTGTTGCACGTACTGCTTCAGAAGCGATTCGCTGGACTTATGACAAACCAGTAAGCCTTCCTCCGTGGCTACGATAATGAGATTGTCCGCGCCGATAATGATCGCCTGTAGCTTCTCGCTGAAGACGATGTTATTCGTCGCGTCGGCGAGCAGGGCGTTCCCTTTGACGATATTGCCAGCTTCGTCGGACTTACTGAATCGCTCCAGCGATTTCCAAGTGCCCACGTCGTCCCAATCGAACTTTACGGGAATGCAAAATAAGTGCTCTGACTTTTCCAAAATGGCGTAATCGACAGAAATTTTCGGCAGCTTCGCGTACACGTCCTCCCAATCTACTTCCGCATCCAGCAACGGGTACCAAATATCCGGCTGATATCGTTTCATCGCAGCCGCGATCGTCGAAGGCTTCCAAATGAAAATACCGCTATTCCAGTACACCTCGGGCATTTCCAACCATTTGCGCGCGCGTTCCTTGCTCGGCTTTTCGAGGAATGCCTGGACTTTGCGCACGTTGCTGCCGTTACCGACAGTGTGGATGTATCCGTAGTTCGTCTCGGGACGGGTCGGAACGACGCCGAGCGTGACGATCGCTTCGCCGGTTTCGGCATTCGCTTCGGCTTCGGCAAGCTTATCGACTAGCGATTTTGTATCGGGAATGAGATGATCGGCGGGCATCGTTACAATGACTTCGTCGTCGTTCTCGCGCAAAAACCGCAGCGCGGTTAAGGCGATGCAAGGGGCGGTATCGCGCTGAACCGGTTCTATGATCAATCTGTCCGTGTCCAGCTCGGGCAATTGCGCCTTCACCAGATCGACGTACTTGGCGGCAGTCGCTACGAACAATTGCCGTTCGGGCAAATGCTGCGCCAAGCTGCGGTAAGTCATTTGAAGCAAAGACTCGTCGGAGGTCAAAGCTATAAATTGCTTCGGTCTGCTGCTTGCGCTCTTAGGCCAAAGCCGATTGCCTCTACCTCCGGCCATGATGACGATCTTCACAACTCGTTCAGCTCCAATCGCGCCATACGGGCAAGATGCGTTATCTAAAGATGCCAATTCTCCATTATTTTATGGACTGCCTACCCAGAAGGAGTGGACGATCATCTCTCTCTGAAAAAAATTGCGCGCATCTTTAGCGTCAAGGGTATTGGTCCAAGACATTACTGCCCCCGCACATATCATAAAAAAATACACATTCCGAATGACGGAGGATACCGATGAACATTCTCATGCTCAGCACCTATCCCCCTCGTCGATGCGGGGTTGGCGAGTTCGCGTACGATCTTGCGAATCATCTCATGCTCAAAGGACAGATGAATGTCGGCATCGCGGCTCTCGTCACCGATTCGTTGCCCTATCCTCCCGAAGTCGTCATCAAAATTCGCCGCGACGAGTTACAGGATTACTACAATGCGGCGAACGCGATCAACGCTTCCCGGTGGGACGTCGTCGTCATTCAACACGAATTCGGTTTATACGGCGGGCAGGACGGAGCTTGGGTTATCGAATTGATCGCCAATTTGAAAAAGCCGATAGTTACGGTACTGCATACGCTTGATTTCGCTCCGATTGGACCTCGCGCTTCGGTGGTCAACCGGATCGTCTCCATGAGCAATTACGTCGTTGCCACGACAGCGCATGCCAAGTCGATCCTCCCCGGTTTCGGCGCTCCCCCGGAACGGACGATTCATATTCCGCTCGGCGCGCCCGACAACGCTTCGATGGACCGCAACGCGTTGCGCGCCGCTTACGGCGTTCATAATCGAGTCGTTGCCCTTACGTTCGGTTTGCTTAACCCGAACAAAGGCGTCGACCTCGTGCTTAGCGCCTTGCCTTCGGTCATCGCTGCGCATCCCGATATCCTATATTGGGTTGTTGGCGGTCCGCATCCGGATAATCCGGAAGCCGAAGGTTATTTCCGGGCGTTGGTTGCACGTACGAGCGAACTCGGCTTAGACTCGCACGTACAATTCATGCCCGAGTTCCAATCCCAGCAAGATTTGCTTCAACGGTTAACCGCGGCGGATATTTATATTAATCCGCACTGGGACGTGAGCCTCGTGTTTGCCAGCGGAACGCTTACCCATGCCACGCGTACCGGCAAGGCTATCATGTCTACACCGACAAGCTACGCGCAGGAATTGTACGGCGACGGAACGGGACTGCTATTCCCGTTCGGAGACGTATCGGCGATTGCCGGCCAACTGTCGGGTTTGATTAGCGACGCCCCGGCTCGGGGACTGTTTAGCTCGCGCGCGTTTAATAAAGGCCTGATCTTTGAGTCGAATCGGATCGCCGATGGTTATTTGCAATTAGCAAAGCTGGCCAGCTCCGAATCGCTCCGAAGAGGATCGGCCGAACTGGCCCCGTTTGCGGAGCAAGAAGATGAAAGAGGTGCCAAACGTCGGCGCAGGAGAAGCAGACGTTTGGCGCGACGACGCGGAAAAGGAAGGCGCCGTTTGATCGTTCGCGGTAGAAAGCGCAGATTGCTTAGACGCGGAGGAAGAAAGCTACGGCTTCGAAGAGGGAAGCTTAAGGGGAACGGCCGGGCGAGAAGATCGTCTCGTGTGGTGAAGAGAAGCAGACGCGCGCGTTCTTCCCGTGTTAGAACAGCGGTGAGCAGACGTGGGAGAAAACGCAAATAGGTGGTCGCGTACGTTCCGATATGTAGTAGCAAATGTTTCGATATGCAGGGTAGTGCTGAGCGGCATCGAATTCCAGAGTCGTGCGTCGGCAACGGGCACGATCCTCGAGATTATCGGCAACGGGCTTTCTACGAAGTCAATCCTGGCGTCCACAACGAAGCCGTGCTGAATTGCAGGCAGAAGAAGCATGTCATCCTCTGCCTGTCTACCGTTGAGCATAGTGAGGACAATGCCGTGCGCGTGTCCAAGCTATCGTTCAAGTCTGAGTGTATGGAAAAAGCCGTCCTTCGAATTGCGAAGGACGGCTTTTTCCGATGCGATACCGCTATTCACCAACCTGATATCCTAGTCGGAAATTTCGTCGATATAACGGTGCGTGGCACTGTTGGAGCCTTCAATTTCACGGATTCGGCGATGTAACGATGCGTGGCACCGTTAGAGCCTGCAATTTCGCGGATTTGGCAAATTAACGGTGCGTGGCACCCTTGGAGCCTGCAATTTCGCGGATTTGGCAAATTAACGGTGCGTGGCACCGTTGGAGCCTGCGATTTCGCGGATTTGGTGATTTAACGGTGCGTGGCACCGTTAGCGCCTGCAATTTCACGCATTCGGCGATGTAACAGTAAAAAAGCTGTGACTAATGCGCCAAAAGCACATCAGACACAGCTTTTATCGGTCACTCAATTCGCGGCAGGTAACGCCTTCGCTACTTCCACCGCACGATCGAGGAACTGCTCGATCTCCTCGCGGGTTTTGCGCAGCTTGCTTACGAACCGGACAACCTCTTTCCCGTTACGGAACGCGATGAAGCTTGGTATACCCAGTATATTCAACTCGCTGCAGAGGTCTTCCATATCGTCGCGGTCGATCTCCGCCATCGTTAGGCGATCGGAATAAGCCGCTTCGACGTCCGCGATGAACGGATCGATGAAATGGCAATCTTTGCACCAAGTCGTCTTGAAGATGACGACCGTAAGGTTGTCGCCGGCGACAAACTCGCGAAATTGAGACTCCTCGGTTAAACGTTGCATGATGTTCCCTCCCTCTCGGTGTATATGTCTATTATGCTCTCGAACTTTGGCGAGCGGCGAGCAGTTTCAAGAACGGCGACAGCAGCTTGCGTACCGGGCGCGGATATCCCGCAATCTCTTCGGCCGTGACGACGCGGAGCAAGACGAGAAGCGCCGGATACAATACGGCAATCGCGCAGCCCATTACCGCGCACGAGAAGAAGAACGCGATTTTGTCCGGAACCGTACCTTGCAGAATAGCCAATACGATCCATTCGAGCAAAGCGAGCACCGCGGCGACGATACCCGTCGTCAGCAAGAAGCCTGTCCACCGGTTGCCGATGATCTGAATTTGCGTGCGCTTCTTCAGACTAAGGATGTTGAACGTTAGCGCCCAGACGAAGCAGACCGTCGTCGCGGCCACGATGCCGTAGACGCCGAACAAAGGCGCGAGCGCGAAGCTCAAGATGACTTTGATGAGAATACCCGTCATCGCGTGCATCGTCGCTTTTTTCGGCTGGCCGATGCCAAGCAGAATCGAGTTCGTTACCATCATGCCGATCTGGAAAATCGTGCCGAGCGTAAGGATCGCCACGATCGGGCTGCCCACCGGGCTTTCGAACAGCAAGCCGTTCACGCTGTACGCGCCGACGCCCAGCAGCAAAATAACCGGCATGCCGCTGTATAGCGCGATTCTTACGGCCATCGAGGCTTGCTTGCCGACGCGTTCTTGGTCGCCCGTAGCGTGCGCGGAGGATATGATCGGGATGATCGACTGGCATAACGCGATCGCCAGTACGACCGGAATGCCCGCGATCGATTGGGCGTTCATGCCGAGCACTGCCGCCCAGTGAACGACCTTATCGTAATCGAAGTGGCCTTTGGACAGCGGAATGACCATATACGTATCCATCGTGAATAGTAGTTGAACGGTTACAGACGTCATGACGATCGGGATCGACAGGTTGAACAGCTCGCGATAGATCGCCTTTAACCTAAGCTTACGCGAAGGATCCCCGCCTTGTCGCGGCTGCGTTCGATCGATGCCTTTCAGCCTGCGCGCGTAATACAGCATGACGATGAACGCCGCTACGCTGCCGAATACGCTGCCGAGTACCGCTCCGGACGCGATGCCTTTGTCGTTAAGCGGGTTGGCGGAGTATACCGCGTAAGCGATAGCGACCGCCGCGATAACGCGGGCGAATTGCTCGACGATTTGCGAGATCGCTCCCGCGGTCATGAACTGCCTGCCTTGGAAATAGCCCCTGATCATCGCGATGACCGGGAATAACAGCAACGACGGCGCGATCGCCCGCACGGAAGCGGCGGCATCAGGCATGTCTAAAATCGAATTCGCAATGAACGGCGCCAGCCCGATCATGCCGAGCGTAATAATAACGCCGGCGATCGCGCCGAACAGCAACGCCGCCCGGTACACTTGCTGGGCTTCGTCGATTTTGCCTAGCGCGTATCGCTCCGACACCATCTTGCTGATCGCGCTCGGAATGCCAGCCGTAGCGACCATTAGCAAGAGCAAGTACAAGTTGTTCGCGGAGTTGAAATAGACGTTCCCTTCGTTATGGAGCAAATAATCCAGCGGTACCCGCTGAAAAATGCCAAGCGCGCGGGCGACGAGCGCTGCCGCGGCCAGAATGAGTGTGCTTTTGAGCAAAGTATCTTTTTTCAAGGTAGCCTCTTATTCAGCCGATCGGCTCTAATGGTTGATGGTTGCCGCGGAATGGAACGCCGGCGCCGGAAGGTGCGGCCCACTTCACGCCGTTGGCGATAACGCGGCGGATAATCGGGTGGTAATAAGTCGGGTAAGTCTCGTGTCCCGGACGGAAATAAAAGATCTTCCCTTGTCCGCGACGGAACGTACAACCGCTGCGGAACACTTCTCCGCCTTCGAACCAGCTGACGAAGATCAGCTCGTCCGGCGCGGGAATGTCGAAGTGTTCGCCGTACATCTCTTCGGGCTTCAGTTCGAAATACTCGGGAACGCCTTGCGCGATCGGATGCGACGGATCGACGGTCCAAATGCGTTCCTTTTCGTGCGCTTCGCGCCACTTCAGACCGCAGCCCGTGCCCATGAGCTTCTTGAATATTTTCGAATAATGACCCGAATGAAGCACGATAAGGCCCATCCCGTTCAGGACGCGCTCGTGCACGCGATTGACGATGTCGTCGTTCACGTCGTCGTGAGCCATATGACCCCACCAGATGAGCACGTCGGTCTCGTTCAATACGTCTTCCGTCAAGCCGTGCTCGGGCTCCGGCAGCGTCGCGGTGCGGACGGCGAATGCCGGCTCTTGCTCGATTAATCCGTCGGCGATGACCCGATGAATGCCGTCCGGATATACGTTGCGCACTTGTTCATGCGTTTGCTCATGCTTGAACTCGTTCCATACGGTGACGCGAATCATGCGGACACCCTCCTTAGATCGTTAGCACAGCACGTATTGTCGAATCGCCTGCGCGACGCCGTCGTCTTGATGATGCCCCGTGACGACGTCCGCTGCCGCTTTAACCTCGTCTTGCGCGTTGCCCATCGCGATGCCGAGTCCCGCTTCGCGAATGGCCGCGATGTCGTTCAAGCTATCGCCTACCGCGACGACCTCGGACATGTCGAACCCGCGCATGCGGCACACTTCCATGAGCGCAGTCGCCTTGGATACGCCTTCGGGGTTGATCTCGATGTTGAAAGGAGAGGAGTTGCTAAGCTCGAGCCCCTCGATCTTCTCGACTTGCTCGCGGATGGAGCCGAGCATAGCCAAGTCCTCCGTATAATAACCGAACTTAAGCCAATGGCGCGCAGGCGTATCATCTACCCAGCGTTCCTTGTTGTAAATTTCCTCGGTCGTGTACGCCCAAAACCACGCGTCGTGACGCTCGGCGATCGCGTGGAGCTTCATGACTTTGTCCGCGGCCAGCAACGTCCGGCGATGGATCGCATGCGGCTTCGTCCAGATCTCCCCGCCGTTGACCGTAATCATCGGCGTCTGGAGCCCAAGCTGCTCCGCGAACGGCAAAGCACTGACGAAGCCCCGCCCCGTCGATACGCATACGGTGATACCGGCTTCCGCCGCTTTCCGAACCCATTCGGCGTTCGTCTCGCTGATCTCGCTGCGATCGTTCAACAACGTACCGTCCAGGTCGAGCGCCAGCAGCTTATATTTGCCTACTTGATCTGCCAAACTATATCGTACTCCCCTTCGAAATAAGCTCCGAGGTGGCTAATGCCACCTCGGAGCTCCGTTATGTTAATTTTGCATGATGTAATCTTTAGCGACCGTCTCGTTAACGTCGTTGTAGATTTTGATCGTCTCGTATCGCGTATTGCGCTGTGCCGGAATTTTGCCGGCTTCGCGAATGAGCTTAAGAATAAGTTCGATATTTACTTTATGCGTCGTTCCGGCGGCGGATACGACGTTCTCCTCGATCATCGTGCTGCCGAAGTCGTTGCAGCCGTAGGACAGCGATAGCTTGCCGACATCGGGTCCCATCGTTACCCAAGAAGATTGGAAGTTGTCGATGTTGTCGAGCGCGATTCTGCTGATCGCGAGCGTCTTGAGGTATTCTTCCGGCGTCGCCTTCTCGCGCTTCATGTTCGTGTTCTCCGGTTGGAACGTCCACGGAATGAATGCCAGGAAGCCTTTGGACGGATAGCCGTTGTTCAAGCACTCGTCTTGCGCTTCGCGCACGCGGAGCAAGTGCAACGCGCGTTCTTCCATCGATTCGCCGAAGCCGATAACCATCGTCGCCGTCGTGTTCATGCCGATCTTATGAGCCGTCGTCATGACGTCCATCCAATCGCGCCACGTGCCCTTCAAACGGCTGATCTTCTTGCGCGTGCGGTCGTCCAATATTTCGGCTCCGCCGCCCGGAAGGGAATCGAGTCCGGCTTCGTGCAGCTGGCGCACGACGTCCTCGAGCGGGATGTTCCCGGCGACGTCTTGCATTTTGCGGATTTCCGCTGGCGAGAACGAATGCATCGTAATCGACGGGAACCGCTGCTTGATCGCCCGCAGCAAGTCCAAATAATAACTGAACGGCAGATCGGGATTCGTGCCGCCTTGCATCAAAATTTCCGTGCCGCCGACGTCGATCGTCTCCTGGATTTTCTGGAAGATTACCTCGTCGGGCAACACGTACCCTTCATTCGATCCTGGCGCGCGATAGAACGCGCAAAACCGGCAATACACGTCGCATACGTTCGTGTAGTTCACGTTGCGTCCGACTACGAACGTCGTAATCGGGTCGGGATGGCGGCGCAGCATTAGCTGGTTTGCCGTATGGCCTATTTTCTCGATCTCGTCGCTTTCGAACAGCGTTACGATATCGTCTTGTTGCATTCGCTCGCCTTGGAGCGCACGGTGTAATATCCGGTCCACTTGATTCATTGTAAGGACCCTCCTCTTGCATAGCTTTAACCTCGGTGTAACGCTTATCCCATCGTAACATAAAAAGACCGCGGGGTCACCTTAAGAGGCGACTTCACCGCGGCGGTGTTGAATACGCGCTTTCGTTTCCTGGAACATGCCTCTCTCGTGCTCGTGGAGCAGCACGTTCGGCTTCGCGAAGTAAAACCCTTGTCCCATCTTGACGTCGAGACGGAACAGCACGTCCATCTCTTCTTCGCGTTCCACGCCCTCGGCCACCAGCTCGCACTTGATTTCGCGAGCAGCCGCCACGAGCGCCTTCAGCAAGCTTTCCTTGATCGCGATCCGATCGACTTGCTGGATGACCGATCTATCGATCTTGATAAGCTCCGGCACGAGCTCCCCGATCAACTGCAAGCTGGAGTAACCCGAGCCCGCATCGTCTACGGCGAACTTGAATCCATGCTTGCGATACGTTTGCAATATATCAACCATAGCTCTAAAGTTCGTCACTTCGTGACGTTCCGTAATTTCGAAGTAAATTTGCTGCGGACTAAGCGGCGGATGCTTCTCCAAGCATTGCAGCACATGCGTCAAGAAGAGCGGATGCGACAGCGTCACCGCCGTCACGTTCAGGAATACAGGCTCGCGTACTTTGCGGAAGGCGATCTCTTCAAGCGCCCGCTTCACGACAAGAAACTCGAGCTTCGTAAGCAGTCTCGCTTGCGAAGCGAATTGGAACAGCTCGTCCGGCAAATGTAATATCGAATTCTCGGGTCCGCGGGTAAGAATCTCCCAGCCGTACACGTCGCCGCTCGTCAAGTTCATGATCGGTTGCGCGAGTACGGTAATCGTACCCTTCTCGATTATTTGCTCCATTTGGATGCGGAGATGCTTCATCTGAGGCGTTATGACGCCCGTAGCCAAAGCTAACGCGCTCTGGTACGCGTCGGACAACGAATGGTGAACTTTGCGGAGTACGTTAGCGCTCGCGATCGGTACGTAACCGGATGCGATATGCAAGCAATTGCGCCATTCCGGCAACGTGCCCGCGAGTCCGACTTCCAAAGCGGTTTTAATATCGTTCAATACGGCGGCCAGGCTTTCCGGAACGAGCGAATCTTTGTCGGACGGCTCGTCCGCGCACGTAATCAGTACGAAATCGGTCTTCGAATATTGCTGCAGCGCGACGATTCGTTTCTCTCCGAGCAAGCTTAGCGAGGCGATTCTCAGATGTCTGCGGCAGCCGTCTTGCAGGCTCGTCCACATCTCTTCGGTCACTTCGTCCTGAAGCAGGGAGAAGTCTAGACGAAACAACGCCAAATAACATTCTTTATGCTGCTCCAGCTCCTTGCCGAGCAGTGATAGAACGGGTTGTCTGAACGTGAATTCAGGAGGAAAAAATTTCAATGAGCGATCCGGAAGCGTCATCTTGAGGGCAAGAGCAAAGCGGCCGAGCAGCGCCTGGACATTCACGATTAGATCCTCATCCCTTGTCGTTTAAGTTCAACTATTGTAGCACGATTTGCCATGCCTTAATAGGCAATTTTGGAAGAAAACCACGAGAATTCAGAAAATCCCCGCGGTCCCCTCCTTTATTTACCTATTTTAGTTAAACGTTTTCAGACGATTCGACTGCCGTCGCGAATTGGTCCAGCGCCTTCAGCAGAAGCGAACGCGGACAAGCGAAGTTAACGCGCAAGTGTCCTGTCCCTTGCTTGCCGAAGATCGAGCCTTCCGTGAAGGCGACGCCGGCTTTCTCGAACATGAGCCGCTTAAGCTCCTGCGGACTGCCCGAGATCGCATTGCAATCGAGCCACACCATGTACGTGCCTTCGGGTCTCATCACTTTGATTTGCGGCAACCGCGTCGAGACAAAATCGACGATCGCATTCAAATTGCCCTCCAAATACGCGAGCAATTGATCCAACCACTCATCGCCGTGCTTATAGCTGCTTTCCATCGCCGTAATGCCGAAATAGCTCTCCATGTGCAACGACAACGTCTTGAGCAGCGCGTTGTACTTCGCTCTCCGCTGCTCGTCGGGGATGACGACCGCCGCGACTTGCAGTCCGGCGAGGTTAAACGTCTTGCTCGGCGCGATGCACGTAAGCGAGCGCTGCGCCGCGTCTTCCGAGAGCGATGCGAACGGAATGTGCTTATGACCCGAAAAGACGAGGTCATGATGGATTTCGTCCGCGACGACGAGAAGATCGTACTTGCGGGCAATATCGGCCACGCGCGACAGCTCCTCGCGCGTCCACACGCGACCGCCCGGATTGTGCGGCGTACAGAGCAGCAGCATCTTGGCCCCGGCTTGCGCTTGTTGCTCCAGCAAATCGTAATCCATGACGTAACGACCGCCGTCTTGCAGGATAAGCGCGTTGTCTACGACCTTCCGGCCATTCATCTTAATGACGTCATAGAACGGATAATACACCGGCGATTGCAGAATAACGCCGTCGCCCGGCTCCGTGAACGCCATCACCATCAAGCTGAGCGCCGGCACGATACCCGGTGCGGAGGATAGCCACTCTTGGCGAATGTCCCACCCGTGCCGTCTGGACAACCAACCGATAATGGCATCGTAATAGCCTTGGGTCCGGATCGTGTAGCCGTACACGCCTTGCTCCGCGCGTTCGACGATCGCGTCGACGACTTCGCGCGGCGGCGCGAAATCCATATCGGCGACCCATAACGGCAAAATATCGGACCGTCCGAATAGCTTTTCCGATTGATCCCACTTATAGGAAGCTTTGCCCGTGCGATCGATCAATATATCGAAATCATACTTCATGGACGCTCGCTTCCTTTCGTTACCCGTTATTTTCCCGTTCAGCGGCTTCAATCGCCTGCTTGAGGTCGGCAATTATGTCGTCGATATGCTCGATGCCTACCGAGAATCGGAGCAGACGATCGTCTACGCCGACGCGTTCGCGAATTTCGAGCGGGATGTCGGCATGCGTCTGTACCGCCGGATACGTCATGAGCGATTCGACGCCGCCCAAACTCTCGGCGAACGCGATCAGCTTAATATGGCGCAAGATCGGCTCGATCGTGCGGGCATCCTTCATCTTAAAGGAGAAGATGCCGGTGTTGCCGGAAGATTGCGATTTCTGAACCTCGTAGCCCGGATGCGAAGGCAACCCCGGATAATACACCTGGAGCACGGAAGGGTGCGTCTGCAGCCATTCGGCCACGCGCGTCGCGTTATATTGGTGGCGTTCCATCCGAAGCGCGAGCGTCTTCATGCCTCTCATGAGAAGCCAAGAATCTTGCGCCCCGAGCACAGCCCCGATGGAGTTGTGCAGGAACCCGATCTGCGCGGAAAGCTCCTGGCCTTTCGTGACGATCAGTCCGGCGAGCACGTCGTTGTGTCCGCCCAAATATTTGGTCGCGCTATGGATGACGATATCCGCGCCGAGCTCGAGCGGACGTTGCAGGTAAGGCGTAAGCAACGTATTGTCGACGATCGTAATAAGCCCTTTTTGCTTCGCCCATGCGGATACTTTGGCCAAATCCGTAATCATCATAAGCGGATTCGTCGGCGTCTCGATCAGAACCGCCTTCGTGTTAGGCGTACGTTGGGATTCGAGTGCGTCGAGGTCGTTCGTGTCGACGTACGAAGCGGTCACGCCGAACCGGGACATGATTTTCTCGAGCAGCCGATATGTACCCCCGTACAGATCGAGGGAGACGAGCAGATGATCGCCTTGACTGAACATCGCGAAAATAATTTGCAACGCGGCCATGCCGGTGCTGCACGCGAATCCGGCATCCCCGCTTTCGAGGTCCGCGGCGGCCGCCTCGAGCACGGCGCGCGTCGGGCTCTTCGTGCGAGCGTAGTCGAAGCCCGTGCTTTGGCCGAGCTTAGGGTGACGGAATGCGGTAGCGTTATAGATAGGGAAGCTCACGGCTCCCGTATCCGGATCGCTTTGCGACCCGATTTGGGCCAAACGGCTTTCCATGTTCATCTGTTGCGACAGCCTCCTATTAGATCGAGTAATATCCGTTATTGGCTTTCGCCTTGCCGAGCTCGAACGGCGTCTCTTGGTAGACGAAATAGTTCAGCCAATTCGAGAATAACAAGTTCGCGTGCGCACGCCAAGTCGACATCGGCAGCTTGGACGGATCGTCCTGCGGAAAATAGTTGCGGGGAACGTTGATGCGAAGCCCCTTCGCCTTATCCCGGTCGTACTCCCACTTGAGCGAGTTTGAATCGTATTCCGAGTGACCGGTTACGAATATTTGCTTGCCGTCCGCCGAAGCGGCGATATAGACGCCCGCATCGTCGGATTCCGATAAGATCACGAGTCCCGGTATCTTCTCAATATCTTCCCGGCGCACTTCCGTATGCCTCGACTGCGGCACGAAAAACTGTTCGTCGAAGCCGCGCAGCAGCTTGTCGTTCGCTTTCGTGACGCGGTGCGCGAACACGCCGAACATTTTCTCGTCGAGGTCGTATTTCGGCACTCCGAAGTGATGGTACAGTCCGGCTTGCGCGCCCCAACAAATATGGAAGGTGGAGGTGACGTTGTTCACGCTCCAGTCCATGATCTGCTTTAGTTCTTCCCAATACGTGACTTCCTCGAAAGGCATATGCTCGACCGGAGCGCCCGTAATGATCATCCCGTCGTATTTCTGGTCGGCGATTTCGTCGAAAGTCTTGTAGAACGTCTCCAGATGTTCCGCGGACGTGTTTTTGGAAACATGGGTTTTCGGGTGAAGCAGAACCGCTTCCAATTGGAGCGGCGTATTGCCGATCAGCCGAAGCAGCTGTGTCTCCGTCGTTTCCTTCGTCGGCATTAGATTTAAGATCGCAATGCGCAGCGGCCGAATATCCTGATGGTATGCTACGCTTTCGTCCATGACGAAAATATTTTCCTGCGCCAACACTTCCTTGGCCGGCAAGTTGTCCGGTACTTTAATCGGCATGTTAGTCCTCCTTACTGGTGGCGAACGTTACGTCATTCGACACCATGGCATAATAAAAAACGACCCCAACTAGAAGGGTCGTGTAAGAAGTATCGTACGCGGCGCCCTTCTCATCTGTCAGAAACGTTAGTCGTTTCCGCAAGATTTAGCACCGTGCGTCGTTAAACGCCGGTTGCCGGGCTTCATCGGGCTAGTCCCTCCGCCTGCTCTTGATAAGATGGCAAAACTCATTTTCAGTTGTGGGGTTAAACTACCTTTAATGTACCCGAAAAAGAACGACCCGTCAAGACGCGCGGCAGCCCGGAAGGTTGTCGTATTTTCTCCTTGATAGGAGATGGGGGTGGGGATTATACTTATCACGTCCACCGCGCGGAACAAGCGCGAAATGAGCGATGAAAAGGGGGAAGCCGCAATGGAAGGCGATACGCCCAGGCCTTATGGGAGCATCAGCTTGAATAGCGCAGGATGGTATTCCGATTACGCACGGGGAGTCCTTCCCGGATCGGCTTCTTCGATGGCCGGCTAAGGCTCCTCATTGAGACGCGGATATCGTCCTGCATGAACGTATGATCATGCAAAGGAGCGAATCCTATGAAAATCAGGCTCGTGAACAATGGCGTATTTACGCCGATCGAAGATATTAACGAAACGCTGCTCCCTCCGAAGAGCGGCTTTTATTGGATTGACGCCGACATCGACGACCTCATCGTCTTGCAGCCCTTATTCGGTCTACATGACCTTGCCGTAGAAGACTGCATGACGGAAGAAGAGCAACGGCCCAAGCTCGAAATTTACGAAAGCCAATACTTCCTCGTTATTAACAGCATCCGGTTCGACGACGAAGAAATTTTCTTGCGGGCGCTGAACATTTTCCTTGGCCGCCATTATTTGATTACGGTTACCCGGCAGAAGATCAACGAGCTCCGCGCGGTCAAGCCGGTGCTATGGGAGCAAGAAGTCAATCAATCTGACCGTTTCCTGTATCACTTGGTCGACATCGTGGTCGATAATTACTTCTCCGTCGGCGACCGGATCGAGGCGCGCATCGAGAGCCTCGAGGAAGATATTCTGATGCATACGAAGAAATCGCACCTGACCGAGATCATCGGTCTGCGAAGCGAAATTCTGTGGCTTAAGAAGGCGCTCGGTCCTCAGCGAGAGCTGATCAGCACCTTGAATCGCAAGGAGCTTCGCCTGATCGACGACCAGCTGCAAAAATATTTCGGCGACATTCACGAGAACGCCGTCAAAATTTACGAGACGTTCGAGACGTACCGCGACTTGATGGGCAACTTACGCGAGGCTTACCAATCGAGCTTGGCGAACCGCGCGAACGAAATCATGCGCGTGTTCACCGCCTTGACGACGATCTTCATGCCGCTCACGTTCATAACCGGGATTTACGGGATGAACTTCGACTTCATACCGGGCATGCATTATCATTCGGGATCAATTGTGTTGCTCGCGCTTATGGCCGTCATCGGTTTCGGGATGTTTTACTTCTTCCGCAAGAAGGATTGGCTATGAGTGAAGCCGGTTCAAGCGTAATCCGACAATAAGGAGCGAGGATCGTCGCCTTGGCGAACATCCTGCGCTCCTTATTTATGTTCTTACATCGTGCCGGCTTGCACCGCGCCTTTAGCATCGACGGCGGGAGCGCCGATCCGGTCAGCCAGCTTGCCGGCTTTCCGATGATTCCGCCAGCGGAACCACATGATGATGCCCCGGGTATATTCGTCTAGAATCATCCCCACATATACGCCGTACAACCCCCAATCGAGCGACAACCCCAGCGCGTAAGACAATCCGAACGCGAGAATCCACATGCTTGGCAGCGACACCATCATCGAAAACCGTCCGTCACCTATCGCGTTAACCGATTGTCCCAGCGCCATGTTCAACATCTTGCCCGGCTGCAAGATCAAGTTCAGCCAAAGTAACGTAATCGCCGTATCGATAATCCACGGGTCGTCCGTGAAATATTGCAAGATCGGCTGGCGGAAGACGAGCATCAATCCGGTATTCAGCGTTACGAGCAGCATGCCGGCCCCCATCGCCCGGTAGCAGCTGTAATACGCTTCTCGGCGCATGTCTTTGCCGTACATGTACGCGATCTGGATTTGCGCGGCGACGGCGAGCGACCAACCGACCGTGAACGCGAACGACTCCATCGTATTCATATATGTCCTTGCGGCAAGCTCATGCGTGCCCATAATGCCGATCAAGCTGAATATCGCCAGTTGGGAAATCGTCCACGAAGCGCCGTTCAAGCTCATCGGCCAACCGATCCGGATGACTTCCTTCAGTAACTTAGGCTTGAACTTGAAAAACTCGGACCAAGCGATCTTCGAACCGAACGCGTGACGGAACAACCGCAATAGCACGAGCACCGCAAGAAACCGAACGATGACGGTCGATAGCGCGACCCCTTGCAGTCCCCACTTCGGGAACCCTAACGCTCCGAAAATAAAACAAGCGTTCAAAAAAACATGGAAAATATTCATGCCGAACGCGATATACATCGGGGATCGCGTATCGCCCGTGTTACGGACGCAAGTACTTAGCGCCGCGTTCAACGCGGTGAGCAGCATGCCGCTGCCGACGATCGTCATATACGTATCGGCGTCGGGCAAAATCTCGTGCGGTACGTTCAGCGCTTCCGCGAACGTACCCGCGCCGAAGAAAATCGTAATGCTGACGATGATGCCGAGCGCTCCGGTAATGACGATCGCCATCGTACCGAGCACGCGAGCATCCCTCTGCTGTCCCGCGCCAAGCCGTTGGGCGATCAAGATACCCGCGCCGCTAGCTACCAACATGAAGACGATGAGAACCGCGTTGAAAAACTGGTTCGCGAAACCGACGACGGCAACCGCGTCGTTCGAAATTCGGCTCACCATCAGCGTATCGGCCGTTCCGATCGCGAATTGCAGGAACATCTCGATCATGATCGGCCAAGCTAAAGTCCCTAAGGACATTTTGTTCTTATTCATGGTGACTGCCATCCTCCAGCGAAAACCTTTTCACATTCTTGCCTAATATAACACGCAAGGTATCGCCGGAGAAGGCATTCCAATGGTCATACGAAGCTCTTGGGTCCCGTATGCGGTCTTATACCGCCGTTCTGCTTACTCTACGAAACCGAATGCGCGCCATCCTCAGCTTTTCGTACTGTCGCTCCGTTTCTTGATCATTCGTCTTGAGGTCCCCGTACACTTTGCGCAACAGAGGTTTTAAGTACTTGTCGCCCAACTCTCCAAGCGCGGATTCGATCTTGCCGATCTCCTCCGCCGATATTTCCGCCAATTCGTGTTCCACGATGGGCAGCACGTCATACCCTTCCTCGTCCAGCTTCTCGATTCGCTCTACGAGCGATCTGCGGGGACAATTCAGATCGCCTTCCAACTGCTCAAGCGATTTACCGTCGCGAATGGCGAACAGCAGCGAGCGTTTCTCCCGAACGTCGGTGAGCGTCTTGCCGTATTTGTCTTCCTTCAGCCTGAATAACCACTCGGACAGCTGTTCCGCGGACACGGCGCCCGGTACCCAGCTTTCCAGCGGATACGGATGCTCCCTCTCCGCGTCCTTCATAACCGCTAGAAGACCGCCGCCGTATTTGTCGGCTTTCAGCTTGCCGAATCCGGGAATTTCAAGCAATTCCTCCATCGTTCGCGGCAAGTACACGGCCAGCATATGAAGCTCGCGGTTCGTAGCGATCAGGAAAGCGGATTTCTTCTCTTCCGACGCTTTCGAACGGCGCCATAGCCGAAGCTTGTCCGCCATCTCGTTCGGCGGCTGCAAATCGGCGTAACACTGCAGCAGCTGCGGGAGCGACGGGCGACGGTCCCAGAACGGCGTCTCCTCCAGCATGCCGTCGATAAGCGGCCTGAAGCCTAAGCGCATCTTCCCGGCAATGCCGTGCCGGAAAGACGCCAGCAGCTCTTCCCAGCTCATTCCTTCGTACCAGAGATCCGCCTCCGAAGCGCTCGCCGAGTCAGCCGGCTTCCAGCCCGCGCTCCATACGCCTTGCTGTTCGCCGATATAGACGTGCGCCTGCTCCTCCGGCTGCCCCTGGGCAGCCAATCGTTCGAATTGATTCAGAAATACTACGTTCATTCCCTTCTCCTCCTTGCGCCGCGTCCGCGGCGAGATATGCGTTCAGGCTACAGTACCCGGAGGAGATGCAGGAATAACTCAAAGAAGCACCCCCCGCCGAATCGGCGATGAGGTGCTTCCTCTCTCCTGTGAACATGAACAGTTCCAGATTAACAAAATTACCCGTGTTAGGCAATACCCTCCGCGTTGCTTTATAATGGGGAAAGCACTAGCGCCAAGGAGGACTTATTCCGTCATGCAAGATTTCGATTATTTATCCGATTCCACCGAACAAACCTCGACCCGCTTCGTTACGTTCATTACGCCAAGCTTGAAGCGATTCGACCTGGCGATATTGACGACGAACCGCTTCTACGGCAAGAAGCTCGTTACCGACATGCAATTCGGCCGAAGCGCCGTGCTCGGACCGGACGATCTCGAGGAAGAAGGCGTGCTGGAATCCGTATTCCGCATTACCGAAGAAGAAGCCGCCGAGCTAGCCCAGTTTCTAGTGCTCGTACTCGGAGCCGTTAACTTCACCGACTAAACGATTGGCGAACGGGGCATCCTGTGGGAAACTCATCCGAGGAAAAGGGAGGTTTCCTAACATGTTTCCGTTCCGTTCCAAAAAAAATCAGCCGATCAAAAATATCGCAGCCATAGAATCGATGAAGGTCGAGCTGGCCAACGAGGAGTTTCCGGAGGGTCCTTACGGATCCGCAATGCCGATGGCCGCTTACGGGAAGAGTACGCCATGGTTAGTCGGGCAACAATCTCCCAATGCTTTCGATTACGAGAACAAAGAGCTGCACGCGGGTCTGGAACGGGACTACCCCGGCGAGGACGATTAAGTTCTCAGCTGAACGCCGAATAGCAACGAATTGCTGATCAGCCGACCCGGCGTGGTCAGCATTCGGCCTGTCGCGAATAAGCCCGACGATGCCCCGCCATCCAAATTCATCCCTTGGACGGCGCCGAGCGAACGAAGAATTTCCCCTAAATCTTTGATCGTCGCTTTATTAACCGTGACGATGACGACGCTGCCGTCTTTGCGGATGCCGATTCCGCTGCGGGCGGCCGGCGTGGACAGTATTTTCTCCTGCTTAAAGCCTTCGCGTACCGCATCGTTGTAAGCTTTGCCGTCTTTCAGCACGCGCGGTCCCGCGCCGACGGCCGTTACGACGTCACCCCAATCGATCTCGTTCCCGTTAATGTCCGTATATTTGAGCCGATAATGAATTCTTTTGCCGACTTCGAACTTGCTGCCGAGCGAACGCTTCTCCGCGCCGTTGAGCACGATGACGAACCCGTCCCGAGGAATCGCCACGTTCTCGTCCTGAGCGATCCGTTTCACTACGCCACCTTGGACGACGATCGCCGTTCCGTAGGCGAACCCGATCTTAGCGCCCCGCGCAGGCGTGAACAAAATCGAGGAATTGCCTTCCGGGTTTGGCGTGCGATTAACGAACGTCGCATACCAATTGTTCGGATAATTATAGCTGCCGTTGCCGCCGCCTTGTACTTTCAGGCGCAGCGTATCCATCTTCGCTCTGCCGTCCGCGGTAAACCCGATCGTCGTGCCGTAGCTGCCCATGTGAACGGCTTCTCCGTCCGCGATCAAATTGCCCAACGGTTCCTGGGGATCGCCTGCTTTGTCGTAGGCTTCGAAGAACGTTCCGTTCACGGCATAATCCGCTTTGCGCCGGATTGCGAGACTTCTCAGTTCTTCGATATTGCCGACCGCGTTGCTGGCCAATCCGATATCTACCGGCATGCCTTTCGGCAAAGTAACGGTTTGCACGCTGAATGTCGTTGCGCCTACCTTCACCTTGCGCAACTCTGATTTGGGCGCGGAAGCGAGACTCACCGGTAAGGCATCCTCGATTTCGATATTCGCTACGCATGTATATGCGTTCCAGGCCCCGTCTTTATTCTGCGTCCATCCTTTGGCGGTAATCGTTATGGCACCTTTCGCTTGAGGGACGATCAATCCATTGATCGTAACTTTAGCGATCTTCGTATTCGAGCTCGCGTAGACGCTGTCAGCCGGCGAATGCAGCAATGCGGCTAAATCCGTCCGCTTATTCAGCGGCACGCGGATTACGCCCGTCTGGCACGCGAACGGAGATACGGGAGCCGTCTCCGTCGACGCAGGAAGCTCCGACGGGCCTGGCTTTCCCACGGAGGGCAGCGATGGCGTCGTTGGCGCGAGGGGCGCGGTTGGATAATTAACCGTCGGCGCACCCGTTGGAACGGCTCTCCCTTCTGCGTCGGCACCAGCCACTAGTATCCCAAAGGCTAATGCTAGGGACATGCAATGTTTAAACGTACGGTTGAGTGTAAGCTTCATAATGACAAACGACCTCATCTCTCTCGAATACAGGTATATTCGGTAGCGTGAGGCCGATAGTTTAGAGCGTTGCCTATTGAATCATTCCGAAGTCAAACACGTGAACCTTCGCTTCGACGCGAACGTCCGCTTCCGGGTAAACCTCGCTCCAATTCAAAGCCTTCCATTCCTTGAAGCTCATGCTGTTTCGTACGTACGCTCCGATGCCCAGACTGTCCGTCCCAAGTTTTTGCAGCTTACGGACGATTCCTTCGAGCTGGTCGGACAAGGCGGCGGACAACGTTTCGTCCAGCTTCGCTTTACGGCTGGACTCTTTCCAGTCGGAAGTGCCCGTCGATTCGAGCAAATTGCCTTTGGCTTGCACTTTTATGCAAATATTGAAGCCGACGCTCTAAGAAAGCAAAAAAGCACTCCCCCTCAAAACTAAGAGAGAGAATGCTTTCTGGTTAGATAGTAATAGCTTTTTTATACTGCAAAAGGATCTAATTCGCCGAAATGTCCATCAAGAACTTTAATCAACCCGCCGAATTCTAATTGCTCGAACTTCCGAATCGAAGCTTCCCTTGATAAATTCAATCTGCAGGCATCCAATTCGCATTGAACGGGCGCATCCAAGCGTATAGTAGCCAAATCCCTCGACAAATGAAGCATGTCGATATTGGCCTCTATTTTGCTTCTTACCCCTTTGGGTAGAAGATCTAAATTTTCGAGGACGCCTTCAACCGACTTATAATCGTTCAAAAGCTTTAATGCCGTTTTCTCCCCGATCCCTTTAACCCCTGGATAATTATCGCTGGTGTCGCCCATAAATCCCTTCAAATCAATGACTTGAAGCGGAGTTAGCTGCTTTAGCGCGAACAATGTCTCTAAGTCATAGACGGTGTAGTTCGATTTGCCTTTATTCATAATAACGACTTTAATGTTCTCCGAGACGAGCTGAAGCATATCATGGTCACCGGTCAAAACATAAAATTCGGACTCGTTGCAAAGGCCCTTCGCCAACGTGCCGATACAATCATCCGCTTCGTAGCCATGGATGCCTACGTTAACTATCCCCATATCTCCGAGCACTTCTTTAACCAAATCGAATTGGGGAATCAATTCGAGGGGCGGTTCTCCCCTATTGCCCTTATATTCCGGAAATTGTTCCGTTCTGAACGTTTTGCTTCCCATATCCCAACAGCAAATCACATGAGAAGGTTTGAATTCATTTAACGCGTCGGAAAAATATTGAATAAATCCGTATATCGCGTTCGTCGGAAGGCCTGCGCTAGTTTTCCTAATGTACCCTGTATATGACGTTGCGTAGAAAGCTCTGAACAATAAAGCCATTCCATCGACCAACAGCACTTTATTTCGATTTTCAGCCAATTCATTCACTCCGTTCGAACGATAAAATAAGATCGTTAGTCTATCGTCTATTCTATCATTCGCGGGGTGCGTTCACTAGCTATTGCTAAGAGAAGTTATTGGCATTCCCGCTCCGCATGAATTCGCCGATCCGGCGAGCCGCTTCCAATAGCCGCTCCTCCGGTTCGACGAGCGCAAGGCGCACGTACCCTTCGCCGCGTTCACCGAAGGCATTGCCGGGAATCGTAGCGACGCCGGTCGCCTTAAGCAGTGCCTTTGAGAACTGCCGGGACGTCCATCCTTCGGGTACAGGCGCCCATAGGAACATCGTGGCCGCCGGAGACGGCACGTTCCAGCCATACGATCTAAGCGCCCCTACGAAGGCGTCTCTTCGCCGCTCGTACAAGTGCGCAACCGGTCGAGGATCCGTCATGTCCAAGTCGAGCGCGGCGATTCCCGCTTCCTGCGTTCCCAGAAAGACGCCGAAATCGATTTGGTTTTTGAGCGCGCGAAGCGACGCGAGAATATCGCGATTGCCGACGGCGAAACCGATCCGCGTGCCCGCCAGGTGGAACGACTTGGACAGCGAATGAAATTCGATGGCCACGTCCGACGCGCCCGGTATTTCTAGCACGCTCGGGGGCTTCGCGCCATCGAATGCCATTTCGCTGTACGCATTGTCGTGGACGAGCAACACGCCGCGTTTCCGTGCGGCATGTACAGCCCGCTCGAAGAACGCCAAGTCCGCCGTCACGGAGAGCGGATTGCTCGGATAGTTCAAAATCATGAATTTCGCGCGATTCCATACCGCTTCGGGTACCGCGTCGAAATCCGGCAAATACCCGCGCTCCGCATCCAGCGGAAGCGGAATCGCCTCAACGCCCGCGACCGCGAGTCCCGCGCCGTACACCGGATAACCGGGATCGGGCAACAACGCCGCATCGCCGGGATCGGTAATCGCCAGCGCCAAATGCGCCAGTCCGTCCTGCGTTCCCATAAGCGAGACGATCTCGCTCTCCGGATCCAGCGCGACGTTGAACCGATGTTTGAACCACTCCGCTACCTTCTTCCGGAATGGCAACGTTCCTTCCGTGCCCGGATAGCTGTAACTGTCCGGCTTCATCGCCGCTTCGGCCAACGCCTTGCGAATGCTCTCCGCCGGCGGTTGATCCGGACTGCCGATATCGAGACTGATCACTTCCAAGCCTTGCTCTCTCGCTTCGCGCTTCCAGCCCGCGACTTCCGCGAAGATTGCCGAGCCTAGACGGTCAAGCCGCTGCGACCGCAGCGATAGGCGCGTCATAGCTGCCCCCACGCGCTGCCGAAGTCCGGCTCGCGATGGCCGACGGTTACGCGGCTTCCATTGCTGACGACGGGACGTTTGATCAACATCCCGTTCGAGGAGAGCAAAGCGATCTTGTCCGCTTCGGACATCGTCTTCATCTTGTCCTTCAAGCCGAGCTCGCGGTAAGCGTCCCCCGACGTGTTGAACCATTTGCCGATCGGCAATCCGCTAAGCGGAATGAGCTTGCTTAGTTCTTCCACGGTAGGAGGCTGTTCTCTAATATCCTGATCATCGAGCGTGTAACCGTGCTGCTTCAGCGTCTTGATCGCGAGCTTGCAAGTACTGCAAGTAGGCAAATGGTAAATTTTCAAATTCGTCTCCGTCGTCATGCGCGCGAGTACTCCTCTCTCGTGTTGCGCAGCTCCTGATCGAGCCGCCTTAAATCTTCCGGCAATTCCGCCGTTAGCCGTACCGGCTCGCCCGTCACCGGATGCTCGAAGCCGAGGCTTATCGCATGCAACGCTTGGCGATTGATGATCCCCGATACCCTATCCGCAAGAGCCGAAGCGTTCCAGCTTTCCTCCGAGTAGTAGCTGTCGCCGATGAGCGGGCAGCCGATCGAAGTCATATGCACCCGAATTTGATGCGTTCTTCCCGTTCCTAGTCGAATATCGAGCGCGCAGGCTTCTTCGCCGTAGGTTTCCGCGACCTCGTAAAAAGTGAGCGACTGTTGGCCGTCCTCCCGCACGACGCGGCGGTGCGGATCCTCGGTCTGCCGCCCGATCGGCTTGTTGATCTCTCCTTTGCTTTCAGGAGGATGCCCGTAAGCGTATGCGCGATACTGCTTAATGACCTTATTCTCTTTCATCTGCTCCGATAGCTGCTGCTGCGCGTACGAATGCTTGGCGACGATGACGAGACCGGACGTATGCTCGTCCAGCCGGTTTACGGGCCTAAAGCGCACGCGTTCCCCGCGCGATTGCCAATAATGGACGACGCCGTTAGCGAGCGTATTCAAATAATGACCGACCGTAGGATGAACGATAACGCCCGCCGGCTTATTCAAGACGAGCAGATGCTCGTCCTCGAATACGATATCCAGCTCCATCTCTTGCGGCATAATCTCATCTGAAGTTTCAGAAGCGATTCGCAGCTCGATTTTGTCGCCTTCGGCGATTTTATCGTACGGTCTGGCCTTGTTGCCGTTGACGAACAAGCCTTCCTCAGACGCCTTCAGTTGCACCATTAGCCGCCTAGAGATGCCTAGCCGTTTGCGCAATACGTCGCGCAAGCCGCGTCCTTCGTCCGAAGCATCGGCGACTAAAGTAAGCGGCGTATATCCCAAATCGCTAGTAATGTCTTTGTCTTCGTTGCCCACCCGTTACGACCTCCGTCTGAATACTTGCGCGCCCCGTTCGTACTCGACGTCCTGCATTCCGAGCATCGCGTTAGCCGCGCGAGCCGCCGCAAAGAAATAGTCGGACAGCCTGTTCACGTATTTAATAACCGGCTGCGGGCACGGTTGCAAGGCTGCCATCGCTACGATCCGACGTTCCGCGCGCCTGCAAACGGTACGGCAAACGTGAAGCGCCGCGGCGTGCTCGCTGCCTCCCGGCAATATAAACCGCGCGATCGGCGGAGTCCGATCTTCGTACAGATCGATCCATTGCTCCAACTGCAGCGCCATCTCATCCGTTACTTTCATTTTCTCCGGGATCGGCGTAGCATAGCTTAAATCGGACCCGCAATCGAACAACTCATGCTGGATCGCCGTTAACTGCGCAAGCATGTCGTCCCATAAACCGTCATTGTCCCTGCCTAAGATGGCGGCCGCCTGTCCGACGGTAGCGTTCAGCTCGTCGATCGTTCCGTAAGCTTCCACGCGCGCGTCGTCCTTGGACACTCGTGCGCCGATTACGGACGTCTTGCCTTCATCGCCCGTCCTTGTATATATTCTCATCCCCGTTAACCTCCCGTATGACACGATACCCTTTCACTTCGCTCGCTATGCCGGCCGTAAGGCGGTACACGGTCCGGCTGCGTTCGGACAACGCCCTGTTCGCTTCGGCTAGCCGGTACGTATACCACGCGGTCCAAGCATCCATCGACAATAAAGCCGCCGGCTCTTCCGTAACGACGATCAGCTTTCCCTGATAGGAGAGAAGCTCGTCCATCGCTTCCGCGAACGCGAGATCGAGCGACGTCGAGTTCTCGGCGCTTCGACTGTCCAGCTGTGCCGACGTAACGGCCCTTCGCAACCATCCGGACAAGCTGTCGACGACGAGCACGCGCCGATCGGCCCGATATAAATTCGACTCTCTGTTGACGGCGCGCAGCTTCAAAGCGAGCGACTCGTCGGCCTCCGTACGCAACCACTCGAAGCTCTTGCCTTGTGACGTCGATACCCGGTCCGGCTTCATTCTAGCGTCTGCCGACCGGCCGGGAAAAGCCGGGCATGACATATGTATGCCTTCGCGGCCAATGCTCGCGGCCAGATGCTCGGCGAAGAGCGACTTGCCGCTAGCGATTCCTCCGGTAATGAGCCAGAGCATCGTCCGTCACTCCTTCGTTAAGCGTTATCATAACTATAGCACACTCCGATAGGCAAAAAAGAGACCCGGCGCAACTTCGGCCGGATCCCTCATAAGCCCTTTACGAGCGGGCAACATGCTTCATATATTCGTTAATTTTGTCGTCCAGCTGGCGACTGATTTCCACGACCGGGTCCGCCGTAAGCGACAGCTCCTGCATGAACATATCGGTCATTCGCTTGCGCAACGCATCGATTTCCGCCGACAGCGCGCCGTCGTACTTCCTAAGCCGAGCGTTCGTATCCATTCCCCTGCCACTATCATAGATGATGACATGGGCTTCGGTATGATTTTGCATATGCATCATTGGGTCAAGCTCCGCCGCATCCATGTTCCTACTCCCCTCATCTGTGATAACGTGCTTCAGCAGGTTGGAAACACAAAACATGGTTTAGTATAGCAGATAGATTATCGCTTGAACACCCGATTTTGGAACGATTTTTATTTTATTCCAATTTCCTTAGGAAAGTATAGATCCGCTCCATCGCTTCGTTCAATTGAGCGACCGACGTGGCATAGCAACAGCGCAGGAACCCTTCGCCGCCTTTGCCGAACACGTGTCCGGGAACGGCAGCGACCTTCGCTTCAAGAACCAATCGCTCGGCGAACTGCTCGGACGTGAGACCCGTCGACCGAATCGAAGGGAACGCGTAGAACGCGCCTTGCGGCTCATGGCATTCCAGTCCCATGTCCCGGAAGCCTCGCACGACAAGCCGACGACGCTGGTTGTACGATTCCATCATCCGGTCTTTCTCTTCCAAGCCGCCCTTCGTGAGCGATTCGAGCGCCGCGACTTGGCCCATGATCGGCGCGCACATAACGGTGTATTGATGGATTCTCAGCATAGCTCCGATAATGTCCGGATGACCGCATGCATAGCCCATCCGCCAACCGGTCATCGCGAACGCTTTGGAGAAGCCGCTCACGAGAATCGTCCGATCCTTCATGCCCGGAAGCGCGGCGAAGCTGACGTGCTTCTTGCCGGTGAACGTAAGCTCGGCATAGATCTCGTCGGAGATGACGATCAGATCGTGCTCTTCGACGATTTTGGCGATCGGCAGCAATTCCTCGTACGTCATGATCGCGCCGGTCGGATTGCTCGGATAACAAAGCACGAGCACTTTCGACTTTGGCGTTATCGCCGCGCGCAAGCTTTCCGCGGTCAGCTTAAACTCGTCGTCGGAGAAAGTCTCGATGCCGACGGCTACGCCGCCGCTGAGCGTCGTAATCGGCGAATAGGAAATATAACACGGCTCCGGAATGAGAATCTCGTCACCCGGCTCGATAAGCGCCCGCAGCGCGAGGTCGATGCCTTCGCTGCCGCCGACGGTGACGATGATTTCCTTGGCCGGATCGTAGTTCACTTTGAAGTTGCCACTTAAATAGCCTGCGATTGCATCGCGAAGCTCCGGCGTGCCCGCGTTGGAAGTGTACTGCGTTTTCCCCTTTTCGAGCGCGTACACCGCTGCGTCCCTTACGCGCCAAGGCGTGACGAAATCCGGCTCGCCGACGCCGAGGGTGATGATGTCCTTGTCTTTGCTCGAGCTGACCAAATCAAAGAATCGCCGGATGCCCGACGGAGGAATGGCGCGCGCGCTGGCGGCCAGATGTTGCTGCATGCCGCTCGCCCGGGGCCGTTCAACCTGCGTTTGCGGCTTTTCTTCGTTTTTTATCATGGGGACGACTTCCTTTACGTATAGGCTGCCCGTTATGGGGATACGATCAAACGATGGTCGTCATCGAATTCTTCGAAGACGATGCCGTCTTGCTTATATTTTTTAAGGATAAAAAACGTCTTCGTGGAAATGACGGAATCGATCGTGGACAGCTTATTGGATACGAACGATGCGACTTCCTTCAAGTTTTTGCCTTCGATCTCGACGCACAGATCATACGCGCCGGACATGAGATAAACCGATTTCACTTCCGGATATAGGTATATGCGTTCCGCGATGCTTTCGAAACCGCGGCCTCTTTCCGGCGTGCATTCGACTTCGATCAACGCAGTGACCGTATCGTCGCTTACTTTGCTCCAATTGACGACCGTCGCGTATTTGACGATCACATGGTCTTGTTCCATCTCGGCGATCGCGGAGGTAACGTCCTCTTCCGCCGCGCCCAGCATCGTAGCGATAGTGGTTGCGGACAATCGGGCGTCTTCCTTGAGCAGATCCAAGATGCTGAGTTTAAGTTGATTCATCGTGATCCCTCCTGAATTACTCTCCATATTACATCACAAACAGGCTTCATGAAAAGAAAAAAGTCCGCTCGACAATATCTCACCGCTCATCTGCTTGGCTTTGATAATAGATTTAGTTTGGTGGCATTTGGAGGGGCGTATGCATGACCAATCATTGGAATAAGTCGTTTAATATTTACAGAAAAATCTAAATGTTACAAAGTTACGGGGTGGAAAAATGATGGTACTTTATTAATTGTTAGCGTTTTCTTCCAATAAAATTAGTTAGAAGGGAGATGAATTAAAGGACTAATTCGTTATCATTTTGCTTTCTTCTACAAAAAAATTCGGAGGTATGAGCAAATGAAATTATGGAACAAGAACATGCTGTTTATTGTCTTAGCCGTACTCACAATTGCAATCCCTATGAATGCATCTGCTTATGTGCCCTATTATTATAAAATGATAGGCGGTATCTCCCCGGGACTCTATGACAATAATGCTACTCCATACAACTATTATGGACAAATGTTTTATATGGATTATGTTGCTGAATCCGCCTTCACAGCGTGGGGGGTTGCGACAACAAAGGCAAATCTTATAAACGCCGATTCTTATGGTGCTACCGGAACGATAAAAGTACGTAGCTACTCTGATAATTATGGCAATATTGACCTTTACGGTTGGGCTGAAATGTACAACTCGAATAATGTTAGAGTAAATGGATACCGAGGTGCATCCGGCCCTTCATCCAATTACAATACAGGCAGCATCTATTTAAATGTCTATGATATGGCAGAAAGCTCGTTGAATTTCTCACAGATGAAAGCAGTAGCGATTCATGAGCTTGGGCACATTTGGGGACTTGATCATCAAAGAAACGGTACCGCTTCAGTAATGAACGATATTACTTACATCAGTAATGGCTGGCTTACACCGCAATCGGATGACATTAACGGCGTTAATAACATAAATTAGGAGGCTGTCCCCAGTGAGAAAATTTATCGTTATTTGTACATTCCTCTTAACATTTGCATTTGTGACAGCTTGCGCAAAACACGAAAATCGTCCCCGTGCCGATTACGGCATGATGGCCTTACAGACCTATTATCAGAACTTTGAAGAAATTACTATAGATTCAGACTTGATCGTTGAGGTCGAACTCACAGGCAATACAAAACAATTTAATTATGGCCATGCAGATTGGAGTGTTGCTGATGCTGAAGTCAAGAAAGTCTACAAAGGTGACGAAAAATTCAAATCCGAACTTATTCAAATTTTAGAAGTAGCGCCTCTGGATAATACAAGTGAAAATTACGTAAATAAAAAACATTTGTTATTTCTCAAAAAGTATATAGGTCCAATGATCGAAGATGCTTACGTCATTGCCGGAGTTTATCAAGGTAATTTTAAAATTGATAACGAAGATAAACTGATATATGAGGCGGATAAATATCACGGATATATATCATTTCAATCCAAATTAAACAATCAAAAGATATCCGTAGCCAAAGAGAGAATCGATGTTGCTCTGAAACAAACAAAATTGGTAAATGATTCGAAACCTGCAAAGTAAATGAATCAAAAATTAAATGAGGATTCAATGTCGAATAGTCGGTTTTCAAAAAGAAAGCTAATAACTGTTAATACCCTTATCTTAATATTAATTATCGTTACTTCTTGCTCGAAGCATGAAACCCCAAATGTAGGTTATAGTATGAGCTTGCAGACTTTTTATAAAGATATTGAAGAAATTACAACACATTCAGCTTTGATTGTTGAAGTGGAACTAACAGGAAATTCGAGGAAATTTTATTATGGCAATACGGATTGGAATGTCGTTGAAGTTGAAATTACGAAGGTTCATAAAGGGTTCGAAGGGTTGAAGTCCGCCAAAATACAAATCTTGGAGGTAGCATCGCTTAATCCCGCTGGTAATCGTGCGCAAAACAAACATCTGTTATTTCTCAAAAGATACTCCGGACCGATGTTTGAAGATGAAGATGCTGCGTACATTGTTACCGGGGTTTATCAAGGCAATCTAAGGATAGGTAAAAATGACATATTAACTTATGATCCGGCGAAATATAACGGTTACGTGTCTTTTCAATCCGACTTAGACGGTCAACCGCTCTCCGTTGCCGAACAAAAAATTCGTGTAGCGGTGTCACAGACTGTTACAACGCCGATCGTCGCCGGAAGCTCCGAGTAACGGTGCCACACACCGCTACAGTATCGCTATCCCCGTCCCTCAGGTGGGACGCAAGAAGGAAATCCCCTAAGCTCTTCTGAGCGAAGGGGATTTCCTTGTAAGCGAGCAAATAGGTCTATTCCCGTTCACCCTTGCGGGTTGCCGCCTTCACTGGCCTCGGGTACTCTGTACGAATTGGTTCGTCTTCTGCTGCGTTTGTTGATACTGCTTGATCTGCTTATCGATCTCTTGCTTCAAAGCCGGCGACGATACGTTGTACATTTGGGCTTGATTCATTGCGTTGAATAAATTCCCTTGCATGGTCAGCGTTGCATCCAATAGCTGAGTGAACAGTTGACGGATTTGCGGGCAAACCGATTCGGTCGCCGCCGTCGCGTATTCGCGGGTCACGCGCTTCAGATCGGACAATACCGTATAGGCGATATCTGCATCCGGCAAAAGTTGTTGCTTGGCAATCGGCTTTTCCATCGTCGTCTGCATCGTTTCGTCCTCCTCGATGTCTAATCGGGTTTCGTCAAGCTTGCGGCGCTGTCGGGGCGATCGATTGATGCTGCTGCAGCGCGCTTAGCAACTGATTGTAGTGCTGCGCATGCATGTCAACCATGCCCGTAATGACCTGTTTCACGCTTGGGTTCGTGATCGTCGCGGCCGCGACCGCGCATTGCTTGATCAATAAATCCTCGTTGGACATCGAATCGGCGAGATACTCCAGCTCTTTGGCCGTCAAAGCTTGCATCGCAGGCTCTTCCCCCTTTGGTCGTCGTGAAACAAAATTATTATCTCACCTGGGGAAACGCTTATGACCGGTACGTTTTAGAATATATCCATGCTTAGATAACGCTCGCCAGTATCTGGCGCGATGCAGAGCACGCGTTTGCCCGGACCGAGCCGGCGGGCGATTTGCATCGCCGCCCATACCGAAGCGCCGGAAGACGGACCGACGAGCAGCCCTTCCCGTCTGGCCAGATCGCGCATCGTCTCCAAAGCGTCCTGATCGGATACTTGAATGATCTCGTCGTAGACGGACGTATTCAGTATGGCCGGAACGAACCCCGGACTCGTCCCGACGAGCTTATGCGGCCCAGGCTCGCCGCCGGACAAGACGGGCGACCCGGCAGGTTCGACTACCGCTACGTATAAACCGGGAAGTTGCTTCTTCAGCTCTTCGCCCGTTCCCGTAATCGTTCCACCGGTGCCGGCGGTCGCCACGAACGCATCCAACCGACCTTCGGTCTGCTCCAAGATTTCCACGGCGGTCGTCGTACGGTGAATGTCCGGATTCGCGGGATTGTCGAATTGGTTAGGCATATAACTATCGGGAATTTCCGTAAGCAACTGTTGCGCTTTCCTGATCGCTCCCGGCATGCGCTCGGCGGCAGGCGTAAGCACGACCTCCGCCCCATATGCGCGCAAAAGGGAGATGCGTTCCGCAGTCATATTGTCTGGCATAACGAGAACAATCTTATATCCTCTTGCAGCAGCGTTCATCGCGAGTCCTATGCCAGTGTTGCCGCTCGTAGGCTCTATCAGGACGCTGCCCGGCACGATCAGACCGCTCGCTTCCGCGGCGTTCATAAGACCGAGAGCCGCGCGGTCTTTCACGCTGCCGCTCGGGTTCATTTTTTCCAGCTTCACGAGTACTTCCGCATCATCCGGACCCGTCAACCGCTGCAAAGCGACCGCGGGCGTATCGCCTATCAGCTCCGTAACGGAATTAACCATTCTAGTCATTCTTTACCCCTGTTTCCCGGCCTGGCCGGCCTGTTCGCTTAAACGGCGGATGATCTGTTCGCGCCCACTCTCGGACAGCAGCGTCTGCGTCGCGAAGCAGGAAGGGCACACGTACAAAGTCAAGGAGAACGGCGCCTCAAGCACCGTTTGCCCTAGCGATTGAGGAACCCTAGGACTGAAATGCTCCGCCGCGATCCGCTGTTCTCCCGCCTCGAACATATACTCCCGGCAATTTGGGCATTCGGGGACGAATTCTTGTTCGTCCAACAGACGCTCCATCGCTTCCTCGAGTACTAGCCCTTCGGGTCCGCTCTCGCGGAACGCCAGCGCATCGTCCCATTCCTCACCCTCGTTGTCCTCGTCTTGCTCGTACGCTTCGATCTCTTCTTCCTCTTCATCGGCCGCCGAATCGCCGCCGATGTCCAATCTCAGCGTCCGGTATCCGTCCATCTCATTGTCGCAGACCGGACAATATTTGTCGGGCTCTTGCCCTTCTTCCACGGGTATTTCGCTTTGACACCACGGACATAACTGAACCGCCATCCTTGCTCAATCCTCCCTCAATCCAAATTCGACCAATAAATAACGCCGATCGCGATGAACAGCAACGCGAACGCGAGCAAAGTTCCCCATAAATATTTCATGCAGTCCTCCGATCAACTGACGGCAGCACCGATAATGTAAGATAGCGAAACGGAAAGCACCATCGCCAGCAAGCCGACCGCGCGGTTATCTTTGGCAATTTCCTCGTCGATGCGGAACACCGGCGTCAGAAACTCGAACAGAAAATAAGCGGCGAGCAACAGCACGAATCCGACCGCTGCCCACACCATGCTCTCGTAGATGGAATCGTTCGCTTCGATGGAAAATCGAAAAATATTGCAAATGCCGAATATTTTGCCCCCCGTCGCCATCGCCACGGCAACGTTTCCTTTGCGTATCTCGTTCCAGCCCTCGTACTTCGTTACCCATTCGAAGATGGACAGAAATACGATCAGCGACAAAATCCCTACCGAGAAATAAGCCAGTACCGCGGAAAAAGGATGCGACATCATTTCGTCGACTACGCCCTGCATGCGCGATCACGCTCCCGTCAATGGAGTTCTGCTATGGTGACTCCCGCTCCGCCTTCGCCGAAATTGCCCAGACGGTAGCTTTTGACATGCTTGTGCCGACGCAAAAACTCTTGGATGCCCGTGCGAAGCGCGCCGGTGCCTTTACCATGGATGACATATACTTGACCCAGATTGGACAAAAACGCTTCGTCGAGGAACCGATCGACTTCCATGATCGCCTCGTCCAGCGTCGTGCCGCGCAAATCCAGCTCCGTTCGGATGTTGTCATCTCGCGTACGTTTCACGACGGTCGCTTGTGCTTGCGGCTTCGATTTGGACGAAGCTTGCTGGCGGAACGGCTCAAGGTCGGCTAGCGCGACTTTCATCTTCATGATGCCTAGCTGAACGAACGCTTCGTTGTTGCCGGACAGTTCCACGACATGACCGCGCTGACCGCCAAGACTTAGCACCTTTACTTCGTCGCCGGCCGAGATCTTAACCGCTTTGCCGCCCGTCGCGACGCGCGGCTCCCGCGTAGCCGGCGCCGGAATCGCATCTTCGAGCCGCTTGCGGGCATCGATCAGCTTATGCTCTTTAACCGATGCGCCTTCGTCCAGCGCCAGCTTGCGCAAGTCGGCGATAATCTCCTCGGCTTCCCGCTTCGCCTTCGCGATCGACAATCGCGCTTGCTCGCGGGCTTCGTCAATCAGCTTCGCTTTCTGCTCCGAGAACTTCAAACGATCTTCTTGCATTTGCAGCTGCAGCTTCTCCACGTCGCGGCGCAGACGTTCCGCCAGCTGACGTTCCGATTCTGCGGTTCGACGGTCCTGCTCAAGAGAAGCGATCATCGTATCGACCTTCAGCTCGTCCTCGCTCACTTCTCCGCGGGCATGCTCGATAATGCCGATCGGCAAACCGAGTCTCTCGGCGATCGCGAACGCGTTGCTTCGCCCCGGCACCCCGACGAGAAGCCGGTACGTCGGCCGCAGCGTCGCTACGTCGAACTCCATGCTGGCGTTAATGATGCCCGCTCGGTTGTAGGCGTAAGCTTTCAGCTCGCTATAGTGCGTAGTCGCGATCATGCGGCAACCGATCCGGTGCAAATGCTCCAAGATCGCTATCGCTAGCGCCGAGCCTTCCGCGGGATCGGTTCCCGCGCCGAGCTCGTCGAGCAATACCAAGCTACGGGACGTCACTTGTCCGAGCATCGAGATGAGGTTCGTCATATGGCTGGAAAACGTACTCAAATTTTGCTCGATGCTTTGCTCGTCTCCGATATCGGCGTAAATGCCGTCAAAAACACACAGCCGGCTTCCTTCGTCCGCGGGCACGAACAATCCGGACATCGCCATCAGGCTGAGCAAGCCGATCGTCTTGAGCGATACCGTCTTCCCTCCCGTATTCGGACCCGTTACGATGATCGCCGAGTATTCGTCGCCGAGCTCGATATCGATCGGCACGACGTTTTTCGCGTCGATTAACGGATGGCGGGCTCTTCGCAGATACAGCCGGCCCTCGTCGTTGATCGTCGGCAACGTCGCGAACATCGCATGAGCGAGCGATGCTTTGGCGAATATAAAGTCGAGCTGTCCGACTAGATCCACGTCGCCGGCAAGCAGATCCGCGCGTTCGCCCGCCGCCTCCGTCAGCTTGCGTAAAATGCGCTCGACTTCCTGCTGCTCCTTCAACGTCAGCTCGCGCAGCTTGTTGTTCATCTGAACGACGGCTTCCGGCTCGATGAAGAGCGTCGCGCCGCTGCCGGACTGATCGTGCACGATGCCGCCGAAGTGAGCGCGATATTCTTGCTTGACCGGAATGACGTATCTATCGTTGCGCTGGGTAATGAGCGCGTCTTGCAGCATTTTTTGCACCGAGCTCGAACGGATTAGACTTTCCAGCTTTTCCCTGGCTCTTCCCGCGTTGATCCGAATATCCCGGCGTACCGAAGCGAGCTCGGGACTCGCGGAGTCGAGCACGTCGCCTTGCTCGTCGATGCAACGGCGGATTTCGTCCTCCAGCTGCTTGAAATCCGTAAGCGGCTCGCGCAAATCCGTTAGCAACGGAAGCGTCAGCTCGTCGTCCGCAAGCGCGATGAACCGATTCAGCCTTCTTGCGCCCATGATGAACTGCGCGATATCCATTAGCTCCGCAGGCTGCAACATCCCGCCAAGCTTGGCTCTATATAACGAAGCCCGTACGTCGGTAATGCCTCCGAAAGGCGGCGCTCCCTTGAGGCTGATCGCCTTAGACGCTTCGTCGGTCACGGCTAACCTGCGCTGGACAACCCGAAGCTCCTGCGACGGATACAGCTTCTCCGCTTCTTCTCTTCCTAAGCTCGTCGCGGTAACCGCCACCAGCTTTTGAACGATTTTATCGTATTCTAACGTGTGCAATGCCTTGGCGTTCACGGCATCGTTCAACTCCTTCGCGTCCTCTACGAACACTATTATAGCCGAACGAACAGTTCTTGCGAAACCTGCCACTCATACGTAACGCTAATCGCGGACAGACTATGCGGTAAGGAGGTCGATAAGATGCATGTTCTTGGAACAATCGTAAGGTTCATCGTATCCGCCATCGTTCTGATGGTCGTCGGCTATTTGGTACCCCAATTCGCGGTTGGCGGTTTTTGGAGCGCGCTAATGCTTGCGCTCGTCATCGCCGTACTCGGGTGGATCATCGAAGGGATTTTCGGCAGAAAAGTTACGCCGTACGGCCGGGGAATCGTCGGGTTTCTGTCCAGCGCGCTCGTCATTTGGCTGGCGCAATTCGTCATCGGCCACGTCCACGTAACGATCCTCGGAGCGCTTCTGGCCGCGCTCGTCATCGGGATCATTGACTTGTTCATACCGGTGGCCAGTCCGTATCGTACGACGGAACGGCATCCTGGCTAAGCCGCCCGCATTCCGACAAAGGCCGATCGCGCGGTTCGGTTGCAACCGAACCGCGCGATCGGTCTTTTGTTGTTCAAAGTTCACCGAGAATTCATGGATCCATCGAGAATATACAGGCGTCCTATGATACAATCTACGTGTTGATCCAGTATTACCATTTAGGAGGAAAAGTTCATGCAAAAGAAACTCGGTTACGCACTCATGACGCTCGCATTCGTACTAGTGCTCGTCGCTTGCGGCAGCAAAAACAATTCCAACGGCTCGGAGCCTTCCCAATCGCTCGTCGCCTCCGAAGAGCTCGTAATTAAAGCGAAAAGCTGGGAATTCGATAAAGCGGAATACATTATACCAAAAGATACGCCGGTCAAAATCACGGTCGAAAACTTGGACGGCGCGCACGGCGTCCTGCTTAGCGGCGCGGACGTCAAAATTCGCGGCGGCAAGTCCGAAGTCGTTACGTTGGCGGCAGGCACGTATGAGTTCAGATGCAATATCCAATGCGGCGCGGGCCACGGCAAAATGACGGCTAAGCTGATCGTGCAATAATAATGGAATAGGGAAAGGGCGTGGCGGGACTTCCTGCTTCGTCTTTTTTTTGCGTTTTGGTTGCGGGTGAGATAAAAGACAAAAACCGTCAGGGAATCCTGACGGTTTGTCTTTTAGGAAGAGCATAAGGAAGATTATTAAGAAGAGCGAAATAGACTCGTTACTCTTGTTCCAATAGGTCGATCCACTCGTTGTATTCGACCTGAAGCTTCGCGTAGTCCGACTTCAGCTCGTCATGCGCCCTGCTCAGCGCGCCAAGCGCCTCGCGCTGCGCGTCAAGCTGCGCTCGCGCGCTGTCGCGCTCTTCCGCGAGCTCGCGCAACTGCTCTTGCGAGGCGCCCAGCGTCGCCTCGCGGGAAGGCGCGGCGGCGGCTTCCGCCTGCGCCGCTTCAAGCTCGCGCGACGCCTGGTCGGCGGCTTCGCGCCAGGTTGCCTCCGCCTCGCTCAGCTCGGCGAGGCGCGCTTCCAGCGACGCCGCCCGCTCGGTGGCGTCGCGCGCGGTTTGCTGCGCGGACGCGAGGCTGTCCTGCAGCCGCTGCAAAGCGCTTTGGGACGAGGCTTCTAGCTCGTCCCGCTTATGCAGTTCCGCGAGCGCGGCTTCCAGCTCGCGTTCGGTATGTTGGCGCGCCGCGATTTCCAGGCGCAGGATTTCGACCGACTGGCCTTCGACGGCGTGCAGCATCTCTTGCTGCTCGACTACGGTACGTTGCCCGTCTTCGGCTTCGTTTGCCCAATGCGCGACGTCCGCCTCCAGTTTGTCGCGAAGCTTGTTCCACTCCGCCTCGCTCGCTTGCCAACTTTCCTGCTTAGCTAGCCAAGCTTCGCGTTCCGCAAGCCATGCAGACCGCGCTTGTTCCGCCGCTTCGGCTTCCGCGTCGCGCAGCGCTTGC
The DNA here is from genome assembly GCF_042655785.1 of Cohnella yongneupensis. Lineage (NCBI taxonomy): Bacteria > Bacillati > Bacillota > Bacilli > Caryophanales > Paenibacillaceae > Cohnella > Cohnella yongneupensis. The sequence continues at coordinate 249,227 of NZ_JBHSNC010000010.1, forward strand.
GCGGTCTTGAGATCTCCGGTAAGCTTGCTTTCCAGCGCCGCCAGCTCTTCGAAATGTTCTTCCTCCAACGCATCGCGTTCCCGCTCGTGCAAGCTTCTCAGCTCTTCGAGGTGATTCGCGTTCTTCTGTTGCGCCGCTTCTAACTCTGCCGCGAATTTCGCGGCTAATTCCGCTTCCTTCTCGGCCTGTTCCGCTTCCTTCGCGGCTTGCTTCGCTCTCTCCGATTCAAGCTCCGCTTCCAAGCTCGCGATCCGCTGCGACAGCTGATCCTTGAGGCTTGCGCGCTCGCCGGCGGCGTCAAGCTTCAAGGCTTCCAGCGCTTCGGTCGCTCTCGACTTTACCCTCTCGAGCATTTGCGACCCTTCCGTACGCTCGCGTTCGAGCTGCGCGGTAAGCTCCGACGTTGCGCGTTCGGTTCTCGCGTCCGCTTCCGACTTCGCGCGTTGCAACGCTTCGCTTGCTTTGGCTCTCAACGTGGCTAACTCTTCGGCCGCTTTGGCCTTAACGCTTGCCAGCTCTTCCGCCGAACTAGCTAGCGCGTACTCCAACTGCTCTTGAACGCTAGCGAGTTGTTCCGCGGCACGCGCTTGCGCACTCGCCAACGCTTCGGCACCGTTCGCCTCCGCCTTCGCCAGTGCTTCCTCGGCCTGCAACTTCAGGCTCGCAAGCTTCCGGGACGCCTCCGTCCGTTCGCCCTCCAGCAGCGCAGTGAGCTCTGCCGTTACGCGTTCGACTCTCTCGCTAGCTTCCGCCTGCGATCTTGCCAGTGCCTCGGATGCGCTCGCTCTCTCGGTTGCGAGTTGTTCCTCGACTTGCGCTAAAGCCGTCTTTGCTTTAGCTTTCACGCTAGCTAACTCTTCCTCGACAAAATCCAAAGCTTCCGACGCTTGGGCTTTCACTTCGGCTAGTTCTTCCGCTGCTTTGGCTTCGGTTGCGGCTAGCGCTTGAGCGGCATTCGATTCGGATGCCGCCAACGCCTCGGCCGTGTACGCTTCCGCTTCCTTGAGCAACTCCGCGGCTTGGGCTTTAACGCTAGTCAATTCTTCCTGTGCTTTCGCCTTAACGCCGGCCAACTCTTCCTCCGCTTCTGTCTTAGTACGCGCCAATTGTTCCTGGGCGCTTGCCTTAACGTCAGCTAACTCTTCTTGCGCGCTCGCCAACGTTTCGGCCGCTTGCGCTTTTACTCTAGCAAGCTCCTCCGTGGCATAGGCCTGCACGGCTTCCAAATCCTCGGCAGCCTGCAGCTTCGTGTACTCAAGCTCTTCGGAGAGCTTTTGTTGCTCGATTTCGACCTGCTGCAACCGTTCGATCTCGCGACGCAGCTGCATAAGCTCGTCCCCGATGTTCACGGCGGCGAGCACCGCCAAGCGCGTCAAATCCAACCGCGGCGCGCCGCTATTGATTTTGCCCATGTGCTCGTTAACGAGCGCCGCGACCTTTCTCATATGTTCCGTACTAGAGTGACCCGTCAGCGTATATTGCGTTCCATATATGTCAACGGTCACACGCATCTTATCGTTTGCACTCACCGGCGTGATCCTCCCATTGCGTCCAAATTCATCGTTCCAACCCGATCAACATCTCACAGTTAACGGAACGTTCTTCCGTTAATCGTTCGTTTTAGCCTTAACTCCGCATTTTTAACTGAAAACATTTTCGTTAATTTCGCGCCATAGCCCAAATCCTTACCGAAATTGCAGGTTTAACGGAAATACGTTCCGTAAAGCGGAAAATACGCATCTTTTTCGTCAACGCTTACGAAAATTTATTCCGTTATTTACGGCACGAACTCTTGCCCCGCCACGCAGTGTAGCAATAAGGTTACTCCATAACGCTATCCAAGCTTACTCGCCACTTTCGGTGAATAAGGTGATGCGGCAACGCTATTGACTCATTCGTGCGTAAACACGCGCTTCTGCGAGCCAATAAGGTTACTCCATAACGTTATTCCAGCAATCGAGCCACTTTCGGAGTGGATAAGGTGATCCCGTAACGCTAATTTCCATGCTAATTTCCACATCCATGAGCTGTTCACGGTTTTGCGCGTATTGCCACTTCCACGAGCTATTCATGATTTTGCGCATACTGCCACTTCCTTGAGCTGTTCACGTTTTTTGCGCATACTGCCACATCCATGAGCGCCGTTCATGCTTTTCGCCGCAATAGGTAACTATCCGCCGTTCAGATGCCAGCCTTCGCAAACCGCGACTCCAAACGTGCCTTTCCCCAAGAAACGCCACTCGCCGACACCGTTCCCACCGACGCGATTCGGCACCTTCTCGTGCCCGAAATCCCGCGCCACGCAACAGAAAATGCAGCGAATCACCAGCCGCCTATCAGCGTCTAGATGTATTCGCTGCACCCATTGCCGTTTCCTGCCTATTTGCGAAGTTCCGCTCCGAAAGATTGTTCCAGAAGTGTCAAAACATTTCCATGCACTGCCGTTACTTCTTCATCGGTCAACGTGCGTTCGCCATGACGGTAGACGAGCGCCAGCGCGACGCTCTTCTTATCGGCCGCTACGCGATCGCCGGTGTAGACGTCGAACACGCGAACCGACTCGAGCAACTCGCCCGCGGAAGCCTCTATAGCAGCCGTCAGAGCGCCGCCCGCTACGCCGCGGTCCACGACGACCGCGATGTCCCGTTCCATGGACGGGTAACGAGGCAACGTGTTGTATTCGATATGTTGATCCGCGTATTCGTAGATCGGCACGAGGGAAAACTCGGCCACGTACGTATCCGGCAAATCGAACTCCCGTTGAAGCTCCGGGTGGAGCTGGCCGACGTAACCGATCGTCTCGTCTCCGCGCTCCGTATGCAGCTTGATCGCCGCCGTGCGGCCTGGATGGAAGCCATCCGGTTGCGCCGCCTCGTAAGAGATCCGTCCGGCTACGCCAAGCCGGCGGAACGCCGTCTCGAGCAAGCCTTTGGCATCGTAGAAATCGACGGCTTCCGCCGGACGATTCCAACTGGCCGATCGGCGGTTGCCGCATAGCAGCAACGCCGCGCGCGGCTTCTCTTGCGGAAGGCGCGTCAGCACCGCCTCGTCCGTATGATAGACGCTGGCGATTTCGAACAACGCCAGATCGTTGTTTTTGCGCGTCAAGTTGTACGCCGCCGCTTCCATCAAGCTTGGTAAAAGCACCGTGCGAAGCACGCTGCGCTCCTCGCTCATCGGCATCGCGAGCGCGATCGGCTTCACGCCATTGTCGGACAGCGACGGGAACAAACCCGTACGCTGCGCGGATGTTACCGAGTAGCTGATCGCTTCGTGCAAGCCCGCGTTCGTCAGCGTCGTCCGAAGCCCTCGGCGAATCGTCTGTTGCTTCGTGAGCGAGCCGGCCGTCGACGAGCCTTCGATCAACGTCGTCGGAATTTCATCGTAGCCGTATAGCCTTGCGACTTCCTCGATCAGATCGACGTCGCGGGTCATGTCGCCGCGGCGCGTCGGTACCGTAACGTCCCAGACGCCTTTGCCGGCGGAGACGGCGACGAATTGCAGACGCGTCAAGATCGTCTCCACCTCGAGCACGGACAACGACGTGCCGAGCATATTGTTGACGCGGTCAAGCGTCAACCGTACGACGGCCGGTTCGAACGAGCCGGAGCCCGCCTCCGTAACGCCTTCCGTTACTAGACCTTCGGCGTACTTGGCGATCAAGCCCGCCGCGCGATCGAGCGCGTCGCGCACGCGGGACGGATCCACTTCCTTCTCGAACCGCGCGGACGCTTCCGAACGCAAGCCCAATTGACGCGACGTACGGCGCACGGAGCCGCCGTCGAACTTCGCGGACTCGAGCACGATGTCCGTCGTATCCCTCGTAACCTCGGAGTTCGCTCCGCCCATGACGCCAGCCAACGCAAGAGCTTTGTCTCCGTCCGCGATAACGAGCATGTGCGGCTCAAGCTTGCGCTCTTGGTCGTCAAGCGTCACGAGCACTTCGCCCGGTTGTGCCAGGCGCACGATAATGCGGCCTCCCGCGATTTTCGACGCGTCGAAAGCGTGCAACGGTTGACCGTATTCGAGCATAACGTAGTTCGTGATATCGACGATATTGTTGATCGGCCGAACGCCGGCGGCGATAAGCCGGTTTTGAATCCAAAGCGGCGCAGGTCCGATTTTCACGCCTTTGATATAGCGGGCCGCATAAAGCGAGCACAACTCTTCGTCTGCAATCTTGACGCTTACGTGATCCGAAGTTTTATCCTTCGTCGCGTACAGGTCTTTGCTAGGCTCGGGCAAGCGGAGCGGACGCCCCGTCAAAGCCGCGACTTCGTAAGCAACGCCTAGCATGCTGAGGCAGTCGGAACGATTCGGCGTCAAATCGAGCTCGAGGATGTGGTCGTTCAACGCGAGCACGTCTAAAATATCGCGGCCGACTTCCGTCTCCGCAGGCAGCACGAGAATGCCCTCTTGCTGCTCCTTCGGCAACAGCTTGTCGTTAATGCCCAGCTCGCGAGCCGAGCAGATCATGCCTTGCGATTCGACGCCGCGAAGCTTCGCGCGTTTGATCGAAATGCCCGGCAGCACGGCGCCCACCTTGGCGACCGGCACCTTCTGGCCTGCGGCGATGTTCGGCGCGCCGCACACGATTTGCAAGTCTTCGCCGGTGCCCGCGTCCACGGTAACGACGCTAAGCTTGTCCGCGTCGGGATGCTTCTCGCGCGTTTTTACGTAACCGACGACAACGCCGCTTACTCCGGAATTGCGGGAAGGGACGGAATCGATCTCAATGCCTCCGCGAGTCATCATCTCAGCCAATTTTTGCGGCGCTATGCCTTCAAGGTCGATATATTCGGATAACCACCGATAGGATACGTTCATGGGATACTCCCCTTATTTTTACATGATTATTAGTAAGCTTTCCTCTTCGCTTGTTAGCCGTTACAGCTTGGCGAATTGGTTCAAGAACCGCGTGTCGTTCGCGTAAAAATGACGAATGTCGTCGATGTCGTATTTGAGCAACGCAATTCGCTCGACGCCCATGCCGAACGCGAATGCGGTCACTTCGTTCGGATCGTAGCCGCCATGCTCGAGCACTTTCGGATGAACCATGCCGCAGCCGAGAATTTCGATCCAGCCCGTATGCTTGCACATCCGGCAGCCGCTGCCGCCGCATTGCGCGCACGTTACGTCGACTTCCGCGCTAGGTTCGGTGAACGGGAAGAAGCTCGGACGAAGGCGGATTTCCATTTGCGGTCCGTACATTTCGCGCACGAATTGCAGCAACGTGCCTTTAAGGTCGCTCATGCGAATGTTCGGTCCGATGACGAGCCCCTCGATCTGATGGAACATGAACGAATGCGTCGCATCGTCGTCGTCGCGCCGGTATACTTTGCCCGGGCAGATGACTTTGACCGGCGTCTTGCCGTTCATGGCCTTCATCGTACGGATTTGTACCGGCGAAGTATGCGTGCGAAGCAAAATTTCGTCCGTAATGTAGAACGAATCCTGCATGTCGCGCGCAGGGTGGTTTTTCGGCAGGTTAAGCGCTTCGAAGTTGAAGAAGTCGGTCTCGACTTCCGGACCTTCCGCGATCGTATAACCCATTCCGACGAAAATATCCTCGATTTCCTGGGCCACTTTATTAAGCGGATGAACCGCTCCGACGCTAGGCGCCTTGCCCGGCAGCGTGACGTCGATCGTCTCGGCCTGCAACCGGTGCGCGGTAGCCGCGCGGTCGAACGCTTCTTGCTTATCGGCGATAACGGCCTCGATCGCGGCGCGAACCTCGTTGCCGACTTGCCCGATGACTGGACGCTCCTCGGCGCTAAGCGAGCCCATGCCCCGCAAAATTTCGGTCAACTGGCCTTTCTTGCCCAAATAGTGAACGCGCAGGTCGTTCAACTGTCCTGCGTCCGCGACTCCTTGCAGCTGTTCAAGCGCCTCTACCCGCAACGCTTCCAAACGGTCTTTCATTACGATCCGCTCCTTGGTTTAAATGGTCTTGGGGAACAAATAAAAAAAGCCCTCTCTCCCGTAAGGGACGAAAAGACCGTGGTACCACCCTTTGTTGGACTATCCCCGCGCCAAGCCGCTTGGCTTGTTCGTTGCGTTACGGACGCATCTGCGTCCCGGAACATGGACATTCCCGCTTCATACGACATAACGGGTCGTAGACCGATGCCTCCTACTTGCGCATTTCGCGCGTTCAGAGCACTGCTCCGGAGCGAATTTCGGCAGCCTGGCTTCCTAGGAACGCTCTCAGTCTACGGCGTCCCCTCCCTGCAAGAATGTACTGCGTACTTATTTCCATCATCGCATTTTGGTATGTTGATTATCCCACATTATAGGGGAATTCCCGCGTAGAAGCAAGCAGGCGGCCGCCTAGGCTAAACTGCGCCCCAGACTGCCGCCGACCGATTACTTCCGTTTCCGTAGCGCTAGGCCTAATGCTACTAAGCTGATTGCTAACCCCGCGATGGCTATCGACAAGATCAACGGATCACTTTCGCCGTCATCCTCTTCCTCGGTCGCGCCTGCGGCAGCCCCATGATCGTATCCATGGGCGTCGCCGGTAACCGCCGCGGTAACTTTCGTTACCGATGCCGGCGTATCCGCATCCGCCGCGCCCGTCCACTCGACGACTTCGCCGTCTGAGTACGTCTGGTACGCTTTCCACACAAGCTCTTTCGCGTCGGCGGCCACTTTGCCTTGCATATTGAAATCGCCGAATTCCGTTGCGCCAAGCCCCGCTCCGGTCGCTTTCCACGTCACGGACGTGATTTTGCCGTCCGCGTTCTTCTCGGTCTCGTAGCTCCAATCGGACTTCGGCTCGAAGCGGCTTACGTCCACGCCGTCCGGAATCGTTACTTTCACTTGCGTCGTAGCGGCTTCCTTCTCGGAAGGCACGCGTACGGTGAATACTTGGTACGAGCCTGCCGGCACTTCGGCCGGTTGCACTTTCACGTGCGCGCTAGCCAATCCTGCGAATCCGAGTGCCATCAATATCGTAAGCATGAGGACTACTATCTTTCTCATAAGGGGTTGTCCAACCTTTCATCGCTCTCGCGTCGTTATGTTCCCCAGTATAGACCGTGCCCCCGTGCCCCGCATGACTCGAAAGAGTCATATTGACGTGACTGTTTGTGACGATTTGAAGTCGGCAGCCCGTTGTCTACTCGTTTCCCGTCGGTTCGACCAATCCGCGCTCGTAAGCGAACCTCGTTAATTGAACCCTATTGTCCAAATGCAGCTTCTGCAAAATGTTTTTCAGGTGGTTTTTCACGGTATGCTCGGACAAGCCGAGCGATTGCGCGACCTCGCGGTTCGTCAGCCCTTGCGCGACTTCCCGCAGCAGCTCCTTCTCCCTTGGCGTCAGTCCTTCGACCTGCGCATCGTCGCCGTCCTTCGCTCCGGGCGACTGCTGCGGCTTGCGATTAGCGAATTCGCGGAGGATCGATAACGCGAGATCCGGATTCAGCGGCGCTTCGTCGTGCGCGACCGCGCGCAAATAATCCCGCCATGCCGACGGGTTCAAATTTTTCAGAAGATACCCTTGCGCGCCTTTTTTGATCGCTTCGAACAAGTGCGACGCATCGTCCGATACGGTTACGATGACGATTTTCACCTGCGGCTGTCCGCCCTTGATCGCCTTGACGGCTTCTAACCCGCCCATGCCAGGCATATGGATGTCCATCAGCACGAGGTCGGGCTGCAGCGCATCCGAGAGCACGATCGCTTCTTCGCCGCTGGACGCCTCCCCGACGACCACGAAATCGGGATCCGCCGATACGATCATTCGCATGCCTTCCCGCGCATGCGGATGATCGTCCGCGAGCAGTACGCGAACCGGTTGCGCCATTAGGCTTGCCCTCCTTCTTTGATCCACTCGATGACGGTCCGATCCCCTCGGCGCTCGGCCGCGAACGTCCAACCCATGCGGGTTGCCCGGTCTTTCACCATCCGTAGTCCGAACCGCTCAGGCGCGCGAAGCGGATCGACCGAGAACCCCGCGCCGTCATCCTCGACCGCGCAGCGGAAGCCGCCATGGCCATCCGATTCGCCGATGACGTACACGGTCGAAGCTTTGGCATGCTTGCGCACGTTAATTAGCGCTTCCCGCACGCATGCATGCAGCTCGACTTTCTCTTTATCCGTTAAGCTTTTGTCCGTTATGTCCCACATAAATTCCGCCCGCGCTTCGGTAATGCCCGCGGTTTCTCCGAGCAGCTCGCGCAGCGGCATGACCCATGCGGCAGTATCCGGCGACGGAGGAAGACGCAGGCTCGCGATTGCCTGCCTTACGTCTTCGTGCATAATCCGAACCGTCTCGCGAAGGCCGGCGGCCAACGGCTTGACCGGCCCTTCTTGAACGGCGGCGTCCAATTGATCTAGCTTAACCGCCAGCAGGAACAGAGACTGTGAAATCCCGTCGTGTAGCTCTCTAGCGAGTCTTTCCCGTTCCTCGAGCGCGGCGCTCGTCGCCTTTTCCCGCTGCAGCGCGTCTTGCGATTGCTCTAGCCGGACGAACAAGCTTCTCACTACCGTCAGAGTAACGGCCAGCACGATGAAAGGCGCGAGGAAATTACCGAGATCCATCGACATATACGGCAACAGGAACGCATGCCGCACGTATTCCCATAAGCCGATCGTTAACGTCGGGATCCAGAGGATCAGCCATTTGATGCGTCCATTGTGCACGATTGTTCACCCTTTTCGCCCGCACGGCGTCGTCCGGTTAATAAATTGTGAAAGTCGTCTCTTTGACGTGCTCCGTATCCTCCGAGTCGGTAACACGGATTTGCGCGGTCCACTCTCCGGCGAACGGCAAGTATGGTCCCGTAGAAACATAGGTCGACTTAGCGAAATCCGGGAAAGCGTCTTGCTCTTCGTCCGTATACGGCTCGAGCGGCACGTCGATGAAGCCGACGTCTTGTTTGTTTTTCGGGAGCAGCCTTAATTGGACTTTTTTCGCCGCGCCTTCTCCGACCGACGACGGCAGCCATATTTTCAAAGTGAACTGGTTGTCTCCCGGCGCATTCGGCGTAATCCGCAGCGTGAGATGCATGTCCGTGCCCATCTTATGATACGAAAGCGGCTTGTTCGCGGGCAGCGGCGTTTGATAGGTGAGTACGCCTACGGTAAGCACGATCGCGCACAGTAATCCGACGTCCGCTTTTAATAAAAGGCCGCGCGGCAAATCGCCCTTCTTTAGCCGCAGCCGTATGAAGAAAGCCGTCAAGGCGACAAGCACCGAAATCGCGGCTTTGACGATCAGCCAAGTCCCCCATTTCGTATAGAACAAATACGTGAGCGAAGGCAGAAAATGCAGCGTCGACAAGATGCCCGTGACCCATAGCGCGAGAAATGCGATTAGAGCCCATTTGGAGAACAGCAGCGCGAACCGCCCCGCCTCCGGTCGCTCTTTCAGCCATACGGCCAAGAGCAGAACGAGTCCGCCGCTCCATAACGATGCCGCGAGCAAATGCACGAAGTCGAGACCTACCGAGTATGCGACAGGCTCGTATACGACGGCATGGCCCGACCAAGCTTCGATGAACAGCGCGATGGCTACCCAGATCAAGCGAGGAATGACCGTGAAGCTCGTAAGCAGAGGCGCCGCGAACGCGAGCAGCAGCTCCGCCATATATAACCGTCCGATCGTCGTCTCCATCAGAATGCGGCCCCACTCGGAAACCGGATCTTCGCGGGCAAGATCTTTTAAGCTGAAAAAGATATACGTGAGCGTTGCGATTAAGGCGAATTTGCCTGCCAAACCGACCGCTTGCTCCCTGATTTTAGTGACGAATGGCGATGCCGAGCGATTCAAGCACCATAATAATAGACCAGATAGGCCCAGCAAACCGGCATAGTATAGCACTCTGGAGGCGTACAGAAGGAACGTCTCCGTCGTCAATCCCGTTCCCGCTTCGGCATGATCGTGCGCATGTCCGACTTGGCTGTGCGGATCGAGCTGGCGTGCGTCCGGTAACGGCGCGGGATGACCTACCGTGAATACGTAGGCGCCCGATATCGGATGCCCGTCCGCCGAAATAATCGAATAAGAGACGGTATAATGACCTTCTCCTAGCTTCGGTAACCCGATCGTTAATCCTTTTCCCTCGTCGACGAATAAAGGCTTGCCTTCGGCTACGTTCCGAGACGATTCGTCCAGCACGAACAGCTTCGCGCCCCCCGGATCCAGACGCTCGTTGAAGAGTACTTTCACCTCTTGCGGACTCTCGTCCGACTGGCTGCCTGCTATGGGTAACGTACTGACCAATTCGGCATGCGCATCCGCGCGTCCCGCGAACCCCGCCAGGAGGAGCCATAGCATTCCTAGCGTTACGATTAATCGCAAACGTCTCGTGCTATACCGTTCTTCCATTGCGCTGCTAGCTGCTCTATTCATTAAGGGATGCCTCCTGCCGGCCTATTACCGTATCCTACGAACACTATTCCTCCATCGTAACTGAACGGGACGGACTGTTCAACAGGCGCACATTGTCGTTACCGTGTCGAATGCAAACAAAAAATCGAGCCTCTAGGGCTCGATAAGTTTGGTCCGCGCGACGTCGGGCCACCAGTCCGACTCGATCACGGGATACCCGCGAGAATCGGTCCAAATATATAACCAACCGGCAAGCGTAGGATCATCTATATCCCGCGCCCACACCCGCTCATAATCGTTGTCTTCTTCTATACCTTTGAAGCCTTCCAATTCGTCGAGCCCCGGCATAGCAGCGAGCGATACCTCCATCCACATTCCGCGCACCGTACACTCCGAATCGGGCATTAACGCCGGATAAGGACCGTAATCCACGAGCCGACCGCGCACGCGTCCTTCTAGGATCGAAATAACGTAGGGAGAAATAACGCCGTGATTGTGTAAACCTGGCAACAAGGAGCCATAGACGAAAATCCGGACATGCCCCTTCTCCAATCTCATGCCGTATTCCCTTCGCGCTGTCCGGAGGAACGCTTCTCCGCATCGAATAGAGATACGAACTGCTCAGGCGGTACCGGACGGGAGAAGAAGTACCCTTGCGCTTCTTGGCATCGTTGCTCCCGCAAAAACGCGACCTGCCCTTCGCTCTCGACGCCTTCAGCCGTAACCGTCAAATTCAAATTGCGAGCCATCGCGGAAATCCCCGATACGATGGCCGCATCGTTGCGATCGGTCAAAATATCGTTTACGAACGAGCGGTCGATTTTCAGCTTGTCGATCGGGAATCGCTTCAAGTAATACAGAGAGCTGTATCCCGTACCGAAATCGTCGATGCTTATGCGGACGCCGATCTTCTTCAGCCGCTCCAGCATCGCCGTCGCGAACGCCACGTCGGCCATAATGCTCTCGGTAATCTCAAGCTCCAACCATTGCGGCTCGAGCCCGGTCTCCTCCAGCACTTTCTCTATGCGCTCGCACAGGTCGTGCTGGCGGAATTGCCGAATCGAGAGATTCACGGACATGACGAGCGGCGGATAACCTTGCTCCTGCCACTGCTTCGTTTGCCTGCACGCGGTCCTTAGCACCCATTCCCCAAGCGGTAAAATAAAACCGCTCTCTTCGCTCAGCGGAATAAACTCCGAAGGCGGAATCGAGCCCTTCTGCGGATGGTCCCATCTAAGCAGCGCTTCCGCGCCGACCAGATGGCCTCCTTCCAAATCGACGAGCGGCTGATACGCAAGGTGGAATTGCCGCAGCTCCAACGCGATGCGAAGGTCGTTCTCCAGCAGCAGCTTCTCCTTGGCTTTCAAGTTCATTTCCGATGCGTACCGTTTCCAACCGTTCCTCGTATCTTTGGCGCTATACATCGCCGTATCGGCGTTTTGAAGCAATAAGTCGAGCGAGTTGCCGTCTTCCGGATAGATCGCCATGCCTACGCTCACCGTTACATGAAAATCCAATTGTCCGACCCTGATCGGCGTATCGAACGTTTCGACGATTCGCTGCGCCGCTTTTTCCGCCTCCTGTACGTCGCGTAGATCCGACAACAAGAAAGTGAACTCGTCCCCGCCCAATCGGAATACTTTCTCCGGTTTGCTCGCTAGCTTCGTTAGCCGGTCGGCTACCGCTATAAGCAGTTGATCCCCGAACGAATGTCCCATCGAATCGTTAATCGTCTTAAAGCGGTCCAGATCGAGCCATAACAACGCGAATCGGCTGTCGCCATGCGCGGCTCGGCCCATCTCCACCCTCACGCGCTCGGAGAACATCCGCCGGTTAGGCAAGCCCGTGAGCTCGTCGTGGTACGCCAAATAGTTAATTCTAGATTCCGTCTTCTTCTGGCGCTTGTATGGCTCTTCTATCAACACGTAATAGACGCCTTTGAGCAAGTAGTAGTAGCCGATTAGTTTGAGGCATTCGGCGAACATATAATGCACGTTGCCGATTTCGGACCCGAGCGTTTCTTCCAATTCGGAGATAAGGAGCCAGATCAACGCCTGCACGATCGTTAGCATCGATTGCGGACGTTCGATCCGATGACGGTATAAAATGACGGATGCCGCCGCGGCGTACAGGAACAAGATGATTCCCGTTTTATATCCCTCGAACGACTTCATCGTATGCTCGTTCCAATTGTCAAAGCTGAATACGCCCCATGCGATCGCGCCGACGGCCGCTATGACCGGTACGATCGTATAAATGCGCGATCTGGCTTTGACCGGAGCGTTGTTCATCGAGAATACGAGCAACAAGCCGATGGCGCCGATCAGTTGGGCTATCCAGCCCAGCATCTCGCTCGGCATGTCGCCGAATCGCGCTTTGCCAAGCGGCATGTCCGTGGAGCTTAACGCGTGCATCAGCTCAAGAAGGCCAATGCCCGCAAAAAGAGCAGCCGTCATTAGACGCTGCCTGCATAAGGTAGAGACGAATACCATCCAACCTAACGTAAAAATGGTAAAACAAATCGAGAACCCTAGTGCCTCAAGCAACACATGCGTAGAAGTACCGGAAATCGGAGAAAACACGTCTTTCAGCCAACGGTCGGCAGCTTGCAAGAACAGAAATAAGGAAAAGGCGGCGAGAACCGTCCACATTGTTTTCATTTCAGCGCGATTAATCGACATGCTAAACCCCCGACGCAACTTTGTACCCTAACATGTTCCACACGAACCGCGATTTTCCTGCAAGTTGGGAAACTTTCGACAGATTTTCGACAAAATTCGTGCAAATCAGCGTGTTGGGCGCTGTATAATAATGCCTTCTGCCAGCAAAGCTTGTCGAATTCGCTTCGCGCTTTGCGCGGCGTTCGGCGTATCGCCATGCAAACAAATCGTTCGAACTCGCATGACGACGCTGCCGCCGTCGATCGTCGCAGCCTCGCCTTGCTTAACTAAGGATATCGCTTGCGCGACCGCCTTCTCGTCCTCATGCCATACGGCCCCCGGCAGTTGCCTTGAAGCTAGGCGGCCGTCCCGCCGATAGGTCCGATCGGCGAATCCTTCCGGGACGAAGCCAAGTCCGCATTCGGTCGCCGCGGTTTCAAGTCGACTTCCCGGCAAGCCGAATAGCAGCAAAGATGGATCAAAGCGATACACGGCTCCTGCGATCGCTTCCGCCAGCGCTTGATCGGTCGAAGCCATGTGATACAACGCCCCGTGCAGCTTCACGTGACAAAGCTTGCCGCCGGCCGCCCGAACGAAAGCTTGCAACGCTCCCGTCTGGTACAGCACGAAGTCGCTCGCTTCGCCGGGCGTTACCTGCATCTCCCGTCTACCGAAGCCGAGCCTATCGGGCAAGCCCGGGTGAGCTCCGATGGCGATCCCTCGTTCCAGGCATCGCTCCACGGTAGCACGCATTTGATGCGGATCTCCCGCATGATAGCCGCAAGCGATATTGGCGGAAGATATCGAAGCCAGAAGCTCGTCGTCCGAGCCGAAAGCATATAGGCCGAAGCCTTCGCCGAGATCGGCGTTCAAATCTATCTCGTTCACGCAAGCGTTCCTCCCGTCGTCCATGCGCATACCCGGGCGAATACGCCCGCCTTAAGCAGCGCAAGATCCTGTTCCTGCGCCTGTCTAGCTTGCATCGCGGCGTCCATGTCGACCCTCTCGAACCTCACCTGGTCGCCGGGGGCGACTTGGGCGAGCTTCGGCAGATCGGCCGCGATAACGTGCGCGAGCTTAGGATATCCTCCCGTCGGTTGGCAGCCCGCCGCAAGAACGATCGGTTGACCGTCCGGCGGAACTTGGACCGTGCCTTGCGCGACGCCGTGCGATGGCAATTCGACGCTGCTTAATCTTGCGAGCGCCGTTCCGTTTAACCGAATTCCCATCCGATTTGACGCGGTGCCGACGCGATACGCCGATTCTAGCAACGCTTGTCGCGCCTCCTGATCGAATTGCTCCCACTCCGCCCCTTCGGTTATCCGAAGTAGCACGAACCGTTGTCCTTCGGACGTACGAGCGTATCCGATACCGCTGGCTTGCCATGGGACCGTGCTCCAGCAGCGCCCTTCCTGTCTTGCTTTGCGAAGCAACCCGTCGCTAAGCACGAGCGACAACGCCGTAGGCTCGCCGCATCCGAGCGATTCGCTTTCGGCGACGGCCGCTCCGATCTTCGCCCGCGGATCGGTGCTGCGGCTACCCATTACTTTGGGTACATCGATGCCGCCCGCTATGGCCATATAGGTTCTGCATCCCGCGGTTACGCGGCCGAACGCTAACGTTGTGCCTCGGCGAAGCGCGACGGGCTTGTTCATCGGGATGGCTTCGCCGTTAGCGGATGCATCGATGTCCGCTCCGCTCAGGGCAATCAGCATATCCTGCTCCACCGCAAAGGCGGGTCCAATTATAGTTAGCTCAAGTCCTGCGGCGTCTTCACCGTTGCCGACGAGTATGTTCGCCGTTCGCATCGCGTATTCGTCCATCGCTCCGCCGACGGTGACGCCGTAAGCTTGCCAGCCTGGCCTTCCTAAATCTTGCACCGTAGTCAGCATCCCCGGCTTCGTCACCGTAAACGCCGCGTGGCGCGTGGGCTTCGAATACATCGGTGCTTTATTGTCCGTTGTCGCCAGAACCTCTTGCTTATCGCTATCAGCAGGTACGAACTTCACTCGATCCCCTGGAGCCAGCAAGAACGGCGCTTCCTCTTCCGGACGGAACAGCTGCATTGCCGTTCTGCCGATGATCTGCCAACCTCCGGGCGAGGTCACCGGATAGACGCCCGTCTGATTGCCGGCGATCCCGACGGATCCGAAGGGTACCGTCACCCTTGGCGTCTGGCGTCTCGGTTGGGCTAAGCGATCCGGCAACCCGATTAAGTAGGGAAAGCCGGGAGCGAATCCGATCATAGCGACTTCGTATACGACCTCCGAATGCTCCCGAATAAACTGTTGCACGGTCAATCCGCTTCTCGATGCGGATGCTTCTAGATCCGGTCCGTGCTCGCCGCCGTAACGAACCGGCAATTCGACGAGCTTCGGCGAGTATTCGGCGACCGATGCTACGAACCCTTCCAGCTTGAGAAGAAGCTCTTCGGACGCTTGCGCTACCATTAAGCGCGATGAACGAATATGTACGGCAATCGAACGATACGCGGGCACGAGCTCTTGCAGCCACGGAAGCGCTAGCCCCCGTATATGTTGCATGGCGGCGCCGACGGCCTGAATGGGAATATCGCCCGCTCGCCAAGCTAGCATAAACGCACGATCTCCTAGCGGCTCAATCACGAAGTCCGAAGTCGTCATTCCGATCGCTCCTCTTTGCATTACGGATTGCAACCTTTTCCGAATAAACGTTACAATTATGTTATCAGCAGAGGAGGAAGAAATCACCAGTGGAAACCTTCGAATTAGCGAATTTGACTATCTCCCAACCATCTTACGAACAATCGTTGAATTTTACGCGCGCCAAGCTGTTCGTCGTTACGGAGCATGGCTCCAAGCTGTGGTATATCGAACTTGACGGCATAATGGACGAGGCGTTGCTTCGTCGTTTCGCGGATTCGGAAGAGATCGGCGTCGACTTGCGCGCGACGACCGTAGGCGGCCGCGCCTTGGCCGGACGAGGCTATTTCCACGCCAATCCGCTGCACCGCGCCGCCGCGATCCGCGGCGAAGACCAGCTTGAAGGATACGGACGTCAAAGCGGAGCGTGAACAACTAGATGATGAACCGATGGAGCAGCTGGACCGCGCGGCTGAGGTGGACGACGCTCGCTGCCTGGATCGCGATTACCGTCGTCTCGGCGCTTGCTTTGCCTAGCTTGTCCGACGTCGTTCGCCATACCGAACAGACGTTCATCCCTAAGCAAGCCGAGTCGGCGCAAGCCCTAAAGCTGCTTCAAGAAATAAACCCCGACGCCAAGTCCCGGACGAGCGCCGTCATCGTGCTCTCGCGCGGCGGCGGATTGAACGCCGGGGATCGCGCATGGATGAACCGGACGCTCGCAGCGGTGGAAGCGCGCAAGGACGAGCTGGGCATAACCGGCCTGCTGGACGCCAATACCCAGCCCGAGCTCGCCGGACGCTTCCTGAGCACAGATAAGACGACGATGCTTGCGATCGTCTATTTGCCGCGGTCCGACTTCGACGACGCGACCAGAGAGACGCTTGCCCGGCTGAAGCGACTCCTTGCCGGGGCACCCGAAGGCGCCGAAGTCGAATTGACCGGCAGCGCCGCCATCTCGCAAGATTTCCAGGAGTCTTCCCGCGAAGGCTTAAAGCGAACGGAAAGCGTAACGATCGGACTCGTGCTCGTCATTCTGCTGATCGTCTTCCGTTCGCCCGTCGCCCCGATCGTCCCTCTCCTGACGATCGGGGTCAGCCTGGTCATCTCCAGAGGGATAACCGCATGGGCTGCAAGCTTCGGCCTTCCGGTGACCAGCTTTACCGAATCATTCTTGATCGCCGTCCTGTTCGGCGCGGGAACGGACTATTGCATCCTTATGATCGGTCGGTACCGCGAAGAACTCGGCGTCGACGGCGAGCCGGTCGCCGCGATGCGTAGAACGCTTCGCGGCGTCGGTCCGACGATCCTCTATGCCACCAGCACCGTATTCGCGGCGTTCTTCTTGATCGGCTTTGCCCAATTCGGACTGTACAAATCCGGCGCCGGCGTCGCGATCGGCTTGCTCGTAACGCTTCTCGCGGGCATGACGCTCGCGCCTGCCCTCATTCTATTGCTCGGCAAAGCGCTGTTCTGGCCGCTCTGGCCGGGTAAAGGCAACGCCTCGCCGCACGGCCATTCCAAGCTGTGGGCGTCCGCGGCCGCAATCGCGTCTAAACGGTCCGTGCTCGTGATGCTTTCGGCCATTCTGTTGCTAACGCCGATAACGTTTCTTTTCCAGGGCAAGCGGTCTTTCGACGATATATCGGAGATCAGCCCGTCGCTAGGCTCCGTCGTCGGTTTCCATCAGACGGAGCGCGCTTTCGGAGCCGGGGAGGTGTTCCCGCTCACGATGGTCGTCACGTCTTCGGAATCGTTGCGCACGCCTTCCGCCTTCGCCGCGCTGGAGCAAGCCAGCTCCGATCTCGCGCATGTCAAAGGGGTACGAGAAGTGCGCAGCGCGACTCGTCCGCTCGGGGAGAAGCTGAAAGTCGGACAAGCCGGCGGCGCTCCGCAAGGGCAGACATCCGCCGAAGAGAATAAAGCCGGTTCCGCGAGACAACAAGCGCTATTGCGAGGACTCGAGGCGATCGCGCTTCGCGCGGTTCCGATCAGCCAAGGCTTGGTCGGCATCTTGCCTTCTATTCGGCCGATCATCGACGCGCTGATGCCGTTCTTCACGGAACAGCTTCAAGCTTCGGAAGGAATCGCGGACTTAAAAGACTTATTGGAGCAAGGGAACGGCAGCACGCAGGCACCAAGCGTCGAGACGGATCCGATCAAAGCCGGCATGCAGCAAATATTGCGATTTTACATGTCTCCGGACGGCCGTACTACGAAAATCGATATTATTATGAAGACGAATCCTTTCTCTACCGAGACGATGGACAGCGTCGATACGCTGACCGCTGCGCTACGAAAAAGCCTGGATGAATCCGTTATTACGGACCCGCAAGTTTTCGCTTCCGGAGCATCGGCCAAATATAACGAGCTGCGCGAAATTTCTTATCGAGATTTCTTAAGAACAGGCGCGCTCGTACTCGTTGGGATCGCCATCGTGCTTATGCTGCTGCTGCGATCGATCATCGGGCCGTTGTACGTGCTAGCCGCGCTCGTCTTCAATTACTTGATTACGATGGGGCTGCTGGAATTTCTGTACGTGAAGATGCTTGGATTCGACGGGTTGTCTTGGACGGCGTCCTTCTTCATCTTTATGGTTATCGTCGCGCTCGGAGTCGACTACAGCATCTTCCTCATGGCGCGTTACCGAGAAGAGTATCGGTACGGAAACAGCAAGGAAGCGATGACGAAAGCTATGACGTCGACCGGTGGAATTATTATCTCTGCAGCCGCTATCATGGCAGGCACGTTCGGCGCGCTCGGCTTCTCCGGCGTCGATACGCTTATCCAGATCGGAGTAGGCACGATGATCGGCCTGCTGCTGTATGCGACGCTGTTCATGTCCCTAGTCGTGCCGGCCATAACCTTCCTCGTCGGCGAACGCAATCGGTGGCCGTTTCGCAAGCGGTAGTTACAACGGCTCGTCCTGACCGCCGGCGACTCTGCCGCCGATGAATCGAAGCATCGCTTCCAGCTCCTGCTGTTGCAAGCGCTCGAGCAACGATCTTAAAGCCGAATCGTCCCCGTTTGTCCTCGTCTCGTGAATTTCGATCGTGTTCGCGAACAACGATGGGTTCCAGCTTCCTTGATGGCGAATGGCGTTCAGCGCTTGACCGATCGTACCGGACGACGATGGTTCTTTTTCGAGCAACGTTGCCGCCCGAGCCTGCAACCCGTGATAGGCAGGATGATCCCCGGAACGCATAAACCAGTATTTAGCGTTGTCGTAGTCCCCTTCTCTTCGATGCACGATACCGTGAAGCGCCGAACCGGTTGCCGAATGCAGCTCCTGAACGAGCTCGTGAGCCGCTTCCAGATCATCGTTCCACAGATGCAGCGCCGCTTTCCAAGCCGGCGCCGACAGCTTGCCGTCCGGATGGTTGCCCGCCAGCTCTTCCTCGGATAGCGCCGCAATGTCTTGCGCTAAGCCCGGATGCCATACGTACTGCGGCGTTAGCGCCGGTAGGCTTTGCCGTCCTTGGAGCATTGCGATTACTTTCACGCTTGGCATGTCGTTCATGTCCGGTCCCCTTTCTATCTCCAGCTTTTGACATCACAATAGCCGAATCCGCGGTTTTTGTCGAGAGACCGACCGCTTTCCGATAACGATAGCCTAGAACGCAAAAAAGCCAGGCAGCAAATTCGTCTGCCTGGCTAAACGCTATCGCTTACTTGTTATACACTTCCGGCGTCGTCATCTTGTCGTAGAAGTCGGTGAACAGATCACGCTTCTCCGAAGCGCGCCAGCCCATCGCCGAGCGCGGATGCTCGTCCAGCATGCCGGTAATCATGTCCGGAATGAGGTAGCCCCACTCTTCCTTCTCGCGCAGCTTGAGCATATGCTTCTCGATCATGCCGAGAACCGGACGGAGGCTGTATTCCGGACGCGTGATCTTGGCGAGCAATAGCTCGGTCGGCGTGTTGCCGGCGGCGCGGCCCATTCCGTACACCGATGCGTCGAGCAGCTCTACGCCGAGTTTGGCCGCAGCCATCGTGTTCGCGAACGCGAGTTGCATATTGTTGTGCGTATGGACGCCTAGACGTTTGTTCTTCAAGGAGCGACGGAACTTCTCGACCAAATAAGTGAAATCGTCCGGATCCAAGCTGCCGAAAGAGTCCACGATGTAGACGACGTCGATCGGGCTGTCGTTAATCATCGCGAGCGATTCGTTAAGCTCGTTGTCCATGACGTTCGATAGCGCCATGATGTTGATCGTCGTCTCGTAGCCGCGTTCATGGAACAGCGTGGCCAGCTCGATCGCTTTAGCCGTATCGCGCGCGTAAGTCGCGACGCGGATCAAGTCGAGCATCGAGTCGCTGCGTGGAAGCACGTCCGCTTCGTCTACCCGGCCTACGTCGACGAGCGCCGACAGCTTCGTGTTCTTCTTCTGGATAATATCGCGCAGGAACGCGTCGTCCAGAAAACGCCAAGGACCTTCTTTTCCTTCGCTCTTAAGCAGCTTCGGAGAGTTTTTGTAGCCGATTTCCATGTACTCGACGCCAGCGGCGTTCAAGGATTCATACAGATCCTGAACGAATTCGACGCTGAAATCCCAATTATTGACGAGTCCTCCGTCGCGGACCGTGCAGTCCACGATTTTGCAATGGCTTGTCTTGCTTTGTACGCTCATTTCCGTAAAATCTCCTTTGTCTCCACTGGCCTGTGCGGTTTCTGGAATAATGATTATTAGTTTACAACAAACCGGTATCGTTTACTACCTCAATATGCCAATAGCGAGTTATGTCATTATAAAAATGATGTTTTCGCCCAGTCGGTCGATTTTCAGGCTTTTGCCATCCAAAAACCATACGTCCTTGCTTTCCATGTAAAACGTCAACGGTTCTGCGACCGTCGTTACTGCCGCGTCAAGCGGGGTGTCTCTCGTAATGCCGAATGCAAAAGGAACTTCCGCTCCGCTTACGTACCTGACGAACACGCGAATCATTTCGCCGTCCCCGAAACCCCATTCGTTCTTGATGCAGGACAGCGCGGAAGGCGTTACGACCAATTCCACTTCCATCACCCCATCGCCCATAATGAATACCCTTACATTGTACAGCCTTTCGGAAAATAATGGAACGTAAAGCTAAGCTTCCCGGCGCTTAAATACGACCGGCGCGAAGCCGAGCGAGAGCGCCAGCATGCCCGTGCCCGCCAATGCGGTAATGCCGTAGCCTTGCAACCAATCGGGTCCGCTATCCGCAAGTTCGTACAGCCATCCGCCTAGCATCGGTCCGATAAACCCCGCCATGCCGGTTAGCGCGGAAAATACCGCGATATAGATCGGCCGCTCCGACGTCGGCGAATCTCCGATCAAGAAGTTGAATACGAGCAGATTGTACCCCGCCAAGCCGAATCCGAGCACCGCATGAACGATAATAAGCGTAAGCATCGCCGGCATGACGGCCATTCCGAACCAGAGCGCGCAGGAGGCCGCGATCAGCGGGAACGTCCAGATGAGCAGCGTATTCGTGGCGAAACGGCTATTGAGCACGCCCCAATAGTAGTAGCTGATCATCATTACGACGTTTTGCAGCATCGTTATGATCGTGACTTTGCTGGTGCTTAAATCGATAACCTCTAACATGACGTACGAGAATAGAGGGACGACGATATTTTGCAGCAAAATGAAGGCGGATATGAATACGGTCGCCATCAGGAAGCGCCGATCCGCGAACGGCTTCGACAGCATCCTGAGCGAGCGTCCGCTCTCCGACGGCTGGAACGGGGGGTTCGGATAGCGAGCCAAAGACCAGCCGTTCCAGACGACGCAGGCGGCGCTTACCGCGAACAACACGGTAAACCCGCGCGTGCCCGGCAGCCACTCCATCAATTGTCCGCCCAATAGTAACGTCGCGCATACGACGAACCAATGGATCGTGTTGCGAATGCCGAAATATTTGCCTCTGATCTGCGCGGGCACGACATCGGCCATGAGTGACGTCCATATAACCCCGCCTGCTTGACCCGATATCATCGACATTAGCCAAAGCGCAATATACACGGGAATCCAGGCGTCCTCCGAGAACGTTAGCGGGATAAGTCCCGTCGCGATCCAAAGCGTCCGATGGACGGTTCCGAACAGAGTGAGATACAATCGCCGGTTATGCCACCGCTGCATGGCGAAAGCGATGAATACTTGCACGAGCAGTGCGAAGTAGGGTATCGCCATGACGATGCCGATATGGAACGCCGTGAAGCCCAAATACGTCAAATAGACAGTCTGCAGAGGACCGCCTAACAAATTCGCGATAATGTTGGCGGGAATGCCTTCGATCAAAGAGATCCGCAAGCCCCGCCTGTTTTCCGTTTCGTCGCGGCGAGTCGCCAGCGTGCGCCGCAAACCGCCAAACCAATGCTTCATGACCGGTTCCCCCATGGTGAAGCTCAATGCGTATGCCGAGCTTATCATCCACCCGCGTGTCAGATCGCGATCATGCGAACGTACTCCACGAGCGTCCGAACGATGACGCCGGT
Source organism: Cohnella yongneupensis (assembly GCF_042655785.1). NCBI lineage: Bacteria > Bacillati > Bacillota > Bacilli > Caryophanales > Paenibacillaceae > Cohnella > Cohnella yongneupensis. The sequence continues at coordinate 271,322 of NZ_JBHSNC010000010.1, forward strand.
GCCGCCCTTGCTCTCGAACCCGCGATCGGACCACATCCAAGCGGTTCCCCCGATGTCCAAATGGATCCAAGGCTTGCCTTCCGAGAAATGCCGGACGAACAAGGCACCCGCGATCGCGCCCGCCCATGCTCCCCCGTGGTTTTTCACGTCGGCTACGTCGCTCTTGAGCAATCTGTCGTATTCGGGATGCATGGGCAATTGCCAGACGTATTCACCCGCATGGCTCGAAGCATGAATCACGTTAGCCATAAACGACTGTTCGTTCGTGAACGCTCCGGTCGTCAGATCGCCGAGCGCGTGCATGACCGCTCCCGTCAACGTCGCGACGTCGATCAGCTTCGTCGCGCCATGGCGTATCGCCGTCGTTAGTCCGTCGGCGAGCACGATTCGGCCTTCCGCGTCCGTATTAAGCACTTCGACCGTCTGCCCGCTGTATGTCGTAAGTACGTCGCCCGGCTTGAACGCGCTGCCCGAGGGCATGTTCTCCGCCGCCGGAACGACCATGACGACGTTCGCTCGCGGCTTCAGCTCGCCGATTGCCCTCATAGCGCCCAGCACCGCCGCCGAGCCGCCCATGTCGGAGATCATCTCCTCCATGCCTTCGGGCTTTTTCAAGGATATGCCGCCGGTATCGAACGTTATTCCTTTGCCGATGAGACCGAGCGTCTGATCGCTCCCCGGATTGCCGCGATAGTTAAGCACGATCATGCGAGGCGGGTTCGCGCTCCCCATTCCTACCGCAAGCAGCCCGCCCATGCCTTCGGCCGCGGCCGTCCGCTCGTCGTAAATCTTGCAATCGAAGCCGTATCGATCCGCGAGCGAGCGGGCTTCGCGGGCGAGCAGCTCCGGCGTAAGCCGGTTACTCGGCACGTTCGTCAGCTCTCGCGCGTAGCAGACGGCGTTCGCCGTGCGATAACCTAGCTGCAAGCCTTCCTGCCAAGCGTCCGCATCCGCGCCTTCTTCCAATAGGAAGGTCAAGCGGGTAAGCACGGCCTGCTCCCGGCCACCCGCGGCAAGACTGTCTCTCCGGTATAAACCGAGCAGCAGCCCTTCCATGAACGCGGCAGCCGACGATGCCGGCTGTCCTGCCGGAACGACAATGTCGGCGCTGCGGACCCGGAGACCGAGCAGTTTATTACCTACCGTTCCCGCCGCTCCCCGCAGCGCTTTAGTCGACATCGGCGCGCGTTCGCATCCCGCGACGAGCAAATAAGGCTGCGGCAAATAGCCTAACGTAGGCATCGATACGGCTTCTCCCGGCTTGCCTTGAAAAGCTTCCCGCCCGTATAAATCACGAAGAGCATCGTCCAAGAGCGGATGAAACAACACTTCTCCGCGTCCTAGAAACGATGCGTCCTCGAACCGTACCCTTATATCCGCGCGTTCGCCATCGTTGTCCTTCGTCCCGACGATCCGCCACGTTATATCCCAATCTGTCCATAACATCTCTATCGTTACCACCTTGCGAAGATTCGAATACCTACACAGATTCTACTCTTTCCCCTCGGTGCAAGGCAAATAGATTAAAAATTCCGTTCCTTCGTTCACCTGGCTTTCCACGTGGATCATGCCGCCGTGGTTCGTGATGATCCGATAGCTGACCGATAGTCCTAATCCGGTACCGGCTTCCTTCGTCGTGAAAAAAGGATCGAACAAGCGCGCAAGCGTCGACCTCTCCATGCCTTTTCCATTATCCCGGAACGAAATGACGGCATAGGCGCCTTCTCGCCGAGCGGTTATGTCGATACGGCCTTTGCGGCGGTTGCCGACTTCCGAAATCGCATCCATCGCGTTTTTCAGCATGTTCAGGAATACTTGCTTTACTTGCTTCACGTCGATGGCGATCATTAAGTAAGGATCGAACACCTCGCACTGCAGCTCGCAGCCCTTCATATGAGCTTCGCTCTCGGAGAGCAGGATCGTCTCCTTCAGAAGGAGCCCGACGAGCACCGCCTGCTTCATCGGGGCCGATGGCTTCGAGGAGTTCAGAAACTCGTAAATGATGTCGTTCGCCCGGTCGATTTCGGAAATGATAATTCGCCCGTATTCTTGCTTCCCGATCTCGATAAGGAAAGGATTGAGGAGCTGGATAAACCCTCGAATCGAAGTTAGCGGGTTGCGTATTTCGTGGGCGATCGCCGCTGCGATCTTGCCTAGCATAGCCAGCTTGTCGTTCTGGAATGCCGTCTGCTCGATTTGCTTGTATTCGGAGACGTCCTTCACGCTGACCAAGTAATCCCCGTCCAATTCGTCGATCAAAGAAATCGTCACGAGGAGAAATCTGCCGCTCGCGTCTTGGAACTCCCCTTGAAACCTCCGGTATAGCACCATTTCCCTATACATCCGCACGAAGCTTCTTCGGATCGGTTTCTTAAGATGCGAGTGGAAAAAAAGCTGGTATAACGTGCATCCAATCAGCGTTTTGCGCGGGGCTTGAAGCATGCGCGACATCGGAACGTTAAGGAATCGAAGGTTGCCGGCGTTATCGAATAAAGCGACTCCGCTATCCATGTGTTGAAGTACCGTTTCGAATTTGTTAGGCCGTTCTTCTTCGATCGGCACCGCGTTCATAGCAGCCGTCATGAGCAATCGCTCCGTGTTCACGTCCGGGAGCGGCTCTTCGCTTGCGGCCGCGCTCTCGGGCAGACGAAGCGCGATTAACAATTCGGTGATAAACAAAAGAGACCGGTGAACGAACGTCATCCGGTCTTCTAGGTCCGTGTACGAAAGAAGAAACTTTACGCTCTCCTCATGGTGATCCATGATCGCATCCGCGGGGATATCCTGTAGAGCCTGTCTAAGAGCGTCGATGTCGGCGCGTGCAGCTTCACCGCCATTACGGACGAATTCGGCTAGAATCGGCAAATAAAGCGTTCTCCACCTATCCATTCCGTTCGACCTCCTTCTCGACAGTCGCATCGTCTACAGACAAAAATCACATTTATCATAGACATTGTTTAGCAAAACTGTCAACGAGAGAAGTTGTCGATAACTGTAAGGATATGTCGATACGTTAACGTCCGCGACGATCGTCGTCCGAATGATTGCCTCCCTCCCCGTCATTGCTGGAATTGCTTCCCCGGTCGTCCCCTCGATCGCGCTCGTCTTTGTCGCTATCGTCCTTTGAATTGTGCTTGTTGTTGTCTTTTCCCGAACCGTTGACAACTTGCTTAACGCCGTCTTGGTGTTTACCGCCTTTGTTGTCGTTACGATCTTCTTGGCGCTTATCGTCGTTTTGCCCATTATCGTCGTCGTTGCGCTCGTCCTTATTGCGGTTATCGACATTGTCTCTTTTACCGTTACTTGTGGAGTTATCGTCTGACTTTCCTTTCTCGTCGGACTTTCCTTTGTCGTCATTCTTGCCTTTGTCGTCATTCTTGCCTTTGTCGTCCTTGCCTTTGTCATCTTTGCCTTTGTCGTCCTTGCCTTTATCGTCCTTGCCTTTGTCGTCCTTGCCTTTGTCGTCGCTTTTATCGTTGCCCGAATGCTTCGCATCGTCACTCGGCTTCGGCGACGCCCCGGGTTCCTTGGAAGCTTTCGGTCCGCCTGCGGAAGGAAGCTTCTTCTTAGCTCTCGCCTCGCTGAGCAACTTCTCCCAAGCGTCCTTGTCCGCCCTATGATCGTCTTCCCCGCCGAGCACTTTGCTTACGCCGCCCCATTCCGCGGCAATCTTCTTAAGCGATTGTTTTTTCAACGATTCGATGGAAACGTCGTGACCTTGGCTTTCCGCCGCCAGCCAGAACGCCATCTTGCCGGATGACACGCCTTGCTCGTTCGCGGCTTGGCGAATGTCCTGCGGCACGGATATCGTAGTCACGTCGAGCTGTTCGCCCGTTGTCGGATCATTCCGCATGGCCGCTTCGCTTAGCGCAGACTTCACCTTCTCGGACGCTTGCGCTACCCAGTCATCGGCAATCGATCCGAGCGGAACGCTAGCGATGACGATTTCTCTATCCGGGAGCGTCAAAATATTCGTTGCGACCAAGTTGTCCGCCAAATCCTGCATGACGGATTCCAAATCCCGTCCTTTGTATTTCACGTGCGCTATGATCGCTTCGGCATCCGAATTCACCGCGCGAAGCAAGCGAACGTTCATCTTCTTGTCCAACCCGATCTCGACGCTCGGATTGATGTCCATCGTCACGTAGGCGACGACTTCAGGGGGACGCATCAGCCAAATGCCGAAGAAGAGGATTAGCAACACCGCCGCGCTAATGCCCGATTGCAACAACCGCCGTAGCTTAACGGTATTACGCTGCAAAGCATAAGCGACTTCCGCTCCTATCTCGAACCCGGGCAACCTGCGAACCCGAACGAACTCGCCACCAGGCGTAAGCACGACAGCCGTCTTGTTTTCCAATGCCATTATCGTTCCGCGGTTCATTGCGCTTCCTCCTTTCGGCTTTCGTATAACCCTATGTAATGCTGCAAATACGGGTACGTTCCGCTCGCGATGAGAGATACCGCGATGACGTATTTGCGATGGCGTTCGATCGTCTTGCGCGACACGGATTCCGCCAAACACAGCTCCTTAATAGGCAGCTGTCGCTTTTCCTTCAAATAACGAACCAGGCCTGCGTCCCGGGACAAAGCGCTCCCGAGCCTAAGCAACGCCTCCCTCGAGTCTTGATGGCTTGGCGATAATCGGACTAAATCGGAGAAAGTGATGCCGTATATCGCTAGTTCCTCCGTCAGCGCTTCGATTTCCAGCTTGCGTTCGTCCGAGGTGCGAGTGCGCTCGTAAGCGTCCATCGCTTGACTGACTTCGATCCGGTTCATCGGCGCTTCGCCCGATTCCTCGTCGAACGCGCTGTACGGAACGACCCCATTATGTCTGCTCTCTTGCCGTACATAATCGATGAGCCGCCTTCGTATAACCGTTTCCGCGAAGCCCAAAAACAGCCTGCCGTTCTCCGGTTCGAAGCGAGTAATCGCTTCGTCGAACGCGGAGAGCGCAATGCTAAAGGCGTCATCCCGCTGCGGATCGATATATCGGCGGTAAAAACGACTCGTGATCTTAATAATATATGGATGATAGCGAACGATCAGTTCATTGCGCAGCGCCGTTTCCCCATTGCGGATACGTTCCACGATCGCTTCGGGCGACTGTACGTCCGAAGGTTCGCGGGCTGACATGACCGATGCGTTGAACCATTTTTTCCAAAGTACGAGCAGCACCAGCTCACCCCACGATCATATAAATTCGGACAACATCTTTATTTTAAGGGGGTACCTTCCTAAAAGAAACAAAAAAGAGCTGGCATTAAACGGAATAAGTCCGCTTAAACGCTCAGCCCTTGCGGTTATCGTTATCGGTTCGGCAGCCCGCTCCGTTAAAGCGCGCCTCCCGGCGTACGCTTCAAGCGTAGCTTATGACGCCGCTGGCTCAACACGATGAGCCGCTTCTTCAGCTGTTGCACCCACTCGCCGTCGTCAATCTCCTTGGCGAAGGAGAGCAAATCCAACGACATGTCGATCTGGTTCTGAACGAGAAGAATCGGATCTTCGTCCTCGTTGTTGACGCAGTTCTCGTTCAAATCTTTGTCGGATTCGTCGACGTAATCATGAAAGTCGACTTCGGAGGCTCCGTCTCCATGCGCGTACTCGGCCAATATTTCATATTCGTTCTCCACCAGATAATGGACTTCTATCCGATGGCAGACCGGACACAACAAGATCGGAACATTATGGATTCTCGTCCGGTAATGCTTCAACGTACCTTTCGTTCCAATCATACTCGCACCGCAGCAGAAGCTCATCGCCTTCACCTCCGAAATACGGAAACCTGATTTCCTCACTTTATTCTATACATACGAGCACAATTCCTGCCTCAAAGAAAACAAACTCCCCGGAAGAAATCTTCCGAGGAGAATGCGGGCCGGTTTCGACTTATTTCGCTACGAGGTTCTTGTCGCCGGCTTTCCAGTTCATTGGGCACAAGCCGCCGGATTGAAGCGCTTGAAGAACGCGAAGCGTTTCTTCTACGCTGCGGCCGATGTCGTTATGATTAACGACTTGGTATTTCAATTCGCCTTCAGGGCTGATGATGAACAAGCCGCGCAATGCGATTCCTTCTTCTTCGATCAATACGCCATAGTCGCTAGCGACTTTCTTCGTAAGATCAGATGCAAGCGGGAAGTTCAACTGGCCGAGGCCGTTGTCGTTGCGAGCTGTATTAATCCACGCGCGGTGGCTATGCTTGCTGTCTACGCTGACGCCGAGAACTTCCGTATTCAGTCCGCTGAATACTTCCGCAGCATCGGACAGAGCCGTAATTTCCGTCGGACATACGAACGTGAAGTCCAGCGGATAGAAGAACAGCACCAACCATTTACCGCGATAATCGGACAAAGAAGCCGTTCCGAATTCTTGACCGTTACCAAGAGCCGTCTCCATCGTGAAATCCGGCGCAGGGCGACCTACCAAACGTTCTGCCATCGATATTTCCTCCTATCGGACCGGCTTGTCCGCCGGTACTCTCTATGTGTGTATGTGTGTCGAACACTTAAAGAATCGTACCATTGCGGACAAGCCCAGTCAATATGATAATCGTTCCTTTTTTATAATAACTCTAAATCAGTGGCGAATTAGCGAACCATCGCATTCACGATCAAATCGCCCATCGCGGTCGTACCGATCGCTTTGCTCTTGTCAACGGCGATATCTCCCGTGCGGTGACCGGCGTCAAGCACTTGCTTAACCGCTTGTTCGATAACGTTAGCCGCTTCTTCGTAGCCAAGCGTCAGACGGAACATGAGCGCAACGGACAAAATCGTCGCGATCGGGTTAGCGATGCCTTGTCCGGCGATATCCGGCGCGGAACCGTGAACCGGCTCGTACAGCCCGAAGCTGCCTTCGCCGAGCGATGCGGAGGATAACATGCCAATCGAACCGGTCAGCATCGCTGCTTCGTCGCTCAAAATATCGCCGAACATGTTCTCGGTGACGATAACGTCGAAGCTGGACGGACGGCGAAGCAATTGCATCGCGCAGTTGTCTACGAGCACGTGCTCGACTTCTACGTCCGCGTATTCCGGAGCGATGCGGTTTACCGTCTCGCGCCACAGGCGGGACGTCTCGAGTACGTTAGCTTTGTCGACGGAAGCGAGTCGCTTGCTGCGCTTCTGAGCCACTTCGAACGCTTGACGAACGATGCGCTCGATCTCGGTCACGTTGTATACGCAAGTGTCGACTGCTTCTAGGCCGTTCTCGCCTTCGCGACGGAACTTCTCGCCGAAGTAGATACCGCCGGTCAGCTCGCGCACGACGATCAGGTCAGTGCCTTCTAGAACTTCAGGCTTCAACGTCGATGCGTCCTTCAGGCAATCGAATACGACGGCCGGACGAATATTGGAGAAGAGTCCAAGCGCTTTGCGGATGCCGAGCAAGCCGGTTTCCGGACGAAGCTCCTTCGGATTGTTATCCCATTTCGGTCCGCCTACGGCGCCGAGCAATACGGCATCGGAGTTGCGGCACATGTCGAGCGTGTCTTGCGGCAACGGTGTACCTCTTTCGTCAATGGCGATGCCGCCGAACAAGCCGTGCTCGAACTCGAACCGGTAGCCGAACAGCTCTTCCGTGCGCTTCATTACTTTAATGGCTTCGCCAACGACTTCGGGACCGATACCGTCTCCGGCGATGACTGCGATTTTTTTAACTTCCGTCATAATTATTATTCACTCCAAAGTAGGGTATGGTCGTTCAATGAGACTATTTATCAATTGTAGTACATTCCGAGCAAGAGGCAAAATAGATAATAACTATGGTTTCTATAGGTTGTAACTATCATACGGCGGCTTGACTTAAAAAATAAAGCGGTCGTCCCCGGAGCTCTTCGCCCCGCGAACAACCGCTTCGCTATGGCCTTAACGAACGAGTACGCTCGCCATCGCTTGAGACAACCGCTCCATCCCTCTAACGGTGCCCTCAGCATCGTTATGCGTGAAGTTAAGGCGCATGTTGTTGAACTTCGACTCTTCCGCAAAGAACGTTACGCCCGGAACGAACGCGACGCCGAGATCGACCGCCGTCTTGAGCAAGTCGGACGTATTGACCGATTCGGGCACTTCGAGCCAGAAGAACATGCCGCCCTTCGGCTCGTTCCACGTAACGCCCGGCCATGCTTGCTCTTGAAGCAAGTCCGCCATTTGACGCATGCGTTTCTCGTACTCCTTGCGGACGAACTCGATATGCGCGGCCAAATCGAAATGCTCCATCAGTTGATGCAGCGTCTGCTGGTCCAGCGAGCTGGAATGCAAGTCCGCCGCTTGCTTGGCGCGAGCCATGTGCCGGATAATTTCCGGATCGCCCATTACCCATCCGGTGCGCAGCGCAGGCGCCACCGTCTTGGAGAACGTGCTCGTGTAGACGACGCAAGAGCCGTTCGGGTGCTGATCCAACGAGAACAGCGACGGATACGTCACCGAAGCGTCGCCGAACTTAAGCTCTCCGTACGGATCGTCCTCGAGAATAAGCGTATCGCTTTCGCGGCATTGCTTGAGCACGCCCAGACGACGCTCGAGACTCCAAGCGTTGCCCGTCGGGTTCGAGAACGTAGGAATGACGTATACCATCTTCGGCTTATACTGCTTGAGCTTCGCCGCGAGATCGTCCAAGTCCATGCCGTCTTTGTCGGTATCAACCGACACCAACGTCGCGCCATAAGAGCGGAACACCTGCAGCGCCGACAAGTAGGTCGGACGCTCGACGAGGATCACGTCTCCTTGGTCGATGTAGATCCGGGTAAGGAGATCGATCGCCTGCTGCGAGCCGGTCGTAATCAGCATATCGTCGGGCGTAACGTTTACGCCCTTCGTCCCGACCCACTTACAGATCGACTCGCGCAGCGGCAAGTAGCCTTCGGTCAGGCCGTATTGCAGCGCTTTGTTGCCCGCTGCAAGCACCCGCTGAAACGCTTCGCCGATCGCCGCGACGGGAAAGTGCTCCTCCGCAGGCAATCCGCCGGCGAACGAGATAATCGACTTCTTCTGCGTAAGCTTCAAAATTTCGCGTACGGCCGAAGAGGAGAAAGTGCCTAATCTAGCGGAAAATTGATACTTCATCGATGCTTCCCCATTTCGATTCTTAGATCAATGTAACGTTGTCGCGACGGCTGCGGGTCGGCGCGTTGCGCTTGTCGAGCAGGCGGTTCAAGGCGTCGACGTACGCGCGGGCGCTGGCTTCTAGAATATCCGTGCTTACGCCGCGTCCATGCGCGGACGAATCGCCTTGTTTAAGCACGACGTGCACTTCGCCCAAGGCGTCGGTGCCGTCGGTAACGGATTTGATCGTGTAGTCGTCGAGCTCGACGGTCTCGCCGGTAAGCGCATCGATCGCTTGATAGATCGCGTCGACGGAGCCGTTGCCTTCGGAGTGTTTCTCCAGCACGCCTCCTGCGGTTTTCAGCTTCACGGTCGCGGACGGAGTCGCATGGCTATCGAACGTGACGACGAGCTGCTGCAACGAGAACACTTCCGGCGTCTCGATGATTTTCTCTTCGAGCAAGGCGCGGATGTCTTCGTCGCTGACGTTCTTCTTCCGGTCGGCCAAGTCCTTGAACTTGCCGAACGCGGCGTTAAGCTGCTCCTCCGACAAGTTGTCGTAGCCGAGATCGATCAACTTCTCGCGGAACGCGTGGCGGCCGGAATGCTTGCCGAGAACGAGCTTGCTGTCCTTCAGTCCGATCGTGTCCGGGGAGATGATCTCGTAAGTCGTCTTCTCTTTAAGCATGCCGTCCTGATGGATACCCGATTCATGCGCGAACGCGTTCGCGCCGACGATCGCTTTGTTGCCCGGCACTACCATGCCCGTCAGCTTGCTGACGAGACGGCTCGTTCTGGCGATTTCCTTCAAATTAAGCGACGTCTTCGCTTGGAAGAACTCGGCTCTCGTCTGAAGCGTCAACGCGACTTCTTCGATCGCGGTATTGCCGGCGCGTTCCCCGATGCCGTTGATCGTTCCTTCGATCTGATCGGCACCGTTCAGAATGGCTGCGAGCGCGTTCGCCGTCGCCATGCCAAGGTCGTCGTGGCAGTGCGCGGACAGCTGGATTTTCTCGATTCCCGGCACTTTTTCTTTCAAGGTTTTGAAAATATTGCCGTATTCATATGGCGTCAAATAGCCGACCGTATCCGGGATGTTCACGACGGTCGCGCCTGCTCTAATGGCCATCTCCGTTACTTCGCACAGGAAGTCCAGCTCCGTGCGGCCTGCGTCTTCCGGAGAAAATTCGACTTTATCGAAATATTGCTTCGCGTAACGGATCATGCGATCCGCCGTCTCGAGCACCTGTTCCTTCTCCATGCGCAGCTTATGCTTGCGATGGATCGGGGAAGTCGCGAGGAAGAGATGAATGCCAGGGTCTTTAGCCGCCTTCACCGCTTCGCGAACCGCATCGATATCTTGTTCCCGCGAGCGGGCGAGTCCGATGACCGTCGCGTTCTTCACCGCGCGAGCTACTGCGTCTACGGCCGCCAAGTCCCCTGGCGATGCCGCAGGGAAACCGGCTTCGATCCGATCGACGCCGAGTCTTTCCAATTGAAGAGCGATTTCGACCTTTTCCTGCGTGTTCAGGTTAACGCCCGGCGACTGCTCGCCGTCCCTCAACGTCGTGTCAAAAATGTATATTTTTCGCATGGTAGAGTGATCCTGCACCTCCTGAAGCAAATGTTCAACTATAGTCCGATTATAGCATATTGTCGTTATCCGACATGAGCACATATTCGATGCACTTTACGAAAAAACCCCGGATCCGGGGTTTTTTCATAACGATTCACATGCTATTAAATTCGAATTACTTCTTGATCCAATGCATCATGCCGCGAAGCTGGGAGCCTACGACTTCGATCGGGTGCTCGGCTTCGTTGCGGCGGGTAGCCGTCAAGAACGCGCGTCCCGATTGGTTCTCGAGGATGAAGTCGCGAGCGAATTTACCTTGTTGGATGTCCGTCAGGACCGCTTTCATCGCTTTTTTCGTCTCGTCCGTCACGATGCGAGGTCCGGTAACGTAGTCGCCGTATTCAGCCGTGTTGGAGATCGAAGAACGCATGGAAGCAAGGCCGCCTTCGTACATCATGTCGACGATCAGCTTAAGTTCGTGCAAGCACTCGAAGTAAGCCATTTCAGGAGCATAGCCGGCTTCAACGAGCGTCTCGAAGCCCGCTTTAACGAGGGCGCTAGCGCCGCCACAAAGTACGGCTTGTTCGCCGAACAGGTCGGTTTCGGTTTCTTCGCGGAACGACGTTTCGATAACGCCCGCGCGCGTACAGCCGATGCCTTTAGCGTAAGCCATACCGATTTCGAACGCTTTGCCCGTGCCGTTCTGGTGGATAGCGATCAATCCCGGAACGCCGAAGCCTTCCGTATAAGTACGGCGTACCATGTGGCCCGGGGATTTAGGAGCGACGAGAAGAACGTCCGCGTCCGCTGGAGCTACGATTTGGCCGAAGTGGATGTTGAAACCATGGGAGAACATGAGCGCTGCGCCTTTTTTGAGGTTAGGCTCTATCTCGTTCTTATAGACGCTAGCTTGCGTCTCGTCTGGCATAAGGATTTGAACGACGTCCGCTTTGCGAGTCGCGTCCGCTACGGACAATACTTCGAAGCCGTCGTTGCGAGCCGCGTCGGCGGATTTACCTTGACGAAGACCGATAATAACGTTGAGGCCGCTGTCGCGCAAGTTTTGCGCTTGGGCATGCCCTTGGCTGCCGTAACCGATAATTGCTACTGTTTTGCCTTTCAGAACGCCGAGATCTGCATCTTTCTCATGAAACAACTTAACTGCCATTGGAATGTGTCCTCCTTCGGATATTTGCATAATTTCTAACTTACCCCTCGAAGCGGGCGTTCCAAGGGAGAACGCCTGCGGATCGCGCTAATCGCGCTCACCCCTCGAACTCCCGCTCCGAGCGGGGCTGATTGTAAGTGTTACGGTTGCTGAAAATTAACGGCTGCCGCGCGCCATTGCCGTCACGCCGGTGCGGGATAGCTCCCGTATGCCGTATGGCTTAAGCAATTCGATCATCGCGTCGATCTTCTCCGTGTCGCCGACGACTTGGACGATCAGGCTGCTCGGACCGATATCTACGACCGCCGCGCGGAACGTCTCGACGATACCGAGAATTTCCGGCCGCGACGTTGGCTCCGCGCCGACCTTGATCAGCCCGAGCTCGCGTCCGACCATCGGATTGGAGCTGACGTCGATAACCTTGATTACGTCGATAAGCTTGTACAATTGCTTCTGAACTTGCTCCAGCGTATGGTCATCGCCGGTAGTGACGATGACCATACGGGACAATCCGACTTCCTCGGACGCGCCGACGGTAATGCTCTCAATGTTGAAGCCGCGGCGCCCGAATAGGCCTGAAACCCGTTGCAGTACGCCTGGCTGGTCGTTTACGAGAATGGCGATCGTATGTTTGCGGTTCATTCGGAATCCCCCATCAGCATCTCGCCGATAGTCGAGCCTTGCGTAACCATCGGGTAGACGTTCTCATGCTTGCGGACGACGAATTCGACGACCGCAGGACCTGGATGTTTCAATGCTTCTAGCCAAGCCGCGCGTGCCTCTTCCTTATTGGAAGCGCGGAACGCCTTAACGCCGTACGCTTCGGCAAGCTTAACGAAATCAGGGCTGCCGGCCAGATCGATATGACTGTAACGATTGTCATAGATGATCTCTTGCCATTGGCGAACCATTCCCAACACTTGGTTGTTGATTATCGCGACTTTGACAGGTATATTGTTTATCGCGCAAATCGCGAGTTCTTGAGCGCACATCTGCATGCCGCCGTCGCCGTTGATCGATACGACGGTACGGTCTGGGTTGCCCATCTGGGCCCCGATCGCGGACGGGAAGCCGAAGCCCATCGTGCCGAGTCCGCCCGACGTTACCCAAGAGCGCGGTTTATTGAACGGATAATATTGCGCCGCCCACATTTGATGCTGGCCTACGTCCGTCGTTACGATTGCGTCGCCCTTCGTCGTCTCGTGAATCATCGATACGACCCATTGCGGCTTCAACTCGACTTCGGAATCTTTGTACTTGTTCGGCTTGGAAATTTTCCATGCGCCGATCTGCGCGCGCCACGCATCCGCTTTGTCCGCGCGTTTCGCGCCGGCATTAGCCAGTTGCAATGCTGCTTTAACATCCGCAACGATCGGGATTTCGGTCGGAACGTTTTTCCCGATTTCAGCCGGATCGATGTCGATATGAACGACTTTCGCTTTCGGCGCGAAGCCTTGCAGCTTCATCGTCACGCGGTCGTCGAACCGGGCGCCGATGTTGATCAGCAAGTCCGCGTTCTGGATCGCTTGGTTAGCCGTATACGTACCGTGCATTCCCGGCATTCCCATATGAAGCTCGTGACCGCTAGGAAATCCGCCCAATCCGAGCAAAGTCGTCGTCGTCGGGATACCCGTCTTCGTAACGAACTCATACAGCTCTTCGTGAGCGCCGGAGTAGATAACTCCGCCGCCGGCCAAGATGACCGGACGCTCCGCTTGCTCGATCGCTTTGAGCATTTTTTCCACTTGCATCTTGTTCGGTTGAACCGTCGGGTTATAGCCGCGGAGGTTCAATTGGTTGACGGGCTCGAACAAAGTCTTCTGGGCCGATACGTCCTTAGGAATATCGATCAGTACGGGACCTTTGCGGCCGGTGTTGGCGATGTGGAACGCCTCGTGGATAATGCGCGGTAGATCCGCCGCATCGTTAACCAAATAGCTATGTTTCGTGATCGGCATCGTAATGCCGACGATATCCGCCTCTTGGAAAGCATCGGAGCCTATAAAGCTCTTCGCCACGTTGCCGGTAATAACGACGAGAGGAACAGAGTCCATATAAGCCGTAGCTATCCCCGTCACGAGATTCGTCGCTCCCGGACCGGAAGTCGCGATACATACGCCCACTTTGCCGGTGGAACGCGCGTAACCGTCCGCCGCATGGATTGCTCCTTGCTCATGGCGAGTCAGCAAATGCTGGAAATCGGTGAAGCCGTGCATGGCGTCATAGATGTATAGAACCGCTCCGCCCGGATAACCGAAGACGCATTCCGCGCCCTCCAACAACAAGCTGCGAAGAAGCATTTCCGAACCGGAGATGACTTCCGACTTACTCCATTTCGCGATCAATTCTTCCTTGGATTTCAGCGTAGCACTTTGTGCGCTCATCCATAATTCCTCCCTTCAAAGTGTGAACAGTTTTAATGCCTATTCACGATAAAAAAGCCTTCCATCCCGACGCCAGCAATAGCTGTCTTGGGACGAAAGGCTTGTAGCTTCCGTGGTACCACCCGAGTTTGCCGTACGCCTCGCGGCGACGACCTTCGAAAGTATGATCCGTAGGACGCACGCGGCGCCGATTATCATACTTGGCGCAATAACGAGCGCTACTCCGATTCACCCTACTGCGCAAAGGCGGTTCAGGCGAACAGCTCCGAGGAGACTTCGCATTCAGGGATTAAGGTATCGGTCTCAGCATTTCCGATACTCTCTGAGCATAAGAGCCCTAACGCTTTTTCCTCTTCACGGCTGTTTGTTGTTCAATTAATTAAAACTAATTATATGCCGCCGAAAGGCATTCGTCAATACGCAAGTTCGCAAATGCCGTTACCTTCGTCCTCCGCGCTTCATACGTTATATCATCAAAGGCTGCAGCACCTTACAGTACGTCTTGCGCATGGGGAGGCGCTACATTTGATCCGTTGGAGACGACAAGGGGATGACCGCGGGATCGTCGAGCTTGTGCGCACTCAGCTTGTTCCGATATCGCCTTGGCGACATCCCAGGGATGGACGGTTAAGATTCGAAGTACAGAAAAGACTGCGCAGAGGGCCTACGCTTGTTGTGGCCCGCACGCGGCAAAGCGTGCCGTTCGCCTTCGTGCACATGGAGATTCGCGGCAACGTGCTGTTCGTCGATCTGCTCGCCGTCGATTCCAGGCACCAGAACCGGCAATGGGGCACCGAATTGATGAGGCGGGCGGAACAGTACGGACGCAAGCGCGGCTGTACCGTTTCGCATCTGTTCGTAGATGAAGGCAACACGCGCGGCGTGCGATTCTACGAGCGCTTAGGCTACCACGTCATCTCACATATCGAAGCGTTAAAGGCGTTTCATATGCATAAGTCGCTCGAATACGATTCGCTTAGTTCGGCGTTATGAAAAAAAAAAACGTACTTGCCTCGGGTCATCCGCCCGCTCGGCGAGTACGTTTTTCTGTATGAACGTTACGGTAGTCAGGTTACCACCAACCGCCGAATCCGCCTCCGAAACCGCCTCCGAACCCACCAAAGCCGCCGAAGCCGAACGGCTCCGTGCCGATAGCCAGCAAGTCGAACAAGACGAGCGGAATAATCGCTTTCGTGCTAACTGTCTTGCCCTTAGGCTTTGCCAAATACAGCGTGTTGCCCGAGATGCGAACCAGCTTGCCCGAGACGACCGAACCGTCTTTGCGAACCGCATACACGTTGCTGCCGACTAACTTTTGCGCTTGCGCGCGCGTCACACGCGACATCTCCGAACCCCTCCTCCCTTAATAGCAGACGAGGATTCGGCGTCCGCACTGCGGAATGGCTGCCTTCCCCGTTTCCTAATAGCGTATGGGAGGTATACTTGCTTGGCTTGTACCTCTGTACCGTCTCGGGAAATTGGGGCGATGCGGCTTCTAGCGGGCGTTTGCCTCATAAGATCAACAAAAAAACAAGCCCCGGGAACCCAGAGCTTGTCTAATGATTACGCGTTGATTTTCGATTTAGCCGCGCCGGCGAGCGAGTTGAACGCGTTGATGTCGTTCACTGCGAGATCAGCCAGCATCTTGCGGTTAACTTCGATACCGGCCAATTTCAAGCCGTGCATCATTTTGCTGTAGGAAAGGCCGTTTTGACGAGCAGCCGCGTTAATACGCACGATCCACAATTTGCGGAAGTTGCGCTTCGTCTGACGACGGTCGCGGTATGCGTACATCAGGGACTTCATTACCTGTTCTTTAGCTTTCTTGAACAGGCGATGCTTGGCGCCCCAGTAACCTTTAGCCAGTTTCAACATTCTATTGCGACGGCGGCGCGTGACGAATCCGCCTTTGACTCTTGCCATGATTCATTACCTCCCGGAAGTCGTTATTTACGTTTATTTCAGGTTTGCGAGTTGTTGTTGCATGCGGCGAACGTCGCCTTGAGCCATCAGAGGCTGGTTAGCAAGTACGCGTTTTTGACGTCCCGATTTGTGGGACAACAAGTGGTTTCTGAACGCTTTGTGACGCTTTACTTTACCTGTACCGGTAATTTTGAAGCGGTCTTTCAAGCTGCTGTGCGTTTTCATCTTAGGCATGAGTTGTATCCTCCTGTCAGTGGCTTTTCGGAGCCAATATCATGATCATGCTTCGGCCTTCCAGCTTCGGCAAGCGTTCAATAACGCAAATATCGGTTACTTCATTGGCAACGCGTTCCAAAATCTTCTGACCAAGCTTGGCAAATGCGATTTCACGACCGCGGAACCGCACGGAACATTTAACCTTGTCGCCTTCGTTCAAAAATTTCACTACATTGCGAAATTTCGTTTGATAATCGTGCTCATCGATGTTCGCACGAAACCAAACTTCTTTGAGGTCGACGATTTTCTGATTCTTCCGGGCCTCTTTTTCCTTCTTCTGCTGCTCGTAACGGAACTTGCCGTAGTCCATGATGCGACATACAGGCGGTTTCGCCTGCGGTGCGACGTTTACCAGGTCAAGATTCGCGTCAATTGCCATCTGCATGGCTTCACGGAATGGTTTAATTCCGATCTGCTCGCCTTCTGCGCCGACCAGCCGAACTTCTTTCGCCCGGATTTCCTCGTTGATTTGATGATCCTTGCTAATCGTGTTCCACCTCCATAGTGAAAGTGCATCCCATAGGTTAGACTTACTTCGCCTCGCTCAAATGCAAAAAAAAATACGAGTCGCATTGACCCGCATCCTAGTCCTACGTGTACGGGCCGCCGGAACATGTAGCTCCTGCAATCTCCGTTATCGTGGCTACGCATACCCGTCAGCAATGCCGATCAGGTGAGAAGCGGGCGCTTCTGCTTGTGCGTGCTGAATAGTACCTTACAAATCAGACACTTGAATACTATATCATGTGGGCATCCCGATGTCAACGCCCATTCATTCGAAAACGTCATTGCCCTCCGTTGCCTTTAATCGCCCGTTCAATGCGTTTATCCGGAACGAACCATAGAATGGCGACCGAGGCGAAAAACACGCACGATACCCATGTGCTCAAATAAGCGGTCGCGATGGCGATCAGGTACAGCACCGGGGACAGCTTTCCTTTCAAATCCCTGCCCATCGCCTCCGCGAACGGCGAATCGGAACCATGCTGGACGAGAATCGCGCGCTGCAGCAAAAAGTAAGCAACCGCCGCGAGCAGCAGCACGATGCCTTACAGCGCCGTCGGGGTTGAAGCGAATTCGCTCTTTTAACGCATGCCAGTCATGACCTTCCGGCGTTTTGAATTCGAGCACCATGATCGTGATGATGATCGCGAGCATGCCGTCGCTGAACGCTTCCATTCGATTCGCTTTCAAATCCGCACTCACCATGTCCGCCCTCTCCCTCGCGTCAAGACGAAGGGTGGGCGTAATTGTTCTAGAGTGGATTCGACGCGCGAAGGGCAACTCCTGCGCCATGAACGAACGACCTCCCGGAAACCGCGTTGCGCGCGCTTCCTGGAGGTCGTTATCAAATCGTACCTGACTTTTCTTACATTTGCTTGCCTTGCACTTCTTCGAGACGGATGACGCGCGTATGCTTCGTGTGGCTCCAGGTCTTGTTGTTCTGCGTGAAGAACGCGTAGAACGCGATCGGCCACCAGGACAGGAAGAAGATCGGGAACATCAGCAGCCTTACGTACATGCGCCAGTTTACTTTTTCCATCAACATCGCGATCGGACATTGCAGGTAACCGTACAATACGATCGTAAGCGATAGGCCAAGCGGCATCTTCGCGTAGATCGAAGTCAGATGCGGGTCGCCCGGCAGCATAACGTCGAACCAGAGCGCCATCGTGATCAGGAAACCGATCAAGTAGATGAACGCGTTGAAAATATAAAGCGCGGCGTCGATCTTCACGATGCTGCGTTCTTTGATGCCTTGCCAGAACAACGGCAGCATGTAGCGGCGGGAGACGTCGAAATGCCCTTGCATCCAACGGAGCCGCTGACGCGCGGAAGCCCGGAACGTGATCGGCTTTTCGTCGTAGACGCGCGCTTCGTAGTTGAACTTCGGATAGATGTCGCGCTGAATGCAACGAACCGTGAACTCGAGATCTTCGACCAAGCTCGTCGCGCCCCAGCCCATTTCCTTCAGCAGCTTCGTATCGAAGCACATGCCCGTGCCTCCGAGGAAGTTCGACAGCCTCAGGTTGTAGCGCGGAAGCTGCCACAGACGGTTACAGAACCAATAAGTAATGCCGTTCGCCGCGCTGATCCAAGAATCGTGCGGGTTTTTCGTATCGAGATACCCTTGAACGACTTTGTAGCCGTTGCAAAGATCTTCGTTCATGTAGTGCAGGAAATTCGTCGCGACGAGGTTGTCGGCATCGAACATGACGATTCCGTCGTATTGCTTAGGATGCTTCCACAGCTCTTTGAGCATCCACTCGATGGCGAAGCCTTTGCCCCGTTGATTCGGGTTCGTGCGCTCGCAAGCGAATACGCCCGGATAGTTGCGAACGACGTTCGCCGTTCCGTCAGTACAATTGTCGCAGATGACGAAAATATCGAAGAGCTCGCGCGGATAATCCATCTTCAGCAAGTTTTCGATAAGCGCACCTACTACGGCTTCTTCGTTATGCGCGGCGACAAGCAGCGCGAACGACTTGGTCGGCTTGTGCGTAATTTTCTCTTTTCTCCGGTACCACCCGAAGAACGAAAGAAAAATTTGGTACACGCCGATCGCGGCAGCCAACGCCTGCACGACCATAAGAATACTGTTAAACATATTCAGTTGTTACCCCCTAGACCCCATTTTTCTTTGTCCCTTTTTTTGTGTGTTCTCTCTCTAAAACATTTTTTTTGGTTTAAGCCCCGTTAGGGTGCCGAAGACACATCCTTGATTTTCATTCGTTTTCAAGCTTTTGTCAAAAGGTTTTTGGACCCATTTTCGCCTCCTTCGACCAAGAAATAGCGCTCTTGGAAGCGAGGTAGCCCTTCCGGTACGGATTGCTAGAGCATATAGCCACATGCACCGGATTGCGAACTTTTTGCTTCCGAGGACCTAATCTTTCGCCTAAATCAGGGCGATCCGGACAGGTTACTTCGCGATCTGCCGAGGCTCGGTAACCGCGGAAATACTATGGCGCAATTGGTCGAAAACCCCAGCCCACGTGCGCGTGCTAGCTTCATGCAGCCCGATGGCAATCAGCTTCGCGCGCAAGGACGGATCCGCGTGCAGCAGCGCCAGCTTCTTCGCGAACGCATCCGAATCGCCGGGCGCGCACAGCATGCCGTTATGCCCGTCGCGAATCGTATCCGGAACCGCTCCTCCATCCGCTCCGATTACCGGCAAGCCGCAAGCCATCGCTTCGAGCATGACGTTGCCGAAAGTTTCGGTCGCCGAAGGAAACAGCAGCGCGTCGGAAGCGGCCATCCACTGCTGAAGCTCGCGTTGCGTCAACGAGCCGAGAAACCGGTGCCGCACTTTGCGTTTTGCCGCCAGCGCCTTCAATTCGGACAAACCCGGACCTTCCCCGGCGATGACGAGCTCCGCGTCCGCCCCCGTATCGGCAACGAACTTCGTAACCGCTTCCACCGCTACCTCCGGCTGCTTTTCCGGAGCTATGCGTCCGGCATAGAGCGCGATGAACCGCGAAGGAATACCGGCCGACGCTAGCAAAGCCTCGCGATCGACGTTCGGGTGGAACGTCGATCCGTCGATGCCCCTGCTCCATACTTCCAGCTGGCCCCATCCGTCCCGACGGCAATCTTCGAGCACGGATCGGGAGGGAACGTAGATCTTCAGACAGGGAAGATGGAACCAATGCAAATATCTGTATAGCAGTTTGCCCAACCATTGAATGTTGTAATACGGCAAGTACCGCGCGAAATGCGTATGATGGGACGCGACGAGCGGAATGCCGTGCTTAAGCGCGAGCGATCGCCCGGCTAACCCCGTTCCGAACGGAGTGGCTACATGGATCACCGTCGGCTTGAACGCGAGCAGCTTGCGTTCCGCTTCGGGAGAGCGGGGCAGCGCCATGCGGAGTTCCGGGTACAGGAAGAACGGAATGCTCATTAACCGTTCCGCGTTTTCGGCGCCAACGTGCTTGTCTTTAGGACGCGCGGGCGCGAATACCATGCATTCTATGCCTTGGCCGCGCAAGTATCCGATCCAACGTTCCAACGTTTTCGCGACGCCGTTAATCTCAGGACTATAAGTATCCGTAAACAACGCGAGACGCATAGCCATAACGGACCTCTCCCTTAACCGTTTTTTTCCATTGTAAAGCTCGGACGTTAACAGAGTATCAAGGGCTCGTTAATACTCGGGTGACAATACCAAATTACAATGAAAGTAAGCAAAATATGACGCTCAGGCTACAGCCTGGCGCCGAAGGGGAGAGGAACGATGCGCCGAATCTACAGCATGCTTCAGAGAGTCGAAGGACCGCTGTTCCTGCACGTCAACATCCGTTGGAACCGCGCCGCCCTGAACTGGTTGTTCCACGCGCTCTCGATTATCGGAGGCGCGACCTTCAGCTTGACCTTCTCGATCCTGATCGGGTGGCTTGCGCCCGAGCCCTGGCAATCCGTCGGCTGGCAATCGTTAGCCGCGATCGCGCTCAGCCATATTCCCGTCGCGATCGCCAAGCGCAGCGCGCCGAGGCTGCGTCCTCACCAGCATTTCCCGCACGTTAACACGAATCGCAGGCCGCTACAGGATCCGTCCTTTCCGTCCGGTCATACGACCGCCGCGTTCTCCTTGCTCACGCCTTGGATGTTAGCCGAACCGATGCTCGTTCCGATCTTACTGCCGATCGCGCTAGGAGTCGCGTTGTCCCGCGTCTACTTCGGGCTCCATTATCCGAGCGATACGGCGGCAGGCGCGCTGCTTGGCCTATCGACCGCGTTGCTGATGGCTATATGGATATAAAACAAATGACCCCCTAGTCCGGTTAAGGATTCGGGGGTCATCGGTTCGTTCGATTATTTGTGATCCGCTTCGTATTCCTCGTCGCTTATCGCGTTCAACGTAACCGCGCCGTTGCGTTTCATTTCTCGCGCCAGCTCGCCGGCGACGTTCCGGCGATGCTCGGCGACCACCTTATCGCCGATAACCGCTTCCAGCCGATAAATCGGCATCCCTTGACCGACGAACTTCGTCTCGTATTCCGTAAGGACCAGATCGTCGCGAAGGCCGTGACGATGCAAGTCGAGCGAAATATGGCGCATTTGAAGCTCGGTGTTCGAGAAGCTGTTAAGCGAATATTCGAACAAGCTGAGCGAGTCCGTCTTGAAGTGGATTTCTCCGATTTCGCTGAGCGCCTGCTTATACTTCTCGAGGAAGCGCGGGTGCGTCAGCCGCCGCCGGGCATGCTTCGACTTTGGCCATGGATCGCTGAAGTTCAAATAAATGCGCTCCAGCTCTCCCGGCTCGAACATATCCTGCAAATTTTCCGCGTTACCCCTCACAAGCGCCAAGTTAGGCACTTCTTCGGCGTCTCTTTCGCTTTTCCACAACGCTCTCGCTTTTTCGCAGCCGCGCCTTAGCAACTCATCGTAAATATCCATGCCGAGGAAGTTAATGTTCGGGTTATTAAAACTTTGCCGGCTAATAAATTGCCCTTTGCCCATTCCGATTTCGATATAGATCGGATTATCGTTCTCGAAGAAAGCATTCCATTTCCCTTTGAGTTCCTGCGGCTCGAGCACGACTAAATCCGACTGTTGCTCCAAGCTTTCGCGTATGTTTTTTCTACCGCGCAATCGCATTGCCATTCCTTGACATCCTCCCGAAATCTTATCCTGATTAACGACGCCGCGTCGTCCGCTCGAACACCTCGATGGCCGCGCCGAGCCATGCGCCGCTGACCAGATACCCTGCTATCACGTCGCTTGGGTAATGAACGCCCAAGTAAACGCGGCTAACTCCGATGCATAGCGTCAATCCCAATCCGAGCACGATCATGAGCACCCTGCCCCATGCGTTCGTCACATGGCGCCATAAGAGGTAAGTCAATACGCCGTATAGCGCGAACGCCGCCATGCTATGACCGCTCGGAAAGCTGTAACCGGCCTCCTCGACGATTCGGTGCAAGCTCGGGCGCTCCCGCTCGAAGATCGACTTTAGGAGCTTATTGAGCAACGGCGCTCCGCCGACTACGACGATGAAAAGCAACAATTCCTTGCGATGGCCGAGAAATACCGCGAGCAACACGATGGCGACCAACGCGATAACCGTAACGACGAGCGTCGATCCCAGCCACGTGAACGTCTCCATGACGCTCGTAAGATCCGGCGATTCCCAGCTCTGAACGCGTCGAATAATAGTGTCATCGATAAAGCCGGCTTTATCCGCAAGCATGATGACGCACACATAAATGAACAAGGCGGCCGATATTACGGCCCATGTCGAAGCCCGCCGCCAATGAGAACGATTAACCATTCCCGCCTTCGCTCCCGTCTCCATTTTCGTCAAACAAAATATTAGCATGAATAAAACGGAAAGTGTAGCGAAGGCGGTCGTATCCCGAGATTAGACGGCGGCTCTTCGTAGGAGCAAATACGATACGGAGGCATAAATTGCCGTCAGCGGGAGCAAGTAGGTCGACAACTCGGCCGCGGTAGACGGGTGATCGTTAATCCAATTCCCGATATTGTCCCACCCGTCGTAATAAGTTACGAGAAACGAAGCAACCGTTAGAAGAAGCGATAAGGCTACGAAGAGAGCAAACATGCCCGTGCGACCGAATTTGCGATAGATGCTGCCGAAGAGATAGCCCAAGACGTACAAATGGAGCATAAATCCGAAGTTAACCCACAATCTCGCGAACACTCCGCCGTCGTTCAAATAGTCGAGATTAAAGAAAGTCAGATCCACACCCCAGCCGCCGGTTCCGCCTTCGATGTTCGCGAGCAGCACGAGCATGGCCGAGAAAATCGCGCTTAATAAGGACATCGTAGCTAGCGTGCCGATTACGTAGTCTTTGCGTCGTACCGTAAATCCGATCGCGAACGGGAACGTCTGGGCAACGCCAAGAATGCCCGCTACCAGCAAATAAATATAAATCGAAGCTAACCCGCCTGTCGTTATCGGTACGTCGGAAACCGCGGCAATGGAAAAGTTCACCACAAAGCTGCTAAGCAGAATGATCCACGGGAGGTAAGTCCAACCCCAACGATCCTTCAAATAAATTCGGATGACGCCGGTTATTCGGTTATTCATTTCGCCCCCGCCTTCCTTGACTCTTCGTTGTTTTTCGTAAGATGGACGACAAGCTGCTGCAGCGACACGGGCGCAAGCTCAAGTCCGAGCTGCTCGGCTTGCTTGCGGTCTTCCGCGTCCAATCTTCCGATGAACGTAATGGAAGCAAGGCCGCCGAACGGCTCGCGATGAATGATCTTCCTGCCCATCGCGAAAGCCTCGGCTTTCGCGGCCGCCCCGATCACCGTCGATGCTTGCCCTCGAAGGTCCTCCGCGTCTTCGTTCAAGATCAATTCGCCGCTATCGATGACGATCACGTGTTCTAGCAGCTTGCTTACTTCATCGATCAAATGCGTAGACAGCACGATCGTACGAGGGTGCTCCGCGTAATCCTCCAGCAGGCGATCGTAGAAAAGGCTCCGGGCAACGGCATCAAGGCCGAGGTAGGGTTCATCGAAAATCGTGAGCGGTGCCCGGCTAGCCAAGCCTACGATAATGCCGACGGCGGATTGCATGCCCCTCGACAGCTTTTTCATTCTGCGTTTGAGCGGCAGCTTGAACTCGGAAGCGAGCGACAACGCGAATTCGCGGTCCCACTTCGGGAATAAGAACGCCGAAATATCCAGGACGTCCTTAACGCGGTACGTATCGGGATACCGCTGGCTTTCCTTAATGAAGCATAATTGCGTGAGCACGCGATTGTTCTCGTACGGATTTTCTCCGAACACCTTTAATTCGCCGCTCGTAGGGAACGCTTGCGCTGTGATCATATGCATGATCGTCGTCTTGCCCGCCCCGTTGCGCCCGAGCAGCCCGTAAATTTTGTCCGCTTGCAGCGAGAAGCTGACGTTATGGACAGCCGTCACGTCGCGATACTTCTTAGTCAGCCCGTTAAGCTCAACAATGCTATTCATGGCGCTTCTCTCCTTTGCTGATCATATCCGTCAATTGCTCCACCGTTATGCCGAGCTTCTTCGCTTCCATGACGATCGCGACGACGTACTGCTCGTAAAATTGTTCCTTGCGTTGCTCCACAAGCCGCGATCTCGCTCCCGTCGCCACGAACATGCCGATCCCTCTCTTCTTGTACAAAATTCCTTGATCGACGAGCAGATTGACGCCCTTCGCCGCCGTTGCCGGGTTGATCTGATAAAAGGCCGCGAATTGATTCGTCGACGGCACTTGCGACTCCTCGGGCAAACCTCCGTCAATTATGTCGTTCTCGATGCGTTCCGCGATTTGTACGAAGATCGGGCGGCTATCGTCCATTGTTAAATTCATGCATCCACCACCACGTTAGTCGGTTAGTTACTCATGTAATTAACTATATGAGCGACGAGGGATAAAGTCAATAGGCGGATCGTGGATTGCCGCGTCGTGAACGCACGCAAAAAAGCCGGGCGCCCCGTGAGGGACATCCGGCTTGGTTTATGGTTTCCGACGAGGCTGCGTTAGTTCAAATGCTGCTCTTCGATCTCGTAATGATCTTCCAGCGCGTGCTGAAGCTTCTTCTTCGCGGACACTTCGACGGTGTGGTTGTTATGGAATTTAATGCCCGACAGTGCCATGACTTCCTTCAAAGTCAGCTCGACCTTTACCGTATCGTCCCCTTGTGGAATGCGTACGACCATACTCATTCGAATCACTCTCCAATTCATTATTCGTTCTCTTTTGGGGCTGATTTGCCTAGGATTTGGAATGGAAATGAAATTGGCTGCGAAATAGACTGGATATGTTAGGTTTTTTTATTGATTTGACGCACTTTTAATATAACACATCATGTTAGGTATAGCAAGGAGGAAAGCGCTGACAAAAGCCTGTTTTTCGATGTTGATTGGCGATGAGAAGGTCGTTAAACGATCGGTTTCTTGGAACGAAACATCGGCCGCGTTACGGGATAACGACCGCATGGCGGGAACTCTCTCGCATTTTCCCCTTATTTTCGTTACAATTAATACCGACATAACGGCAGAAGCCGCGACAAAATAAGGACGGATGCAATATGGCCATAACGGAAACGGATACACGTTCGCCGCTGATCTGGAGTGACAAGCGGTTTCATACATGGAACTACGAAATGAGAGAGACGTTCGGCACGAAGACCTTCAAGGTCATGCTGGACGCCGGATTCACATGCCCGAACCGGGACGGCTCTATCGCCGCGGGCGGATGCACGTTCTGCAGCACGAGAGGCTCGGGCGACTTCGCGGGCAGCAGGCGCGACGATCTCGTCACGCAATTCAATAGCGTCCGCGACCGCCAGCATCTGAAGTGGCCGGAAGCGAAGTATATCGGCTACTTTCAAGCCTATACGAATACGTACGCCCCTGTGGAGACGCTACGCGAATATTACGAAGTCATTCTCGAGCAGCCGGGCGTCGTAGGGTTGTCGATCGCGACTCGTCCGGATTGCTTGCCCGACGACGTCGTCGATTATTTGGCCGAGTTGAACGAGCGGACGTACTTGTGGGTCGAAATGGGCTTGCAGACGATCCACGAGTCGACGTCCGAGCTGATCAACCGCGCCCACGACACGGAGTGTTTCAGGGATGCGGTTCGGCGGCTACGAGCGCGAGGCATTCGCGTCTGCGCGCACATTATTCACGGCTTGCCGGGCGAGACAAGGGAAATGATGCTGGACACGGTACGGGCGGTAGCGGAGATGGACGTGCAAGGGATCAAGATCCACTTGCTCCATCTCATGCGCAAAACGCCGATGGTGCGCCAGTGGAACGCGGGGTTGCTGCGGTTCCTGGATCAGGACGAATACGTCCAGCTCGTCGTCGACTCACTCGAGCTGCTTCCGCCGGAGATGATCGTCCATCGGTTAACCGGAGACGCTCCGCGAGATTTGCTTATCGGACCGATGTGGAGCTTGCGCAAGTGGGAAGTGCTTAACGCGATAGACGCGGAGCTTGTTCGAAGGAATAGCTGGCAAGGCAAAGCTTGGCAAGGCCTCAAGGCCGAAGCGACGGAGGTGAATGCATGAGCGCGGGCTTCCTCTCCGTCTTAAGCCAAGCGCAGCGGTACGTGTCCGATCGCGCGCGGGTCGGCGAGCCCGTTATCGATGCGACCGCTGGCAACGGCGTAGATACGTTGTTTCTTGCCAGGCTTGTCGGATCGAACGGCAAAGTATTCGCCTTCGACGTTCAGGCGGCGGCGCTGGAACGGACGCGCGCCAGGTTATCGGTCGCCGCTTCCGCCGGAGATCGAATAGCCCCGGCGGAGTTGCTGCTCGCGGGGCACGAGGAAATGTCGGCCTTGATTCCGCCGGAATATCATGGCCGAATCGCCGCCGTCATGTTCAATCTGGGTTACTTGCCCGGCGCCGAAAAGAAGTTAGTTACGCAGCCCGATACGACGTTGATCGCCTTAGTCGCCGCCTTGCTTATGCTTCGCAGCGGAGGCGTGCTGACGATCGTCATTTATCCGGGCCACGAAGGCGGAGACGCCGAAGCGGAAGCGGTCGAGCACTGGGCGGAGACCATCCCTCCCTCGATCGGCCAATGCGTCATGTACCGGTTCCCGCAGAAGATTCAATCGCCCTATTTAATAGCAATCGTAAAGAAGTAGGTAGGATTAGGAGGGTCACTGGATATGGCTGTTCGCAAAATCGAGCATGTAGGCGTTATGGTTACTTCATTGGAACGTTCGATCGTCTTTTACGAGAACGTCGTCGGATTGACGTATTTGGAGACGCTGCTTCATACGAACGGCGTCATTCGGCTCGCGTTCCTCGCATTCCCGGGCTCGCACGATACCGAAGTCGAGTTGATCGAAGGGTATGACGGTGCATTGACCCGCGAAGGGCGCGTCCATCATATCGCGTTCACCGTCGATAACCTCGACGAAGAGTTCGCCCGCGTTCGCTCGCTTAACGTCGAAGGTTTGGACGAGAGCATTACGACGTTGCCGAACGGCAGCCGCTACTTCTTCTTTAGCGGACCGGACGGAGAAGCGTTAGAATTTTTCCAATCTACCCGAGGGGGCAATGAGTAGTCATGTCTAACGTTCAACCTTATCCGCTTCATTTTAAACCGGAATTCAAAGAGAGAGTATGGGGCGGTCGCGCGCTGGAGCGCTTCGGGTTCGAAGTGCCGCAAGGCGCGATCGGGGAAGGCTGGATGATCGCCGATCATCCGAACGGTATCTCCCACGTAACGAATGGCGCGCTAGCCGGCAAAGGGCTGGACGAAATTCGCGAGCTCGTGGGCGAAACGTGGTTCGGCGCCAAGGGCGCAACCGGCAACGGCCGGTTCCCGCTTCTAATTAAACTTCTCGATTGCAACGACGATCTGTCGATCCAAGTTCACCCTAACGACCACTACGATCGCTTGCCGAAGGGCGAGCTCGGAAAAACCGAAATGTGGTACGTGCTGGACGCCAAGCCAGGCGCCAAAATCATTTACGGACTCGAGCAAGGCGTCGACCGCGCGGCTTTGGCAACCGCGATCGAGGAAGGCCGCATCATGGAATGCCTGCAGGAAGTGTCGGTCAAAGCCGGCGATACGTTCTATATTCCCGCCGGCACCGTGCATGCGTTATGCGCGGGCGTCGTCGTCGCGGAAATCCAACAAAACTCGGATACGACCTACCGGTTATACGATTACAATCGTCCGGGCCTGGACGGCAAAATGCGCGAGCTTCACGTCGAGGATTCGTTGAACGTCATCGCGTACGAGGATTCCGGCGCGAGCCGCATGTCGACGGACGGCGCTAAGCCGGGCGAATGGCTTACTCTCGCCTCTTCCCCTTACTTCGTCACCGACAAAGGCATCGTCAACGGCGAATGGTCGCAGGCGACGAACGGCAACAGCTTCGTTATCGTTATCGTCTGCGAAGGCGCCGGCAGCATCGGTTGGAGCAACGGCGTCGTGGATGCGAGAGCGGGCGACTGCTTCCTGCTCCCTGCCAGCCTCGGACAATATTCGCTTAACGGCGAAATGACCGTTCTTCGCAGCCTGCTTCCTTAAAGGAATTCGACCGGATTTGTCGAAGAGATAAGCAGGAAGTCACAAGACATCGTTGTCGAAAGGACGGATTAACGTGCGTCAAAGAATAATTATGGCCGGCTTGGGAGCCTCCGTATGGGCCGTGTCTACGTTGTTTTTCCTGCTGCTGGGCGACTGGATTCTGCCTAGCGAAGGAGAGCGGCTCGGTTCGTCTCTGTTCCTGTTGTTATTGCTTACTTTCTTGCTTCTCATCGGCGCGGCCGTCTTCGTCAGGTTGCGCGTATTCCGCGAAAAAGGTTCGGCGACGCGGTTCGGTTACGTAGCGACCGTCATTGGTCTCGTGCTTAACTCGATCACGATATCGAATCGCGATTCCGTATTTCCTAAGTTCGACTCTTTCCAGCATCAATCGTTCACGGTATGGATGACGGCCGCTTATGCGTTAACGCTCATCGTGCCCGCAATCGTCGATCGCATGATCAAAGAGCCCGAGCATGCCGCGCATGCGGCGCCGCAAGAAGATATCGTGCCGAATGAATCGGTGCATTCCCCGCATCCGCATGCCGGGTCGCAGGAATAGGAAGGATCGCCGCGATGTCCGATAACCCGACTTCAACCGAGCAACACCGCCGCGAAGCGCCGAAGTCGGTTGCTTGCCGGATCATCACCGTATCCGATACGCGCACCCCGGAGACGGATACGAGCGGCCAGCTCATCCGGCTCTTGTTGGAAGAACGCGGCTATACGGTCGCGGGCTATGAGATCGTGCAAGACGATTACGAGGGGATTCGAGCGCTATTGCGCGAGGCCGCGGCGGATGCTGCCGTAGAAGCCGTGCTGCTGAACGGCGGCACCGGCATCGCGGGTCGGGACACGACGTACGAGGCGGTAAGCTCGGTGCTCGACAAGGAAATGCCCGGCTTCGGCGAAATCTTCCGCATGCTCAGCTTCACCGAGGATATCGGCTCGGCGGCGATCTTGTCCCGGGCGATCGCCGGCACGATCGGTAGCACCGCCGTATTCTCGATGCCCGGCTCGACCGGCGCGGTGCGGCTGGCGATGACGCGGCTCATCGTACCCGAGCTTGGGCACGTGATGCGAGAATTGTACAAGGATAAGTAAATAGCAGGCGCGGGGTGCACCAATTGCCCTGCGCCTTTTTTATATTGGAGTGGCTGTTGCTGCCATAGACACCCTCTTACTACGCCTAAATATCACTATTTATAATTAAACCATACGTAAAACTTGAATTTCACACATTAAATATAACTAAACCATACAAAACACCACTTTCTTATGATACTGTTGTTGACATAGACTACATAAACCATGGAGGAGATTATGTTGCGAAAGATTTGGTTATCCGTCCCTATGCTTGCCCTACTGTCAGCTTTGCTAGGAACTTCCGTTCATCCCGCTATCGCTACGGCCAAGTTGGTGTACGTGAAAGACGTGCGCCAAGTATTAACCTACGTTGAAACCGGAAACGCGGACGCTGGTTTCGTGTACAAAACCGATGCCCTCACTTCTAATAAGGTGAAAATCGCCCTCAAAATAGGGCCGGAAGTACATTCGCCAATCGTCTACCCTGCCGGCATCGTCAAAGAGACGAAACACTCCGACGAAGCCAAAGCATTCTATTCTTATCTCCAATCCAAGACAGCCAGCGACATCTTCGTGAAGTATGGCTTCACGCTGTCCTAAGCGTTGACTACATCTATGCTAGCTATCGATTGGTCCGTCTTCTTTGAGCCTATAACGCTTTCCATACAAATTTCCGTCATCGCAAGCGTGGTCGTGTTAGTGTTCGCGACGTATACCGCTTGGATCATGGCAAGAAAGAAATTTTTCGGCAAAAGCATTATAGATACTCTCTTATTGTTGCCACTGGTGTTGCCCCCGACGGTCATCGGGTTTATCCTGCTCATCCTTCTTGGACGCAGAAGCTGGATCGGAAAGGCGTACGAGTCGATCTTTGATGGACCTCTCGTATTTACGTGGATAGCCGCCGTCATTGCGGCGACCATCGTCGCTTTCCCGCTAGCCTATCGTTCCTTCCGGGCCGGATTCGAGAGCATTGATCCCGAGCTCGAAGCTTCCGCCAGGGTGCTTGGAGCTTCGGAGTGGCAAGTGCTAAGATATATCTCGATACCACTATCCATCCGTTCGTTGACTTCAGGCTATATTTTAGGGTTTTGCAGAGGCCTTGGTGAGTTCGGAGCGACGATAATGGTCGCGGGGAATATTCCGGGAAGAACGCAGACTATTCCGACCGCCATTTACATCGCCACGGACGGCGGCAGCATGACCATGGCATGGGCGTGGGTAACTGCCATGCTAGTCTTGTCGTTCCTGATGTTATTTCTAGTTAATCGGATTTCGAAGGACTAACGACGAACGCCGTATGTTACACTAAAACCAAATGGCGAACGATGATCCCTCATACGGAGGTATTAGATGTCGGAAGAAATGTCCTATACAACGGAAGAGATAGCGAAAATACTGAAGGTTTCCAAGCTTACCGTCTACGATTTGATCAAAAAAGGCGATCTGCGCTCTTACCGCGTAGGCAAGCAGATGAGAGTGGACGCCTCCGATCTCGAAGCTTATAAACAAAGAAGCAGGAGCAATTCCGCTCACGTATCGCAAGAGTCGCCTGCAACTCTTTTACCCGCATCGCCCGCCAACCCTGCTCAAGGAACTCGTCACATCGTCATAACCGGCCAAGATATGAGTCTAGACCTGCTAGCCAAGCATTTAGAACGAAGAACGACCGGCATAAGACCATTACGCTCCTATGCGGGAAGCCTCGACAGCTTGATTAGCATGTACCAAGGCCATTCGGACATCGTCAGCACGCATCTGCTCGACGGCGACACCGGGGAATACAACCTCTCTTATATTCGCAAGTTGCTTGTCGGCTTCTCGTATCGGGTCGTCAATTTGCTTTCAAGAAGAGCCGGTTTATATATCCATAAGGACAATCCGCTCCGGATCAACGACTGGTCCGATTTGAACCGACCCGGGCTGCGCTTCATTAACCGCGAGCGAGGATCCGGCGCGAGGGTACTTCTCGATGAACAGCTTCGCTTGCATGGGATCAAAACCGATCATTTGATCGGATATGATACGGAAGTTACCAATCACCTGGGAGTAGCGGCTAAAGTGGCTTCCGGACAAGCCGACGTCGGCGTAGGCATAGAGAACGTAGCCACTATGGTTGAAAATATCGCGTTCATTCCCTTGATTCAAGAACGCTATGATCTTGTCATGATCAAAAAAGCCGAAAATCAAGCCTGGATCGACAAGCTGATGCTCGTCCTCCAATCCGAAGACTTCAAACAAGAGCTCCGGGCGATCTCGGGATATGATCTCTCTCTCACCGGGCAACTGCTATACGAAACGTGAAAAGCGCGCCTAAGGGCGCGCTCAGCCTGTTGAAAAACCTTCAGCAGGCTTCTTTTATGTCTATTTTCTTTATAGCAGCCACTCCGATATAAAGGCCATCGCTTGGCGATTCTGATCGCCGGTAACCGTATGCCCGG
Organism: Cohnella yongneupensis; assembly: GCF_042655785.1. Taxonomy (NCBI): domain Bacteria; kingdom Bacillati; phylum Bacillota; class Bacilli; order Caryophanales; family Paenibacillaceae; genus Cohnella; species Cohnella yongneupensis. The sequence continues at coordinate 303,217 of NZ_JBHSNC010000010.1, forward strand.
AAAAAGGCGACGGCACGATGCGCTTGTCGCACGCCATCCGGTTATACGCCGCGTAGATCGTCTCCGGCATCGTCGTCGGATCCTTCAGACCGACGCTTACGAACAGCGGGATGCGGATGCGGTGCGCCAAATTCATATTATCGTAATAACTGAGCGTCTCCAGCACCGCATCTAGGTGCTCGGGGAACCGCTCGCAGAACGTCGCCGCTTCAGAGAGCGAGCTGCTCGAGTTCAGGATGCCGAAGTCCATTTGACACATGTTCGGAATGTGAGCGACGGCGATCGCAGGTTTGTCCGACAGCGCCGCCGCGATAAGCGCCAAACCGCCTCCTTGGCTGGCGCCTTGCGCGCATATACGCCCGGGGTCGACTTCCGGCTGCTCGCTCGCCCAGTCTAACGCCTTGATCGCATCGATCGTGATCGCCTTGTAGTAGCAGGTGTCGCGATGCAAGATCCCTTGCGTAATCCACCCTTTGGCCATGCCGTGATGCTGCGCGAGCAAGTTGCCCGTCTCTCCGTTCTGCCCGCGCACGTCGATCGCGAACACCGCTACGCCCATCAGCACGAAGGACGCATAATCTTCCGGGTACCCTCTGCTACCCGTGTATCCGTGATATAACACGACGCAGGGGACTTTCTCCCGCGTCTCCTCCGCCTTGCGAGGCACCAAGTACCAGCCGTGAATCGGCGTATCGTCGAAACCCTCGTAACTCACTTTATAGACGGACATATCGAAGAACGGCGTATCCACCCGCGTGCGCGTCGCGTTGAGCGGCTTGACTGCGAAAGAAGCGATCGTCTCGTCCCAATACGCTTCCAAATCCGGCCTGGCCGTTAACGGCGGCGACAGCCTCTCCAAATCTTCGATTCTTCTACCGATCGCGTTGCTGATCATACGGCTGAAATCCCCTCCCGCAACTAACTCTGCATTTCTAAGAATACTTTTATCATATCTCCGGCACACTTTGCTCACAATATTCATTTTGGCCTATACTTATTATGACTTTCGCAAGCCGGTTGATTTCTCTGTTATACTAAGTTTCTACCACACAATAGTCGAAGGTGACGTCTATGAGAGCGTTGTTAACCTCGTTCCGCAACTTTTCGCTCCAGCGCAAGATGTTGGCCTTAATCATTCCATTACTCATCATCACCGTCGGTATTACGGGGCTCTATGCCTATAATATCGCCTCCAGGGAAGTTATCGACAAAAACTATCGCACCCAGCTAAGCATAGCCGTCAAGACCAAAGACCAGCTCGACTATTTCGCCAATAGCACGCTCAGCTTCTCGAACTATTTGTTCTTGAATCAATCCGTTCAGGATATGGTCGCCGAAGGCAATACTACCGAGCAGCGCGAAGTCGTTCTCAAGACGCTGCTGCCCCTCTTAGTAACCGGGGAAACCATTCAATCCTTGCTCGTGTACCCTGCCGCTACGGGCAAAAACAGCACCGAACCTTTCGTCTTGACGTATACCGGGCTATCGAAAGCGATCGGCTACGATAAATTCAAAGAGACGTCCTACTTCAATAAGTACATCTACTCGCCGAACAATCAGGTGTGGGATATGCTCCGCCCTGACGACAAAGTGTTAGCCGGCGATACGCATTACAAGATCGTCCTGATCAAGCCCTATAGAAACTTAGTTACATACGACCGCAACGGCTTGCTCATCGTCGGCATGGACGCCGACCGGCTAAGCCGCAGCCTCTACCACGATCCGGTAGACGCGGTGCAGTGCATTCTCGACGTCAATGGAACGGTGCTCGCTTCTACCGACATGAGCTGGATCGGTAAGCCGATCACGGAGCTACCCTTCTTCGAGAAAGCCAGCGGCGGAGCGAAGAACGTCTCCCCGTACATGGCGCTCGATTTGCTTAAGCGCAACGACAAACTCATCATCTCCGACTCGATGTCGGACGTAACGGGATGGCATTCCGTCGTCATCCAAGACCGAAGCACGCTGCTACGCGAGCTCGATCATATCGGTTCTGCGACGCTGTCGATCATGCTTATCGTCTGCTTCGTCGCTATTTTCCTGTTCTGGGTTATCGCGCGCATCATTACGAATCCGCTGAAAAAGCTGACGCTCTCGATGAAGGCGCTTCAGAGCGGCGACTTCACGCAGCGGGTGCACTTCACCGGCAACGACGAAGTCGGACGCCTCGGGCATTTGTACAATACGATGGTCGGACGGATCAAGCTGCTCATCGACGACGTATACGCCTCCTCGCTCAAGCAACGGGAAGCCGAGCTTAAGGCACTGCAATCCCAGATCAATCCGCACTTCCTGTACAACACGTTGAATATGATCCAATGGACCGCCTTGAAGAAGGACGATCAGGAAATTTCCGAGATGGTCGTCGCGTTGTCTCAGGTGTTCCGGCTTAGCTTGAATAGCGGAAGAGATTTCGTGGAGCTGGAACACGAGATCGAGCTCGTCAGATATTACTTGTTCCTGCAGCAAAAACGTTATCCGGCGCGGCTTCACTTCGAAATCGAAATCGATCCGAGTCTAAAGCATTTCCAAATGCCGAAGCTGCTCCTTCAGCCGCTCGTCGAGAACGCGATTATTTACGCGATCGAACCGACCGAGGGTACCGGCAACATTCACATCCGCGCGGAACGGGAGACGGATGATTCGGAAGAGGAATGGGTCGTCCTGGAAGTGTCCGACAACGGTCCCGGCATTCCGGAAGAACGAATAAACGAATTAATGAAAGAAGCCAAGCCGACTCCTTCGAAAGTCGCGCAGACGCTCAATGCAACCCGGTCGGGCATGGCGCTGGCGAACATCAAAGAACGGCTGACGCTGTTCTACGAGCATGCCGAATTCGATATACAGAGCAAAGTAGGCATCGGAACTAGAGTACGCATTCGAATCCGGCAAAGAGGTGGAACGCATGGCATTAAAAATGGTCGTGGCTGAAGACGAAAAATCGTTCCGTGACGGTCTTGTATCGCTCGTCGATTGGAAGTTTTACGATATCGAGATCACCGGCATCGCAGAAAACGGCAGACAAGCGCTCGAGATGGTCAAGCGCGATAATCCGGATATTTTGCTGACCGATATACGCATGCCTTATATGAACGGCCTGGAGCTCATCCAAGAAGCGAAAGCCGTCGGCGCTAAGTTCCATGCCGTGTTGCTTACGGGCTATAACGAATTCGAATATGCCAGGGAAGCGATCAAGCTGGGCGTCTCCGATTATTTGCTCAAGCCATGCACGCCGCAGGATATCGTTCGCGTCATCGTGGAATTGAAACGGAAGATCGAGCATTCCGAGTCGGAGAAGCCTTTCGACGAAGAGATGAACCGAACATGGAACCGCAACATCCATCTGCTGAAAAATCAAATTCTTACCCAGTGGATTTTGCAGCCGCGAATGCCGCTCGAGAACCGCGCCATCGTCATGAGAGAGGTCGATATGACGCTCAAGCCGGAGTCGTTCGAGCTTGGGCTCATTCGCATGGATCTCGACGAGGGCCTGCAACCGTACGCCTCCAAGAGGGATTTGGAGCTGATTCGCTATGCCATACAGAATATCGCCGGCGAATCGCTCCACGCTATCTACGAGGGAATGCTGGAAGTGTTCCGCCATGGCGACGAGCTGCTATGGATTGGTAACCGTCAAGGCGGCGGTTCCTTCCCCCCGGAGCGTTACATTGAATCTCTCCAGCTTCTTAAAGACAACGTAGAGTCTCACTTGAAAATATCGATCAGCATCTCCATCAGCTCTCTGCACGCCACGGTGAACGATGCGCATTTGGCTTATCAAGAAACGCTCGAGGCAATGGAATCGCGCTTTTATCAAGGACGGGGCGGCATTTACTTGCATGCGGAGACGAATCGGCTGCAATCCGCATCGTCCTCGATTCTCGACGATGCGTATTTGCAGCAATGGGAGAAGGATCTTCTCGCCCACCTGCATAACGAGCAATACGGCGAGGCGGTAGACGGCATCGAAGCCGGCATGCGTTATTTGAGGGAACAAGCCGTTTACTCCCGAGCCGAGATCATCGTTCGGGTAACGAGCCTCATTCTCGAAATGCAAAAGGCGGCCAAAGAACGCGCGGTCTCGATCGAATGGCAAGACGGTACCGTCAACTGGATCGAACGGATGCCGGAGATGGAGACGCTCGACGAATGCGCGTCGATCCTGCATAAGCTCGTGCAAGGCTTCGCCGAGGCGGCGCTCAGCCGAAGGACGCTGCATCGCACGGTACAAGCGACGCTCGAGCTCATTAAAGCGAAATACAACACGAACCTTACGCTCGACTTTGCCGCCAAGGAAACGTACGTGAGCAACACTTATCTGAGCTCGCTGTTCAAGCAGGAGATGGGCGTAAACTTCCTCGATTACTTACATCAGTACCGGGTAGAACGAGCGAAGGAATTACTTCGCGAAAGCTACAAGGTGTACGCCGTAGCCAAGCTTGTCGGCTACCAGGAAGAGCGTCACTTCAGCGCGACGTTCAAGAAGTGGACCGGACTCACGCCGCGACAGTACCAGAAAAGCTATGTAGGGGAATAGAAGAAAAGCGCCAACGCTCGGCTTAATTAGCCTGACGTTGGCGCTTTTTTGTATTAACTGATTATGATTTCAAGATGTCCTCGATCCGCGCCAGCTCGTCCGCGGAGAAGTCGAGGCGATTCAGCATGCCGACGTTGTCGTCCAGCTGGCTGACGCGGCTTGCGCCGATCAGCACGCTCGTAACGCGGTCGCCGCGAAGCGTCCACGCGAGCGACATCTGCGCCAGCGTTTGCCCGCGGTCAGCCGCGAGATCGTTCAAGCGGCGGATCTTGTCTACTTTCTCCGCGGTCACTTGGCTCTCTTGCAAGAAACCGGTCTTGCTTGCCGCGCGGGAATCCGCAGGGATGCCTTTGATGTACTTATCGGTCAGCAACCCTTGCGCCAACGGCGAGAACACGATCGAGCCTACTCCGCCCTCCTCCAGCACGTCTTGAAGGCCGTCTTCGATCCAACGGTCGAACATGCTGTAGTTCGGTTGGTGAATGAGCAGCGGAGTGCCGAGACCTTTGAGGATATCGATCGCTTCCTTCGCCCGCGCCGGACGGTAGTTGGAAATGCCGGCGTATAGCGCTTTGCCCGAACGCACGATATGGTCGAGCGCAGCCATCGTCTCTTCGAGCGGCGTATCCGGATCCGGACGGTGATGATAGAAGATGTCGACGTAGTCAAGCCCCATCCGCTTCAAGCTTTGATCGAGGCTGGACACCAAATATTTGCGGGAGCCCCAGTCGCCGTAAGGACCGTTCCACATGTGATAGCCGGCTTTGGTGGAGATGATCAGTTCGTCGCGGTAAGGCTTCATATCGGTCGCGAGCATGCGTCCGAAGTTCTCTTCCGCCGAGCCTCCCGGAGGCCCGTAGTTGTTCGCGAGATCGAAGTGCGTGATGCCGAGGTCGAAGGCGCGGCGAACCATTGCGCGTCCGTTCTCGTAGTTGTCGACGCCTCCGAAGTTATGCCACAGGCCGAGCGATACGGCCGGCAGCTTAAGGCCGGAGCGCCCGACGCGGTTGTACTTCATCGTTGCGTAGCGATTAGAGTTAGCTTGATAAACCATGAGTGACAAGTCTCCTCTCGATTAGTGATGCGTTGCCGCCGCCAGACCGTCCGTCTGCGGCAGCGCGACGATTTCCGCCGGGCCTTCCTCGCCGGAATAGAGCACCGCGAGCAACGTCGGCCGCGAACGGTCGATTTCCCCTTGCCGCGTCCAAACGTCATAGTCGAACGGCACGCTGTCCAGCACGGCTTTCTTCTGCAGCTCCCGTTCCTCGACGCCAAGATGCTCCGCGAATTGCTTCATCCGCGCGGTCCAATCTTTCTTCTCCATCCGCTCTTCCCACCACGGCTTGCGCGGCTTGTACTTGTGCTGGGTGTAATAGTCGATCTTCAGCAAGCCCAGCGCGACTTCGGCGTCAAGACCCGGCGCGGCGTCGTGCTCCAAGAATGCCCACAACCGCGTGAACAGGTCCTCGAGCTGATGACCGATCCGGCTCCAGCCCTTGGACTCCCAGAAGTCGCCGAACGCTTGGAAGAAGTCGAACGGCGAAGGGTACGCCTGCTCGATTAGATATTCCATCGTCCGGTCCATCCGGTGCGCGTTCCAGAACTTCTCGAGCACGTCTTCTACCCGCTTGATCCTTACGATATCGGAAAACGACATTAGATCGTTGCGAAGCATTTCGTACGGCGCGCGTTCCATGTATACATACCCGAACTTGTCCGCGTCGTTGCGAAGCCCCGTTCCCCGCAGCATCTTGAGGAAGCCGAGCTGAAGCTCCTCCGGACGAAGCGCGAAAACGTCGTTGAACGTTTTACGGAACGTGTCGTAGTCCTCGTGAGGCAATCCGGCGATCAAGTCGAGATGCTGGTCGATTTTGCGGCTCTCCTTGATTTTCACGACCGTGCGCGTCAGCTTCGAGAAATTCTGGCGGCGTTGTACCGCGATATTCGTCACGTCGTTCGTCGATTGGACGCCGATCTCGAACCGGAATACGCCCGGAGGCGCATGCTCCGCAAGGAAGTCGAGCACTTCGGGACGCATGATGTCCGCCGTAATCTCGAACTGGAACACGCAGCCCCTGTGGTTGTCGATCAGGAATCGGAAAATTTCCATCGCGTATTCCCGCTTAATATTGAACGTGCGATCCACGAACTTGATTAGCTTCGCGCCGCTGTCGATCAAATAAGTAATCTCCGCCTTTACCCAATCCATATCGAAATACCGGACGCCGACTTCGATGCTCGACAAGCAAAATTGACAGCTGAACGGGCAGCCTCTGCTCGTCTCGAAGTACACGACGCGATTGCGCAAGGACGGAATATCTTCTTGGAAACGGTACGGTGAAGGAATCACGTTCAATTCCAGCTTCGGACGTCCCGGCGTGATGGCGACTTGACCCTTCCGGTCGCGATAGGCTAGACCGAAGACGAAATGGTATTTGCCCTCTCCCGCGATCTGCCGCAGCAAGTCCCGGAACGTCTCCTCGCCTTCGCCCATGACGATGAAATCGACCGCAGGCAGCCGGTTCATCCAAAACTCGGTGTCGTAGGACACTTCAGGTCCGCCTAGCATGATCTTCGCTTCCGGAAGCACCTTACGGAGCATGTCCACGACGACGATCGTCTCTTCGATGTTCCAGATATAGCACGAGAAGCCGATTACGTCCGGCTTGCGCGCGAATATATCCGCGACTATGCTCATCGCGGGGTCTTTGATCGTAAACTCGGCGATCTGCACGTCGAATTCGTCCTGGGCGAACGACTTCAAGTAGCGCAGCGCGAGGGAAGTATGAATGTATTTGGCGTTCAGCGTCGCAACGACGACGTTCATGGCGTTATCCTCTTTCTAAGTTCAGTCATCCCTTCTATTGTAACGGATTTCGGATGCACATGTAAAAAAAGAGACGACGCGGGAAAATCCCCTCGGTCGCCTCTCCTTATTTTACACGTCCAGTCCGCCGCTCTTGATGACGTCTTGGATGTAATAGTAGCTGTCTTTCGGATGACGCTCGAGCGTCTCGTAGTTCGTGTATACGATGCCGAACCGCTTGCGGTAGCCTTCCGCCCATTCGAAGTTGTCGAGCAACGACCACGCGTAGTAGCCCTTCAGCGGCACACCGGACTCGATCAGACGGTGGCATTGGATGAAGTGCTTGCGGAAGTACGTCGTGCGCTCCACGTCGTGCACGCGGTTGTCCGCGGTCAACGTATCGTCGTAGCAAGCACCGTTCTCGGTGACGTAGATCGGCGTGTCGCCGTATTCTTTGTGCGCCCACGAAAGCACGTTGTACAGCGCTTCAGGATAGACGTTCCAGTCCATGTACGTGCGGTCGAAGCCCACTTGCACTTCCTCGCAGTCGAACAAGCCTTCGTCCTTCTTGTAACGGCCGTAACCGCCGCTGTAGAAGTTAACGCCGATGAAGTCGATCTTCTGCGAGATCGTCTCCATGTCGCCCGGCAAAATCGGCACTACGCCGCCCTTAGCTTCGAACCATTCAACCAGCGCTTTCGGATAAGTGCCTTTGAAAGTCGGCTCCATGAACCACTCGTTGTTCCATGCGCGAAGGCGCCATGCCGCATCTTGGTCTTCTTGCTTCGTCGTGTAGCCTTCGAACCAGTACAGGTTGTGCGTCGTGCCGATCTCGCCGGAGGTGCCGAGCTTGCGGAATAGCTTAACCGTTTCGCCGTGCGCGACCATGCAATGATGGGCAACGGTAATGCCGAGCTGCAAGTCCTTGTTGCCTGGCGCGTGAATCCCCAGCGTGTTCGAGAGGAACGAGATGCACCACGTCTCGTTGAACGTGATGTATTGCTTGATTTTGCCTTCGAACGCTTTGAAAATAACTTCCGCATAGTTCACGAACGCGTCGATCGTATTGCGGTTCGCCCAGCCGCCTTTGTCTTGCAGCGCTTGCGGCAAGTCCCAGTGGTACAGCGTCGCGCAAGGCTCGATGCCCGCTTCGATGAGCGCGTCTACGACGCGTCTATAGTAATCCAAGCCTTTCTCGTTCAACTCACCGGTCCCGTTCGGGAAAATGCGCGGCCAAGCGATCGAGAAACGGTATGCTTTGACGCCTAGTTTTTTCAGTAGCGCGATGTCCTCTTCGTAACGGTGGTAGCTATCGCATGCGACATCCCCGTTATCTCCGTTATATACGGCGCCCGGTACGCGGGAGAACGTATCCCAGATCGACATGCCGCGGCCGTCTTCTTGGTAAGCTCCCTCGATTTGATAAGAAGCTGTTGCGGTACCCCATACGAAATCTTTAGGAAAATCTAAACGAGCCAACACAAATCCCTCCATTATCGTTTGTTGCATTCGTCTTAGGAAAACGATTTCTATCCTATTAATAATTCGATATTTCGCGTTTCATTCCTGCTGTGTGATTTTGGCGTGTTTGTATTAGATTTTGGCAGACGCGTCGCCTTGGCACAAACAGGAACTCGTACAGGTTTCCGCACGTTGACGCAGGTTATGCGGCTATAGGGAAGCAAACTTAGTCCGCTTGCAACGAACGCAGAAAAACAGGCCCGAGCCTCTCGCTCGGACCTGCATCCCTTTACTCTCTCTTACTTTTTACCGTGCGCCTTCAGCCACTCGTCGAGCTGCTTTTGCATTTCCGCGGTTTGCGTATCCACGCCCGCCTTCTTGAGAGCGTCGTGATATTTAGGGAATACTTTGGCCGGATCGACGGCACCGCTCTGCAAAGCCTTGCCGTATTGCTCGCTGACCGCGAACGTGTTCGCGCCTTCGGTTTTGTACGGCTCGTTGTTGTAGTTGAAGCCCGATACTTCCGGCATCTTCGCCGTTGCGTTCAAGTTCTTCGTTACTTCCCACGTATCCGGCGCTTGACCTTCCTTCAAGTAACCGATAAGCACGTTACCGAACACCCAGCCGAGGTCTTCCTTGTAGCCGCCGTCTTGATTGATCTTGATCATGTTGTCGCCGACCTTAGTGTAGTGCTTGCCTTCGATACCGAACGAGATCAGGTTGAACAAAGCCGGATCGGTTGACAGCAGCTCCAGGAATTTCATCGCCGCCTCCGGATGCTTCGAAGTCCGGCTGACCGATGTCATCGTCGGACGTACGCCCGTGAACTCAGGCTCGGTAATCCGTTTGTATACGACTTCGTTGCCGCCGAAGCGCTTCTGGTCTTCGACTTCGCCGCCTGGCTTCATCGTCGTGTTCCATTCGACCGCTACGTTGCCTTTTTGCAGCAAAGCCACGAGTTGATCGTCCTTCAACGTTGCCGCGTCTTTGTAGATATAGCCTGATTGATACCATCTGCGAACCATGTCAAGGAATGTTCTGTATTCCGGCTTGTCGATCGTATCGACGACTTTGTATGACGGATCGCCTAGCTTATAACCGAACTGCGAGTAGCCATATTCGCGGCCGAAGTCGAACATGTTGCTCGTCTTAGCGATCGGAATGATGTCCGGCTCGTTGTCGTGGATCGTCTTCAGGACAGGCTCGATGTCTTCGATCGTCTTGATCGCATCCAGATCGATGCCGTACTTGTCGACGAATCGTTTCTGAATGGCGAAGCCGTCAGACTTAGCTGCGACCTGCATATTAGGCACGGCATAGATTTTGTCGTCCACCTTCGTGTCGACCCATGCCACTTCAGGGATTGCCGCTTTCAAGTCCGGAGTAGCGTTAAGAAGATCGTCGAGCGGCAGCAGCGCGCCCTTCGATACTTTGTTGTCATAGTCGCCGCCGCCCCAGTTCGAAGTCCAGAGCAAGTCGAACTCTTCGTTCGCCGCCAGCATCGTATTGATCTTGTCCTTATATCCGGACTCGATCGTCGGCTTCAGATGTACCTTCACGTTGATCTTCGGCAGGATATACTCGTTGATCGCATCTTCGACTTCCTGCTGATCGGCCGGTACGTTCCATACGATGTAATAGTACGAAATTTCCGTAGGCGGTTCCGGAGCTTTGGAAGGTTCCGGCGTTGCAGTCTCCGTCGCAGCAGGCGTCGTCGCGGAAGGCGACGCGGACGAGGCTTCAGGCTCGTTGTTATTTTTGCTGCACCCGGCAAGTACGAATAAGACCATGACGCATATTGCCAACACGCTAAAGCTTAATTTTCTGAAAGCTTTCATTTGGTTGACCTCCTTGGTCAGTCGTTTTTATATATCTCTAACTATTACCGGGTATGAACACATTCGAGGTGACCCCCCTATGTTCCTACCAGACGGGAATAGAAGAAATCGAATTTTGTCGTCGCCCGTCATCCCTTGAGCGAGCCGACCGTAAGTCCTTTGACGAAATATTTTTGGAAAAACGGGAAGATGAACACCATCGGTCCGCCAGCCAATATCGCCATCGCCATCCGCGCCGACAACGTCGGCAAGTTGCTAATGTCCACGCCGAATTGATGGACGAAGTCGCTGTTGCTCGTCAGAAACTCGAGGTTATTGAGCATTCGGACAAGCAGTAGTTGAATCGGAATGAGCTTCTCGTTGTCGATGTAGAGCAACGACGGGAACCACGAGTTCCAGAATCCGAAGGAGATGAATAAGCCGAGCGTCGCGAGAGCGGGCGTCGATAGCGGCAAGATAATATAGATGAAGATGCGAATTTCTCGTGCTCCGTCAATCTTGGCCGACTCGATGATCTCGAACGGCATCTTCGACAGGAAGCCCTTCATGACCATGATATAGAACGGGGAAACCAGGAATGGCACGATGAGCGCCCAGAGCGTGTTGGTCAAGTGCAAGTACTGAGTAATCAAAATATAAGAAGGCACGAGTCCTCCGTTAAACAACATCGTGAAGAAGATGAAGAACGTCGCGGGCGACCGGTAGCGGAAATCCCTGCGGGAAATTACGTACCCGAGCATCGCCGTTACGAGTAAGCTGAGCACCGTCCCGACGACGGTAATGAAGATCGTCACCCCGTAGGCCCTGACGAGCAGCATCGGCGCCTTGAAAATGTATTCATACGCTTTCAGAGACAAGTCGGCGGGAATGAAGCGGTAGCCATGGTCGACGATCGACGAATCTGCCGTGAACGAGATCGAGATGACGAGCACGAACGGTAAGATCATGGACAACGTTACGAGTATGAATAGGAGATGGATCAGCGCTTTAGTAATGGACATTCGTTTCCATCTGACGGGCTTGCGCATCGGCGCCGCGAGCGGCTCGGATACGTTCATGTCGGTCCCTCCTTATGCGTCGGTTTTCGAATAGATTAGAATAGTGAATTTTCCTCGCTTACTTTGCGAACGACGGTATTGGCAACGACGACGAGCACCAGTCCGACCGCCGATTGATACAACCCGATCGCCGTAGACATTCCGATGTCCCCGTGGACGCGAAGCGCCCGATATACGTACGTGTCGATAATATCCGTCGTCGGAAAAGTCATCCCGTTCTCGTTCGGAAGGAAGTAATGCAATCCGAAGTCCCCGACGAAAATATGGCCGATCGCCAAAATGAGCAGCACGACGATAAGCGTGGAGAGCATCGGCAAGGTGATCCGCGTCGCCATTTGCCACCGGGACGCGCCGTCTATTTTGGCGGCCTCGTAATACTCCTGGTTGATGCCCATGATGCCGGCGAAGTAGACGAGCGTAGAAAATCCGATGTTCTTCCATAAGTAGGCGCTGACGAGAATGTAGGGCCATGGCTTCGACTCCAAATACCACATGTGCGTTTCGAGACCGAGCGTCTCCAATATCCGATTCAGATAGCCGTTCGAGCTGTCCAGCATCGCGAGCGCCAAGTAGCTAACGACGACCCAGGACAGACAGTAGGGAATGAACATCGCCGTCTGGTGAATTCTTAACCACTTTTTGCCGAGCTCGTTCATAAGGATTGCGAAGAACAGTCCGATAACCGTCGTCAGGATCATGTACAGCAATCCGTAACCGACCGTGTTGCGGGTGACGAGCCACGCGTTATCCGATATGAAGAAAAACTTGAAGTTGTCGAACCCGACCCAATCGCTTCCCCAGAACCCTTTGTCGTAACGGTAATCTTTGAACGCCAGCACCGTGCCGAACATCGGCAAGTAAGAGAATATAAGGACGAGCAGCGCCCCGGGTGTAAGCAACATTAGCAGCTCCGCGTTCTTCTTTAGATAGAACCATTCGGAACGGCGCTTCGTCGGCTTCAACGGATAGGCGGATCGTGCCTCCGCGGCGGTCGATTCGTAGTTGGGCGAGTTTGGCATCGTTGTACCTCCGTTGTTGTGCTTTGTAATTCCATGACCCCATCATGGCAAATCCCCCGCGTTCGGACTACTGTGCGATCGTTCGAAGGGTCGATTTCGGACTATGCATTTTGCGATTTCATGTATATAGAACTGAAATCGGGCTGTGCGGACGCGGGAATGTAGGCATTCTAGCGACTAAACAAGCTGGTGGGGCGGGGTGTGCGGGGCGTGCGTGCGTTCCCGCTTCCGCGATTGGCGGCGGACGCCACGGCTCTTATTAGCTGAATAAACGCAATATTGACGCGATTAGCGGACAGGATAGGCGTTATTGTCGCTCGCAATCGGCATTTGGGCTTGTTTTTTCAAGAATAAGGGCTACGGTGTCAAGTGATTGTGGAAAATAGCGCGAAACTCCTTAATTAGCGTCATTCTTGTCCGCGGATAAATAAGTACCATGGCCCCTGGCCGCTTGATTGAAAGCAAAAAACCTCCAATCCCATCCGCGAAGATGGTTTTGGAGGTTTCGATGGTTCGGATGGTTCGGATGGTTCGGATGGTTCGGATGGTTCGGATGGTTCGGATGGTTCGGATGGTTCGATGGTTCGGATGGTTCGGATGGTTCGGATGGTTCGATGGTTTGACGTTTCCCAGCGTTGAGCTTGCCGCGTTTAGCCGATGTTTCTTTTCAAGCGGTATTCCTTCGGCGTGACGCCGTATCTTTTCTTGAACAGTTTGAAAAACGTGCTTTCGTTCAAATAGCCGACGAGCTCCATGATCTCCTTGATGGTGAAGCTCTTCGTCTCCAGAAAATCGCGCGCGTGGCGCAGCCTGACCTCGTTAATATATTCCGCCACCGATACGAGCTCGCTCATCTTGAATATACGACCGACGTAGGCCGGTGTCATTCTTAAAGTCGAAGCGATGCCCTGCAGGCTAATGTTCATGTCGCTGTAGTTCGCGTCGACGATTTCTTTGATCGCGTCGATCAGCACGGCGTTCTTGTCTTGTTCCGAATTGCGCATCTTCTCGTGAAGCTCACCGCACACCCGCAACAGCAGCTCCTTAACTTCCAGAAGCGTCTCTTGCTCCAGCACTTGGCGGCTCAACGCGCCTAGATCGAGCGGAATCGATACGACACGATTTTGGTTCATTTCCCGAAGGGTCGTCTTGATCAGGTCGACGAGATGCAAAATACCGTGAAGGATATGATCGTAGTGGCATGCCGCCAAGCGGTCCACCATGCCTTCGACGGACGACTGCATCGTCTCCAGGTCGTTCGTGCGAATCGCCTCTATAAGCTTCTTCTCGTGCTCCGGAGGGAAGCTCATCTCTCCGCCTGACAGATTCGGCTTGACCTTGGCCGGCGTAATGATCGACTTACAGCCGAATACGAGCTTATACATCGCCCCTTGCTGTGCCAATCCGTATTGCTCCGTTATTCGCTTGTGATGATCCATCCATTCGCTTGTCGTAGCGGTCAAAGAGAGCTTGTAGTATTGCTCCACGATGTCTTGGATTTTGCCGATGAGGAGAAGCAGTTCTTCTCCGTCGTCCTCCGGCAGGCGATCCGCGCTTACTAGCATGACCAGGTGATCGCTTCTCATATCGGCCGTCTCGCAGCGGTAACGGCTCGGGGCGAGAATCTCCTCGGCGATGTTGGACACCGCGAAAGCATGAAGCTTGCGTTCGCCGTCGCTTGTTCTTGCCAAATACGCCGTATAGCGATCGATCTTCAGTAGCACGAGCAGGTACGGCCCTTCAGGTGCGATACGAAGCCCGTTGTGCGCGATGCAATTGCGGAAGTCTTCGCCCCCGTAAGATTCGCTGCTCGTAATGATCGACCGCAGATGGTAATTCCGGACGATGTTCCGCTGCTTATCTTGTTCGTTCGTGGCGACGTCCAGCTTCTTGGCCAAATCCGAGTACACGTTCGTTACGTACGTTAACTCGTCTTTGCCTCGATTAACCCCTTCCGTTATGACCCCTCCTGCTTGCTCGCGGATTCTGCGGAGCATCGCCTCGATCGGCTTATACAGCTTGTGGGAGATCAAAAACGAGAGCGCGATCGCCAGCAAGACGAAGAATACGATAACGTAGACGGAAGTGATTCTCATCTTGTAAATGCCGCCCAACACCGCATTATACGGTTGGACGCTGATAACTTTCCAGTTCCCGACTCCCATCTCCATATAGGAGACCATATATTTATCCGATCCGTCGAACGATCGCGTGAACACGCCGAAGCTCGAACCGGAGCGCGTTTGATCCTTTCTCAACGCATCCGCCAGACCGTCCAACTTCGGAAGCGTCTCGCCTCCGCCCGAATTAATGATCGTACCCGCGTCGTCCATGATGAATAGCTCGGACACTCCCGGTACCGCCAAGTCGTTAACGACTTTCAAGTTGTCGAAAATCCACTCCGGCTTCACGTTAACCACGATCGCGCTCTCGCCGTGGTTACGCTCGCGGAACGTTTCGTATATAACTAGCGAGAATACGTCTACCGCGTTCGCTTTGCCGCTGAAGTTCATTGGCAGCAGCTGCATCTGGGGAAGCTTCTCTTCCCGCTTGAGCAGCTCGACGATTTTGGGAACCATGAAGTCGTCTTTCATCTGGTCGGCCATGCTGCCTACGGCGTACGCTTTGTCTTGCCGCCCGTTGTAGACGAGAATGGAATGCAGGAACGACGAAGAGTCCAGCTCCTTGTTCAGCAAGCGGACCGAATTTATGATATCGATATCGTCGTAAGCCTGATTAGCCGTAATCGGCGCAAAAATGAGCTCATCGTTGTAGAGAGACAGTATGGTGTTCTTAATGATTTCCTGCATAAAAGTAACGTTATGGTTAATCTGGCTCATAACCTTGCGGTTAGAGTCCTTCTGCATCTGAATCACCCGCTTCTCGGCGCTATAATGCACCACCGCGGAAGACAGGAACAGAACGATGACCATAATGAACGAGACGGACAATAAAATGCGAAGCAGGTACTTTCTCGATTTATAGCCTTGCAGCACTCTCATCGAAGAACACCTTCTTATGGCTTCTATAGTTGAATATAGAATCGCACAAAGCAGGTGGTCACGCCACTATGAAATTTGCGATTTCCTTCTGAATGCATCGAAGCGCTTGCTCGGATTCAGCAAACCTCATCCTATTCGTCCTCATCCGCGTTATCCGGTCCGAACCGATCATAATCGATACCCTTCCAACCTAGCCCGTAAACAGGCGATTCGGAATGCAATCGATAATCGCCATTCGGCGCGTCTATGAACATCGGGTCCGCGCATAGCGTCTCTTCATCGAATTTGCCGCCGAGCAGAGAACGCCATGCTTCCCAGTCGTACGCTCCTCGTCCAAGCTCGTCTTCGGCTTCCGCGCGCAACGGCGGAATATCCCCCGCGACGCGACAGGGCTCGCCGTTACGCCAAAACAAGTTGCGATTCGCGGCCGCCAACCGATCCTCTTCCCAGTTTACGAAGTAATAGAGATATCGTCCCGAATCGCAGACGACGTTCCCTTCGGCCACGACCAGCTTATTCGCATCGCCAACCATCTCCTGCATGCCGATCGCGGCGATCGCCTGCGGATTGTCGACGAGCAAATTGCCGGCGATCCGGTTGCCGATGCCCTTCGAGAAGATCGTCATCCACAGCTTCCCTTCGCCCGTGCTGTATAGATGATCGAGCAAATTGCCCGTCACCGTAAATCCGTCCGAGGCGTCGTCCAAGTAGATGCCGAAGCCGAACGAGAAGTGAATGCCGCTGTGGTGAAGCCGATTGCCGTGAATCACGTTGCCGGTCCCCGGCCCCCACGCCTCGATCATCCCGCCGTCTTGACTGTCCGTCATCACGCTCGAGATGTCGTTGCCGATGATCCGGTTATTGCGCGTGTGCAAAAAATCATAGTGGTTATCCCAGGTTACCGGAATGCCGTATAACTTCTCCGGCATCGTGCCGTATCGCAAGCCTTTCATGGAGATGCCGTATCGGGGCATATCCGAAATCGCGTTGCGCGAGATTTCGTTATCGCCGCTCTGGAAAAGCAAGATGCCGCAGCCGTGCCCGATCAGTTCGCCGCCGTGAGCGATCCGGTTATGGGAAATCGTATGGCCGCGATTCGTATAGGAAGCTTCCGCAGTCGCAAACGGTCCTTCGCCGGGAGCATAGCCCGACGCGTAAATGCCGACATAACCGATGCGATCGATCTTATTTCTCTCGATCTTCACTTCCCGCGCATCGCGATCCAAGAAAATACCGCAAGAGCCCGAGTCTCGGATCTTACAACCGGTAATAGCAATTTGATCGGCGTTGTCTACATAAATAAGGCCCTCGCGATGCTCAGCGCGTTCGTCGTTCGCGTCCATCATGCGATATTCCCGAAAGCCGTCCGTGCACGCGAGCGTCAGCCCGAAAAGCTCGAAATCGCTCAGCCTTCGTTCGCCGCTTCGTCCTCGCAGCTCGATTAGACGCGTCACAGTCGGCGAGTAAATACGCTCCTCGTTCGGATCCATGTCCCCTTCTGCGCTTTGCTCGGGCCAATAATAGACGACCCCGGCGGCGTTATCTACATGATATTGTCCGGGATGCTTGAGAAAATCGAGCGAGCCCTGCAAGTAGTAACGGGATCCATGCCCTATCCCCCACGTAGCCTCCGACTCGAACAGCAGCAGGTTCGAAGCCCGATCCATCTCTCGGACGGCTTTCGTCTCGGAGAACCAATTCCACTCGCCTTCGCCCGGCCACACGAACGCTTGGGCATCATCAAGCCTTGCGGCCGAAGGTAGGTCTCCTTCGTCGAAGCGAATACCGAGCTTTTCCATGCCGCGTTCGGTATGACCCGTTCTATAATAACCCGTCGCAGGCAGCCTTGCTTTGCGAACGCGGCCGTTATCGGCGTACATCGTGTGGAACGCCTGCCCCGTAGGCAGCTTCGTCTTCCATATCGCGCCTTCGTGTCTCTCCCATCCGGACAACACCTTTCCGCCGACGAGCAGCGGCTTCTCGCCCGGAACATTGCGATATTTTACGCGAAAGCCATCTTTCCCCGCATCCCGATCATCGAATTGCAGCGTGCTTTCGATTTCATACGTTCCTCCGAATAGGTAGACGGTGACGTCCGCGGACATGCCTCCGGCGATTCGCTCGCGTACCGCGTCCCGTGCGCGGGCAACGCTCAAGAACGGCGCGTACAGGCTTCCAAGGGCTTCGTCGTTCCCGTATGGCGCTACATAGAAAGCATTTGATTCCAGCATGTTGGATCTCCTCCCGCATGTACGGCGAATCGTACGGGCTACTTAGCTTACCCTTCACGATTGTATGCCCCCAGCCGGCTTAGCGCCTACTGCAACGAATCGCTATCCTTTCGATAGCCACTGTTCATATTGCTAAAACCTATGATAAAAACTTTCCGCGCGCGTCCAGATGCGATACAATGTAACGAAATCATCCGAATTAATACATCATCGCATTAGAGAGAGGGAGAACCGACTGATGCCTTACCGTCTCATTGCCATGGATCTCGACGACACGCTGCTGACCGACGATCTAACCGTATCCGAACCGACGCGCCAAGCGATGACCGAAGCGATTGCCCAAGGCGCGCATCTAACGATCGCGACCGGACGCATGTTCGACTCCGCGCAGAAAATCGCCCGCCAAGTCGGGTTGAACGTACCGATCATCACTTATCAAGGCTCGCTGATTAAAAATCTCATGGACGAAGAAGTGCTTTACGAACGCTCTGTACCCGTCAGCGTAGCTTCGCGTCTGTACGACTACTGCGTCGCTAACGGCTTGCACCTGCAAAGCTACGTTGGAGATAAGCTGTATGCGCCGGAGGACAACGACCTTTTGAAAGGCTACGCGGCGCAATCCAAAATCCCTTATACGATCGAGCCGGATTTCAAGCGCATCATCGCCAGCGATCGGCAGACGAAGCTCCTCATCATCGACGAGCCTGCGCGACTGGATGCTTTGCTTCCGGTCATGAAGGAAATGTTCGGAACGGAAGCGCATATTACGAAGTCCAAGCCGAATTACTTGGAATTCATGCATCCGGAAGGGACGAAAGGTCACGCGTTGCGGTTTCTCGCCGCGCACTTCGGCATCCCGATGGAAGAGACGATCGCGATGGGCGACGCGATGAACGATCACGAGATGGTCGAAGCGGCCGGCCTCGGCGTGGCGATGGGCAATGCCGTACCGGCGCTGAAAGAAATCGCGGACTTCGTAACGTTCAGCAACAACGAGGACGGCGTGAAGCACGTATTGGATAAGTTCGTGCTGAACGTTTAAATAAGAGGCTACAACAGAACAGGGCAACGCCGGGTGATCTTCACCCTGCGATGCCCTGTTCTCATATAAGCGCATGATTATGCATGACTTCCTATTCCCCGGACAACGCGTTACGCGTGGCGAGTATCCACTTCGACGTGTCGAGCGGATTGACGCCGCGTCTTGCGCGTGTTGCTTCGACATCCGCAGGGCAATCTTGATAGCCGCCGAAGAAAGTCGTCAGCGTACCCCTGCCCTTCGTGAGCGATCCGAGCCTCGCCGGAAAATCGAGCGACGTAGCGACGGGAAGCATGCCTTCCAGTTCCATTCTGCCACCGCGCACGACGGGCGTGTCGAACGTGCCGCGCATGAGCACGAGCTCGCTCATGATCTTGCCGCCGAACTCTTCCGGCGTCGACAGCCTGTAGCTGAGCATCGGCTCTAGCAGCTTCGTCCCCGTATTCACGAGTCCGTCCATGATGCCCATCGGCGTAGCTACGACCCAATCGAGCGGATGCGTATGCCAGACGTGATGCTCGCCTTCGACGAGCGTAATCTTCAGATCGGTAACCGGCCAGCCGCGAAGCCCTTGCTCCAACGCCTCCGGCACCCGCCTTGCCACCTCGTTCTGATAACGCTCCAGTAGCCGTTCCGTCCGAACGACGGAGCTATACGATAAGCCGCTTCCTCGCGGCAAAGGTTCGATCCGGAACCGCAAAATCGCCCAACATGGCTTAGGCATCGTATAGGCAACGAAGCCCTCACCTGCCGCAACAGGCGTCTCCTTATAAATAACCGACGGTTCGTCGAAAGTGACTTCCAGCCCGAACCGGCTGGCCATCATCTGCGCCAGCACCTCCACCTGAATCGGCCCCATCACTTTAAGATGAAGCTCCCGGTCTTCCGGCACCCACTGTACGTCGAGTTGTGGATCTTCGTCCGCGAGCTCTTGGAACGCCGCGACGACGTTCGCGTATTCCGCTTCGTTGCGCCAGTGCGCTTGCACCGTGAGCAAAGGCTCCGCCAGACGCCGTGCCCCCGGCACGCCTTCCGCCGACCCGACGACATCGCCGATCCGCGCCCGGCTCCAGCCGTATACCGCCGCGATATCTCCGGCGCGAAGCACGCCAACGTCTTCGCTTCGCTGTCCGTCGATTTTGCGGATTTGCGTGATTTTTTCTTCTATGCCTTGCATATCGTTACGCACTAAATCCCTGTTGCGCAGCGTGCCGCCATAGAGGCGAACGTAGGCGACTCGCCCCATCGTCGGATCCTTGTCCAGCTTGAACACGATGCCGGACAGTGGAGCTTCCAAATGACCGGCAGGCGCCGGAAGCAACGCGACGATCGCGTCCATCAGCTTATCTACGCCGATGCCGCGACTCGATGCCCCATAGAGCACCGGGAACAGGTTGGCAGCGTTGGATGCGGCGATCAGCGCGGGCACCAGGTCCGCGTCCGGAAGCGCCCCTTCCGAGAGATACCGCTCCAAGAGCGCGTCGTCATGAACCGCGACGGCATCGGCCAATTGATCGCGCGCCGCCTGAACGGCGGGTTCTATGATGGACGGCGTCTCCCCCCGCAACTCCCAATCGACCAAATCGACCGCGCCCGCGAAATCCGCTTCGACTTTCGTCACTGCTTGAATCGGAACCGCAACATCCGTTAGCAGCCTGCGGATCTCGTCCAACACCCGCTCCGGATCCGCTCCGATGCGATCCAGCTTGTTCACGTACAACAGCGTCGGAATGCCCAAGTCGCGAAGCGCTTGCCAGATGACTTCGGTCTGCGCCTGCACGCCTTCGACGGCAGATATAATGAGGACGGCCCCGTCCATAACGCGAAGCGAACGCTCGACTTCCGACAGGAAGTCGACATGTCCCGGCGTATCGACCAAATTCACTTCGATGTCCCGCCAGACGAATCGGGTCACCGCCGCGCGCACGGAGATGCCTCTCTTCCGCTCGACCTCCAGCCAATCCGTCTGAGCCGTGCCCTCGTCTACGCTGCCCAGCGATCGGATGCTGCCGCTGCGATATAAAATTTGTTCCGTTGTCGTCGTTTTCCCAGCATCAACGTGAGCGAAGATGCCTACATTGCGTAGCTGCCTGCTTGGATTGCTCATACGCCGTCTCCCGTGTATACCTATTAAACGCCGTCCCCTTCGCCTAAGCGGCTGTCGCTGCTTCGGTTTCGTGAACGGCGTTACGGATTATTATTGAGGTCTTAGGCTCTTCTCCAGCGTCAACGCCTTCACCGAACCGGTAGGACGTACGACCAGCTCTTGGTCGACGATCTCGTAGCCGAGATCCTGGTACATTCTCACGTTATTTTGAACGGTCTGGCGCACTTTGCAGCGGCTGGCGTTCATGCCTTTGGAAGTGCCCTGGTGTTCGATCCACTTCACTAGTTGCTTGGCATAGCCTCTAAGGCGCTTGGACGGAATGACCGACAAGCGGAAGAAGTAGATCGCATCGCCTTCGAATTTGTAGCGCACCATCGCCACCGCCGTATCGTCCTCATACAGGATAGCCGCCGATTCGCCGCCGTTTTGCAACACTTCGAGAATGCCTTCGCTCGTCTCTTCCAAAGCGCTGGATGGCGGTACGGTTACGCGGTATTCTTCGAACGAGATCAGCATTAGCGCGTGGATCGTGTCCGCGTCCTCGGGTACCGCTTGGCGAATCGTAACTTCGAGGCCGGTCTTCGCTTTCGATTTAGGCTTGTCGATCGCTGCGGGTTTGCTTTGTTTTACCTCGGCTTCGTCTTGCTCGTCGCCTTCGGACAATTCCGAATCAGACTCCCCATCCGACTCCTCGTCATCTGACGATTCCTCTTCAGAGTCGTCTTCTTCGGCTTCCGGTTGCGGTTTGTTTTGGAAATATACGCGGGTCGATCTTAAGAAGAAGAGCAGCACGATGATTACTGCGGCAACAACCTGAGCCATGGTCGTCAGCATCATAACAAGAGCGACTGCACTTAACATCGCAAATAGGTGTTTGCGTTTACGGATGAAAATAATTAATGCTACTCCAACTAAGAACTCTAATGACACTGTGATAGTGATGCTTTGAAGTCGTGCAGCAGTAATATCCTCAGGCACTTTTGCGTTTATCAGCTGAGGTATAAACATGATTGTCATGATCAGCTTAAGGTAAGTAAGGAGTAACATAGTTCGTACGCTGGTTGGTCTTTGCAAAGGTAAGCCTCCTAGTAGAAGTCGTCCACATTATTCTAGCAAAAAAAGCCGGGCTTCGCACGCATGGTCAAGACCCCATTTAGTGGACAGATAAAAAAGCCTAGGCTACAAGCTGGCGTCGGTATTCAACCGGAGTCAGCTTGTTTAGTTTCCGCTGTGAGCGTTCCTCGTTATAAAAACGTATGTATTCCTCAATTCGC
>NZ_JBHSNC010000011.1:0-710 GCF_042655785.1 Cohnella yongneupensis
GTCTAATACTTGATCCGCATTTGATTCATCGATGGTTTTAAGAATTAATCTTTGAGTAACTATTGATATACTCAGATAGTCCACCTCTTATTTTTTTTTTGGCTTTGCACCAGTTTCATCTAACGTTCTTGTATTCACGACGTCCCACCACCTTAAGCCTGAAAGGCGGCCGCGATGCGGTTAGGTGGTGCGGATGTGTCCGGCAGAATTGACATCCATGCTGCTGAAATGCCTCCACGAATTCACTTCTGACTTCGTGCCGGACCGAGGGCGAATGCCCGATGCGTGAATATGGTGTTATCAGAAGTCACATGACATCTTGAATATACAATCGATATTGTTTGCAACTATTCCTTATGCCAAGTATTGATTCCCATAATTCTATCTATTATATGATTGTCTGCCCAAACTGCAGCTGTTTCTAAGTCTTTACAATCATCAAAACTAGATGGCTTAATTTCTCCTTTGTAGTAAATAGAATACTCTCCTGAGATTTGATCTATTATCTTGGTTGGTGGAGGCCATTTATCTTCTTCGTTATCAAATTCGCGATGATCTACAATTAACCATCCTGCAGTTTTCAATGCATACTTATAGATCCCTACAATAAATTGGTACTCTTCATTCATTGGCAAATCACTCATTGAATTACCAATATCTTTATATATTGCAATTGAGGCATCACCATATATTCTTCCAAAAGCAAATTT